>JACREX010000147.1 GCA_016212695.1 Bacteroidia bacterium
AAGGAACTGTTTGCGGTGGTTCGAGTTTTATGGTCTTTGTGCCGGATTTAGTCTGGATTACAACAGGTGTTACTCCAGTTTTGGGAATTGTAAAGATTCGGGGCTTTGGGCAGGTGTCTGTGATTATGGTTTTTGGGAGTTGGTTCTTGGGACTTGGTTCTTGGTTCTTGGCGCTTGGTTCTTGGCTCTTGGTTCTTGGTTCACTTCGACTGCGCTCAGTGCATGCTTGGGACTTGGTGCTTGGTTCTTGGTTAGGATTATTGGTGCATTGAATGAAGAGGAAAGATAAAAGGAAAAAGGAGAAAGATAAAAAGAAAAACAATATCGAGTGTCGAAGTGAAAAGCGCCGATGGGATATATGAGTTGCCCCGTCCTGAATTGCCCTGCCCTTTAGGGCGGGGTACCAAAGCGCAGCCTCTCTGTATCGGCGCTGCACGCTGGAATGCAACCATGAAACACCCCTGCTCAATGCAGCGCAAAGGGAAAAGGGTAAAATGAATAACGAATATCGAATATCGAATAACGAATGCGATGCATTGAGCCTGTCGAAATGTAGAAGTATTTTATAGTTGTTCATGACCGTAAATTTTTATTTGAAAATTGGTTTTAAAGATAGAGATTTAAATATAAAAAAAAAACAGAGCGAATAATATTTAACATTAATATATTTTTAAATTAAATACATGAGTCCACTCTGAAAAGTCCGATATTTGGGAATGATGGAAAAATGGAATATCGGGAAAGCCCATAATTCCAACATTCCATTATTCCAATTCATAAAAAAATTACTTTTCGGAGCAGGCTCATACATCGTATATTTGCAGAATAAATGAACAGTTCAATATTAACATTAAATTAAAATAAAATGGCAGGACTAACTTATGCACAAAAGTTCTCATTTGTAGAGACCATAACAGAAATCTTATCGCAAAACAAGCTTTTGTAACAGTCCAGCAACCATTTGGACTTGTCCGGCAAGTGTTTGTACTTGTCCGGCAAGTGTTTGGTGAGGAAAGGAAGGTTTTGGGCTTGGAAAAATTCTCAAAGTGAAATATTGCAGCTAATTTTTTTATTTAAACAGGCGGAAAATATCATTCCCGATCACAAGCGCCATGAGCGTTAATAAAATAACCATACCGGCGATCTGAACCCGTTCCATAAATTTATCGGAAAACTTTCGCCGGGTAATTGCCTCGATGGTTAAAAAAATCACGTGCCCGCCATCCAATGCGGGAATGGGCAATATATTCATGAAAGCAAGAATCATTGACAGCAGCCCCGTAATAGACCAGAATTTTCTCCAGTCCCACTTACTGCCATAGATCTTTGCAATCCCGATAGGACCCTGAATTGACTCGGATACTTTCTCTTTGCCCTGAAATATTTTCTTCAGGCCTTTTGCATTGGCAACAAGGGTTTCAAAGGCGTCGGCATATCCGAATTTAAGAGCGCTGAAAAACGTATATGACTTTAGCGGATAGGGAGGCTTTGTGGGCGCTATACCAATCATTCCAACAGAATCTACATTAATATATAATTTTACAAATTGCTTATTCCTTTCAATAGTCATGCATACGGATTTCCCTGCGTTTTCAACTAAAATTTCCCTGAAATGGCCAAAGCTTTCTATTAAGGTTTTGTCCACATAAATAAATTTATCTCCCTTTTTAATCTGCGCCAGGTACGCAGGAGTTATGATCCGCTGTTTGCGAGCTATTCGTTCCGGATAATCTTCATAAACCAATAATACGCTGTCTACGGAAAAGCTATAATTATCAAAATCTATAAATGAGCCTTTATATTTTTTCATCACCATCCTGTAAAGAGTGTCCGGAACAATGATGCCCGTGCGAAGGCCTTTTCTTTCGATGGTCACGGTTGCCCCAAAAAGAACTCTTGTTGATACGATATCTTCGAATCGTTCAATTTTTTTTCCATTAATCGTTATAATCTTATCGCCTGGCTGAAACCCGATTTTCCGCGCCTGTTCATATGCATAAATCCCGTCTTTAACCGATTCGTTGGGTAAATACTGTTTAGTGTAAAACAGCAGTATGCAGGAATAAATAATAACACCCAGTATTACATTCATCAGCACTCCGCTCACCATCACAATAAGCCGCTGCCAGGCGGGGCGTGAACGGAATTCCCAGGGTTGCGGGGGTTTTTTCAACGCTTCGGTATCCATGGATTCATCAATCATCCCGGCAATCTTTACATACCCGCCCAGCGGGAGCCAGCCAATGCCATAATCTGTGTTTCCTTTTTTAATACTGAAAAATTTAAAACCCCATGCATCGAAAAAAAGATAAAACTTTTCTACCCTGATACCAAAAGCCCGCGCCGCCATATAGTGACCCAGTTCGTGCAATATAACCAATATGGATAATCCCAGTATCAACTGGGCTGCCATTACTAATCCGTTCATTAATTTACTTTGTTTTTAATTAAACTCAACGCTAATTTCCGGGCTTCATTATCCGACTCGACATAATCCTGATACGATGGATTCTGAATATTTGATATAGTGTGCATGGTCTTTTCAATAACATCAGGTATATCGAAAAACCCAATCCTGTCTTTAAGAAATGCCTCTACTGCTATTTCATTTGCCGCATTTAAAACACATGGCATGTTTCCTCCTTTTCTCAATGCCTCGAAAGCGAGGGCAAGGTTTGGAAATTTTTTCATGTCCGGTTGTTCAAACGTAAAACTCTTATAATTCATAAAATCAAAACGGGGAAAATCAGACGTCAGCCTGTTGGGAAAACCAAGCGCATACTGAATAGGTAATTTCATATCGGGCAGGCTCATCTGGGCTTTTATCGATCCATCCTGAAACTGAACCATAGAATGAATGATTGATTGCGGATGGATGATCACCTGTATCTGTTCCGGTTTCATATTAAAAAGCCAGCGCGCCTCTATTGCTTCTAGGCCTTTATTCATAAGCGTAGCAGAATCGATCGTTACTTTTGCGCCCATATTCCACACAGGATGTTTCAATGCGTCTTTTGAAGACACATAAAATAACTCCTCAATTGACATCTCTCTGAAGGGGCCGCCGGAAGCCGTGAGATATATTTTTTCGACCGGATTGTGATATTCGCCAACTAAGCATTGAAAAATAGCCGAATGTTCCGAATCAACCGGAAGGATTACCACCTGATTTTCAGAAACGATTTTATTAATTAATTCGCCCGCTACCACTAAGGTTTCTTTATTTGCCAGGGCAATATCCTTGCCTGCTTCAATGGCTTTTATTGCGGGAAGCAGTCCGGCATAGCCCACCATTGCCGCCAATACCATATCTATCCCGGACATACCGGCTATCCGGGCCAATGATTCCTTGCCTGCAAACACTTTGATATCGCGCTTCGACAGCGCTTCTTTAACCTCTTTATATTTTGATTCATTAGCAATAACTACCGTATTCGGATTAAATTTCAGAGCCTGCTTAATAAGCAATTCAGAATTATTATTAGCGGTCAGCGCTTCTACTTCAAAAATATCAGAATGGCTTGCAATTACTTCTAAAGCCTGGATTCCGACAGAACCTGTAGAACCGAATATTGCAATCTTTTTCTTCATTAAAAAACTATATAATTTTCCGGATTCAGGGGCAGTCCGTTATACCAGAGTTCAAAGTGCAGGTGCGGGCCTGTTGTCTGTTCTCCGGAATTTCCTAAAATGGCTATAGCTTCTCCCGCCCTCACATGTTCGCCCACTTCTTTCAAAAGCCTGTAATTATGTTTATATACCGATAATAAATTATTATCATGCTGTATCTGTATCACATATCCTGTCTCTAATGTCCATTCAGCCATCACAACCGTACCATTCAGGGTGGCGCATATCACCTGGTTTTCTGCAGAAACTATATCCGTTCCGTAATGATCCTGCGACGGGCTGAAATGGTTAGACACCATTCCTTTTAAAGGAGGGAAAAACTTAAGTTTATTAATATCCGTACCCGACTTACGCACATCGCTCATAGAAATTGTATACCGCTCTTCCTGTTCAATCTGGCTCACAAATAAAGAATCTTCTGTTGTTTTCTTAAAATTTAATTTGGAATGATCCACTTTCCCCTTTTTTGCCGTATCCCTTTCGAGCGGTACGCCGCCATTCATAATAATTTTAAGATTCTCCATATATTGTTCCTGTTGGCGGAGAAGCTGCTCAATGGAATCTGTTTTTAACGTATTCATAAGTAATGTGCGCCGCATGACAGGATCTGCATACCCGGGTATAAATTCACGTATGGGAGTAAAAATAATCAGGATGGCAACAATAGCTGCAATCAGCGTAGCTAAGAATCCCACGAGCGAAAAAAAAGACATCCTGGAAATATTCTGAACCCATACCTCTTCCAATGTACTGTAATTGTATATGGTAATACGATATTTCAGTTTCAGCCTGTCCCAAAATTTTCTTTTCTTTTTCGGAGCCGTCATTCTATAAAATTCTGACCTTTAACTTTCTGTTTTTATACTGCAAACGGTTACAAATTTAACTTTTATTGAACAGACATTGTCAAATTGTTATATTGCTAAATTGTTATAAATCAATCATTAATAATCTATGTGATAATTAAAATAACCATTTAACAATGTCAACAGTTTAACCATTTAAAGTATAACTATATAAACTGACAAACCTACATGATTTTTTTGAAAAACACAAATGACAATAATCGGCCCGATGTGTCGAAAAATCTTCAAAATGCAATTATATTTGTCGTATAAACATTCCTTATATGCTTGGAAAAACCAGAGGTATTGTATTGCGTCATATAAAATATTCCGATACTGGTATTATTGCACATATATATACTGAACAGTGGGGAAGACAGTCGTATTTTATTAAAAGGGCGCATGGTAAAAAATCAAAAATCAAAGCCAATTATTTCAGCCCGCTTTTTTTGCTCGAATTAGAGGTTTCCAATAAAACAAAAAGAGAATTACAGGTTATCACCGAAGCAAAAATTTCCGATCCCTTAACCGCTATCCCGTTTAACATAGTTAAAAGTTCGCTGGCTATTTTCATTTCTGAAGTTCTTTATAAATCCATTAAGGAAGTAACGCCAAATCCTGAACTGTTCAATTTTTTATACAATTATATACTGCTGCTCGATAAAGAAGAAAAGGGATTACAAAATTTCCATATTATTTTTCTTATGCAGTTGACAAAATACTTAGGATTTTTTCCAAACAATAACTACTCGGAAACGAATATTTTCTTTGATATGGCCGATGGCCGGTTTACCTCGCTGATGCCCAATCATTCCTATTTTTTGGGCAGGGAAACAAGTCCTTATTTTTCAAAACTTATAGATACCGCTTATAAGGAAGCGGTGAATTTTAAAATTACAAAATCATTGCGTAATGAACTTCTCTCTAAGCTAATTCTTTATTACAAGGTACATCTGATTTCTTTAAACGAAATCAAATCTTATGAAATACTGAAAGAGGTTTTCAGGAGATGATAAAAAAAATTCTTTATTTTTTCAACAATAATTTTTCTAATGCTTCTATTCTTTTTTGCAGGTCGTCAATTATTTTTTGTTGTTCATCGCTTTTTTTCTTTTGCTTTTGTGCTTCTTTTAATAACAAAACCGATAAAAGTGGGTATTGAACGGCATCAGGAATAAGCTTTTCTGAAGCGCTTCCTTTGATTACATCTTTTTCTATTGCAAATACAGCAAGTTCAGGAATTGCTTCGGCTACTTCTTCGGCAATGAGGCCAAAAAAACGCTGTGTCTTGCTGTCGCTTTCATTAATACTATTATAGGATACAGGCCTTAGTTTATAAATATTTTCCGTATTAATCTCCAAATCTGTAATGTTACTTTTATATCTTTTTGAAGATGTACTTCGGAGTATCTGGCCTGTTGAAAGAACAACCATGTTGGCGGCACTGGCAGAAGTAGCCGCATAAGCTCCCTGACAAAAAAATGTAGTAACAAAAGCGTCTCCTATACTCACCTGATTGCTTGCGGTTATCGCAGCATTATAACCTAAAGCAGTGGAATTGGAATAATTTATTCCATCAAAGAAAGCATAAAACCCTAAAGCGGTATTATTGCTACCATACATGTTATTAAAAAGCGCTGCTACTCCATCTGCGGTATTGTTGTTTCCATTGATATTTGATAAAAGTGCAGCATATCCGTTGGCGGTATTGTAGTTTCCTATGGTGTTAGATTGAAGCGCATTCATTCCGTTGGCGATATTGGAGTTTCCTGTGGTGTTGGAATAAAGCGCCTGAAATCCGCTGGCGGTATTTTGGTATCCTATGGTGTTGGAAAAACCTGTCTGAAAACCAACAAATACGTTGTAGTCACCATTATTGGTATATCCTGCCTGATAACCATTAGCTACATTATAGACTCCTTCTGTGTTATAATAAAACGCCTGATAACCAATAGCTACATTATTTATTCCTCCTATGTTATTATAAAGTGCATGATAACCATTAGCTACATTATTTGTTCCTCCAGTATTAGAGTATAAGGCATAATAACCATTTGCGGAGTTGCCCATTCCTGATGTATTGGAATAACCTGCATGATCGCCAATGAACACATTGTAGTCTCCATTATTGATATATCCTGCATAATAACCAAGAAATACATTTTGTTTACCGGTTGTATTAGAATAGCCACAGTTATCGCCAAGAAATATATTGCCTCTACCACTTGTATTGAAATAACCGCAGTTATCTCCAATAAATATATTGCTGTAACCACTGGTGTTGGAATATCCGGCTTTGTATCCGATAAAATAATTATTATATCCTGAGGTATCGGAATAGCCAGCCTGATACCCGATAAATGAATTGTATTTCCCTGTATAATTCAGAGAACCAGAAAGGCTGTAACCGGCATCATTCCCGATAAAATTATTTGCAGGATTGATATAAAAAAAATTGTTTGTTGTAGATTTGGTGGAACTTTTACCGCTAACAGCAAAGCAACCCTTGTTTTGAGATTTTGCTCCGCCGGGGTCTTTCACCCAGAAATGCACGCTGTCTTTGTAAACAACCATAGCGGTTTGTCCATTCTGGTCTTTAATTTCAAAAATAGGAGAAGTGGCAGGAAGAGATGCATCAGCGACAATCTGTACCTTTCCCGAAGGAGTGGTGGTGCCGATACCGAGATTAACGCCATTTTGGTATATGACAGAATTATCCAAACCGGTTGCAGAAACAAATTTCGGAATATAATTAGCCGTTCCGTCAGAAGAACCTATTGCAGGAGTTTGCCATGAACCAAACCCATTGGCATCGGAAGTCAATACTTTTCCGGCAGCTAATGTTCCGCCATCATCCATCCGGATGTTTCCTATTACATCTAAAGCCGCCTGCGGATTTGCAGTACCGATGCCAAGCATGTTCGAGGAATTGTTCCAGGAAAAGAGATTGCTGGAAGTAACCGATGATGTCCCGTTCCAGAATGTAATTTTGTTTGATGCACCGGAACCTGTAACCATGCCTGTATGCGAGTGGTCGCTCCTTGCTGAAGTATTGGCAGAACCATTTCCATCAAAAGAAACAGCCCAGTCTGAAACAGCGGCAGAAGCGTTGTAAGCAGCGCCTGTCAATCCTGTTCCCGGAGAAAGTAATGCATGGCTGTGCGCAGGTAAATCAGCGGCAACCAATAATCTGAACGAAGGTGTTCCGGCAGTTCCATCCGGCGCTGCAAAAAATGTATTGGCAGCCTGTGATGCAAATGTTGCAGTCAATGTGCCTGATGAAATAACAGGCGAGTTGGCAATCGTAAAAACAGAAGGCATAGATAAACCAACACTTGTTACAGTCCCTGAATTCGGCGTACTCCATGTCGGAATTGCAGAAATTCCCGCTGAGGTTAGCATTTGCCCGGATGTTCCAAGCGATAAGTCATTTATCTGCCCGCTTCCGTTTGAATAAAATAGGTTCCAGTTATTTGCCGAATGATCGCTCACAGATGTCATGGTATGCGATTGGTTATGCAATTGTGTATGTGTGTGGTTCCCTTCAGCTATCGTACTGGCTGAAGTCCCAAACTCAGCGCTGAAAACATCGCCTGTAAGAGATAATCCTGTTCCTGCGGAATACGTAGTATTATTATCTGTTGAATTAATGGTAAAATTCGGATACGTTCCCGTTACCATTGTTGCGCCTGTGCCGTTTAAAGTAATCGCCTGATCGGGATTTGTGTTGGTAATGGTAAAATCAGGATACGTACCTGTTACAGATATTCCATTACCATTGGTTAAAGTTACAAGCTGGTTTGGCAAAGTGTTTTTAATCGTGTCGTTCGAAATACTTATCCCGATTCCCGCTTTGTAATTACCCGGCGAATACAGCGCATATGGAACAGAAAGCAACTGGTTTGTGCCCATTACCGAGTAATTATTCCCTGCGTTAATATCTAATTCAACTTTGATGTAATAGGTATTGTTTCCCCAGTCTATCGTAGAAAAATTACCGGACGGATTTGTGCCATTACCAACTTCTAAGTTCACCAAACCAAAGGGATTGGTAGTTGCAGAATGTTCCTCTGAATATACAGATAAGCCTGTAGAACTTCCCTGCAGAATGTTTATCCTGAAACTCACATTCTGGTTTGGAATTATTGTACCACTGCTGTTACGCACTACGGCCTGGTAGCTGAAGGCATTAGGCGATTGTGCAAATATTGTAGCACTAATCAGCATACTGATAAGAAAAACTAAAAACTTTTTCATAATTCTAAATTTATTTGTTAATTTATTTATTTGATGATGTTCCGATGGATAATTTAATATTGGCAATCTCTGCTTTTAAATTGTCGATTTCCTGAATTTTGGATTTTAATATAGTGTTATCACTTTTTAAAATCGTGTTATCGGATTTGAGTTGTGAATTTTCATTTTTCAATGTTTCGATTTCTTTTTCCTGGTCGTTAATTTTATTATTAAGTGATTTCACAGCTTCCAGAAGAATTGGTGTGAACTTTTCATATGCAACGCTTTTATATCCTTCATTGTCTGTAGTAATCAATTCAGGGAATATTTCTTCTATTTCCTGTGCTATTACACCTATCTGGTGGCCTTTAGGAAAATTTTTATCAACGAATTCCGAATATTTCCAATCATAGCAGACACCTCTGAGTTTACATATTTTTTCAAGTGAGTTTTCAAGGGTAAGGATATTTGTTTTATATCTTACATCAGACCAAGTAGCAGAGCCAGCAGTAATTGTAGCGCCATTTGCCCATATTGTGCCCCCGACCTCGAGAGTATACGTTGTAGGCATTCGGTTGATACCTACTCTGTCGCCTGAAAAGTCGCCTCCAATCAAAGGTGTAGCGCTTGAGGAATTTTCAATATACAGTTTATTAGAGCCTGTTTCATTAAAGCCTGCTTGGTACCCTATAAATACATTGGAAGAGCCGCTACTGAGATTTCCAACTTCATAGCCTATATAAGTATTATAATTTCCTGTAGCGTTGTTCTCAGCAGCGAATGTACCTATATAAGTATTATACGAACCTGTAGTAGTCCAACGTCCGGCAACATGACCAAAAAATGAGTTTCCATACCCGTTTGCTGCAGCGCCAGCCCAATTTCCGATATATGTATTTTGTGCGCCATTAGTATTTGCAGCGCCGGAATATGTACCCATACACACATTTGAACTCGCAGTAGTATTCGAATATCCTGCATAGTAACCAATAAAAATATTATAATGACCAAGAGTATTTGAATAACCACTATTATTTCCCAAGCAAACATTTATAGTGCCAGTTGTATTATTTCGACCTGCTCCATTTCCAATAAATGCGTTAAAAAAACCAGATGTATTAGAAAACCCTGTACTATCGCCTATAAAAATATTGCTGTATCCATCGGCATTATTATATCCTGTTTTATATCCTATAAAATAATTTTTAGAACCTGCTGTAGTTTTGTATCCGCTTTTATAACCGATAAACGAATTATATAAACCGCTGGTAACAGATTTTCCCGCTTCATGCCCGATAAAATAGTTATTTGGCGTTAATTGCATATAACTGGTTTTGCTTGAGGCTCCGATATTTTTTACACCAAATCCCATTGTCGTGTCGGTAGTATAAATTCGTGTACTGTCAGAATTTATTAACAAAAAATTATTCGTAAATGCTTTTGTAGAACTTTTCCCGCTAACAGCAAAACAGCCTTTGTTCTGTGCTTTACTTGGGTCGTCTTTTACAAAAAAATGAACGCTGTCCTGATAAACCACCATTACGGTTTTCCCTGTTTTGTCTTTTATTTCAAACAAAGGTTCCGTATCAGCCGCGCTTGAGTCAGCCTGTATTTGTAATCTTCCGGAAGGGACAGTTGTCCCAAGGCCAATTCTCGTTCCATTTTGAAACATCAAAGAATTCCCTAAAGAATTTGAAGAAATAAATTTAGGAATATAATTCGTATCTCCGTCTGAAAAACCTATTACTGGGCTTGACCATATGGCATTACCCAAAGCATCGGATGTTAAAATTTTGCCTGAACCTTCGCTATCGTCGGTGATTCGTAAGGTACCATTCAGATGCAATGAAGTAGTTGGGCTTGATGTTCCTATTCCTAAGCGTGAATTGGCATTATCCCAGAACAAATTAGTATTGCCTCCGAATGTTCCATTATTGTTGAATTGTATATTTCCATTTGATCCGCCTGCAGTATAATCCGGATGCGTGTGATTGCCTTCCGCTATTGTTCCGGCGCTTGTTCCAAAATCTGCGCTGAAGGTTGTTCCATTCATACTTAAACCTGTCCCGGCCTGATACATTGTATTGCTGTCTGTCGAGTTTATAGTAAAATTCGGATACATACCCGTAACCGTTGTCGCTCCTGTGCCTGATAAAGTAATGGCCTGATCGGGCTCTGTATTTGTGATGGTTCCTCCCGTAATATCAATTCCTGTTCCTGCATTATAGGTTGTGTTACTATCTGTGGAATGTATGGTGAAACTCGGATACGTACCCGTTACCGTTGTTGCGCCTGTGCCTGTTAAAGAGATGGTCTGATCAGGGTTTGTGTTGGTAATGGTAAAATCAGGATATGTGCCCGTGACGGATATCCCGCTGCCATTAGTTAATGTTACCAACTGGTTTGGCGAAGTATTTTTAATCGTGTCGTTTGAAATACTTATCCCGTTTCCCGCTTTGTAATTGCCGGGCGAATACAGCGCATACGGCACAGATAGCAACTGGTTTGTGCCCATTACCGTATAGTTATTCCCTCCGTTTATATCCAATTCAATCTTGATGTAATAGGAATTATTTCCCCACTCTATCGTTGAAAAATTACCGGACGAATTTGTGCCATTTCCGACTTCGAGGTTTACCAAACCAAAAGGATTGGTAGTTGCAGAATGTTCCTCGGAATATACAGAAGCGCCTGTAGCGCTTCCCTGCAGAATGTTTATCCTGAAACTTATATCATGGTTTGGAATAACTGTACCGCTGCTGTTACGCACTACAGCCTGATAATTGAAGGCATGGGGGGATTGTGCAAATATTGTAGCACTAATCAACAAACTGATAACGGAAACTAAAAACTTTTTCATAATTCTAAATTTATTTGTTAATTTATTTATTTGATGATGTTCCGATGGATAATTTAATATTGGCAATCTCTGCTTTTAAATTGTCAATTTCCTGAATTTTGGATTTTAATAAGGTGTTATCATTTTTTAAAATGGTGTTATCAGATTTTATCAATGTATTTTCCTTTTCGAGATTTTGAATTTTATCATTTAGTTCTTCAATCATTTTCTGCTGTTCCTGCACTGCTTTTACCAGAGGAACTGTAAATTCTGCATAACGCAAACCATAATAATCTCTTTCATTTTTTGGTTTGTCCACACCGCTGAAATCAAAACCAAGTTCATTGGCTGCTTTTTCAACATCCTGTGCAACAAATCCTGTTTGCAGTATGGATTCCTTTATTTTTTCAGCGTCAAACAATCGTAACGAATCGGGGGTTTGTAAAAATTCAGCCAGTTGATTCATATCTAAATGATAGGTTATCGGTTTAAGTTTCATGATAAAAGCAAGGCCCGGCACATTTTCGGCAACATCTTTTTTGAATCGTTTATCGGAAAGATTTGTCCATGCCGCATAGCCCCCTATACTGGTAACGGAATTGTTGCCTACTCTGACCTGATTGCTGGCAGTAATGGCAGCGCTGTTACCTAAAGCAGTGGAGTTTGTATAAGAAGTAGAAACCGGAGAAAAGAATGCTCCGAATCCAAGAGCAGTATTATAATCACCGGTATTGTAATATAATGACCACCGCCCAATTGCAGTATTTCCATAACCTATACCATAATACATAGCTTGGTCTCCAATTGCAACATTAGAGTTTCCGGTAGTATTACTATACAAAGCAGCATTTCCTTCGGCAACATTTGAATTACCGGTTGTATTAGAATACATAGCCTGGTAACCGTTAGCTGTATTTTTAGTACCCGTTGTATTAGAATACAAAGCCTGATAACCATTTGCAACATGGTATCCTTCAGTATTATTATAAAGCGCCCGATAGCCATTTGCAACATTGTAATTTCCTGCGCCTCCGGTATTAAAATAAAGCGCCTGATAACCATTAGCAACATTGTTTATTCCTGTTGTGTTTGAATAAAGTGCAAAATAACCATTTGCGGTATTGCCCCATCCTGATGTATTGGAATAACCTGCCCTGCTGCCAAGGAACACATTGTAGTTTCCATTATTTGTAAATCCTGCAAAAAAACCAAGAAATACATTTTGGTTACCGCCTGTATTTGTGTATCCACAACTGTTTCCAATAAAAACATTGCTCTCTCCGGTTGTATTATCCCGGCCTGCCTGGTAACCCATAAATGAATTGTTAGCGCCCGAAGTATTTTGTCTCCCGGCTTCATACCCTAAGAATACATTGTAGTTTGCATTATTAGTGTATCCGGCATAATAGCCAAGAAATACATTATTATTTCCTGTTGTATTTGTATAACCCGCCCTGTATCCAAGAGCAACATTCTCATTACCTGAAGAATTACTGTAAAGCGACTGATAACCCATAGCAATATTCCTGTTGCCTGAACTGTTACCTCGTATAGCTTCAACACCCACAGCTACATTATATGTCCCAACGGAATTGTAATACAATGAGTTATTCCCCAATGCAACATTATATTCACCGCCTGTATTATATGCCAGCGACTGATTACCAACAGCTACATTGGAACTCCCTGTATTGGAAATTCCCAAAGCATTTGAACCAACTGCCACGTTACTCTGCCCGTTGCTGTTCCAGCCCGCAGAATAACCAAGAAAAGTATTGGAGCTGCCATCAATATTATTTTTCCCTGAATTATATCCGACAAATACATTATAATAACCGCTTGTTGTAGCCAGACCGGTTTCATAACCCATGTAATTATTGTACATACCCGTAGTATTGGCGTTACCCGATTTATATCCAATAAAGTAATTATCAGGAGTAAGTTTCATATAACTTGTTTTTGAAGAGACACCGATATTTTTTATACCAAATCCCATTGTCGTGTCGGTAGTATAAATTCGGGTGCTGTCAGGATTTATTAATAAATAATTATTGGTAAAACTTTTTGTGTCGCTTTTACCGCTCACTGCAAAACACCCCCTGTTCTGCGCTTTGGCGCCACCCGGGTCTTTCACGAAAAAATGAACGCTGTCTTTATAAAGCACCATCACCGTCTGCCCGCTTTTGTCTTTTACTTCAAAAATCGGTTCATTATCTAAGGCCGCCAAGTCCTGCTGTATCATGAACCTTCCCGAAGGCGTGGTGGTGCCGAGCCCGATATAATTTCCATTTTGATATAACAGGGAATTGTCTAAAGAGTTTGCGGAAATGAATTTGGGAATATAATTGGTATTACCGTTTGAAGAACCGATTGCCGGAGTTTGCCATGAGCCTACCCCATTGGCATCGGATGTGAATATTTTACCTGCTCCTTCAGAGTCGTCGGTGATTCGTAAGGTACCGTTCAGATGCAATGAAGCAGTAGGGTTTGATGTTCCTATTCCAAGTCGTGAATTGGCATTATCCCAGAACAAATCAGTATTGCCTCCGAATGTTCCATTATTGTTGAATTGCACATTTCCGTTTATTCCGCCTGCCGTATAATCTGAATGAGCGTGATTGCCTTCTGAAACCATACCGGCGCCTGTTCCGAATACAGCGCTAAAAATGTCGCCTGAAAGCAATAATCCTGTTCCTGCCGAATACGTAGTATTATTATCTGTAGAATTAATGGTGAAATTCGGATACGTACCTGTGACCGTTGTTGCGCCCGTACCGTTTAAAGTAATCGCCTGATCGGGATTTGTGTTGGTGATGGAAAAACCGGGATATGTGCCCGTTATGGAAATCCCATTCCCATTGGTTAAAACTACCGTTTGATCCTGGGCGGTATTAATGATCTGGTTCGAGCCATTAATATTGATACCTGCTCCTGCGCTGTAGGTGGTATTATTGTCTGTTGAATTAATAGTATAATTCGGATACGTACCCATGACCGTTGTTGCGCCTGTGCCTGTTAAAGAGATGGTCTGATCGGGGTTTGTGTTGGTAATTGTAAAATCAGGATATGTGCCTGTGACGGATATCCCGCTGCCATTGGTTAATGTTACCAACTGGTTTGGCGAAATGTTTTTAATCGTGTCGTTCGAAATACTTATCCCGTTTCCCGCTTTGTAATTACCCGGAGAATACAGCGCATATGGCACAGAGAGCAACTGGTTTGTGCCCATTACCGTGTAATTACTTCCACCGCTTATGTCTAATTCTATCTTGATGTAATAGGAATTGTTTCCCCAATCAATCGTGGAAAAATTACCTGACGGATTTGCGCCATTGCCTACTTCGAGGTTCACCAACCCAAACGGATTGGTAGTTGAAGAATGCTCCTCGGAATACACAAGCGAACCCGTGGAACTGCCTTGCAGAATGTTTATCCTGAAACTTACGTTTTGGTTTGGAATTACATTGCCACTGTTATTACGCACTATGGCCTGGTAATTAAATGCGTGCGGAACTTGCGCAAAAATATTTTCACTACAGCTTGCACAGATAAAACAAAGGACGAGGGGTATAAAAATTGCTTTCATAATTTTTTTGATTAAAGGTATTTCTTTGTAAAGATACTGGAATTTTATATAAAAAAAATCAAAAATGTTTGTCAAGCAAATAAGTACTTAGAGTAAGCTATAGTTTGGAGTACTTAAAGTACATTAGGCACTCAAGGCGCTCCAAATTTTAGGCAAGTATTAAAAAAATAAAATTTTAGGGTGCAATAGTATAATTGGCTTTTATTTATTAAATTGGCACAAGACTTGACAAAAAGGGGGGCACAAAGTTTTGAGAATTACAGGCAGATAAAGGGAATTGCTTATCTGTCATTCCTGTTTTTAAATAATGTAATGATAAACAGAGTGTCAATTTGTCTGTTTTAAAAGGTTTGACATTATGAGTTCTGAAATTAATATGGGTTTTTCCGGCATTCTGTTTGGCGATCTGTCCGCCAATACGGAGATAATACCAATTGGCGCCGATGAAATAAAAGATTTTAACAGTAAAATTGAAATTCCTGATACGCTATCCATCCTGCCGCTGAAGAACACGGTTCTTTTTCCGGGAGTTGTATTGCCCATCAGTGTCGGAAGGAATAAATCCATCAAACTTCTCAGAGATGCTTACAGAGAAAATAAAATTATCGGAACTGTTTCGCAAAAGGATGTATATGTAGATAACCCGGAGATTAAAGACCTGAATATGGTGGGCACCGTGGCGCAGATATACAAAATCATCGAAATGCCTGACGAGTCTACAACCGTGATAATACAAGGCCTGAAGCGATTCAGGATAGACGAGATTATTTCTGATGATCCGTATTTCAAAGCCCGGATAACCAGTCTCGAAGATATAAATCCCCCGGAAAAAGATAAGGAATATGAAGCCCTGGTGGCATCCCTGAAAGACCTGTCGTTAAAGATCATTCAGTTGTCGCATCATATCCCTCCGGAAGCCTCGTTTGCCGTAAAAAATATTGAGAACTATCCGTTTCTTATAAATTTTATCTGTTCGAACAGCGATATAAAACCTATCGAAAAGCAGAAGTTGCTCGAAACCGATGATTTAAAAATCCGTTCAACGCTGCTGCTTGAATATCTGTCGCACGAACTTCAGATGCTGGAGTTGAAAAATAATATACAATCTAAAGTCAATGTAGAGATAAACAAACAACAGAAAGAATACCTGCTTCACCAGCAGATGCGGACGATCCAGGAAGAGCTTGGCGGAAACCCGCTGGAGAAAGAAGCTGAAGAGATTAAGATCAAAGCGAAAGAAAAAAAATGGAAACAGGAAGTGGCAAAGCATTTTGAAAAAGAACTGGAAAAACTTCAACGGTTAAACCCGGTTGCCGGAGAATATTCCGTTCAGTTGAATTACCTGCAGACCTTACTGGAAATGCCATGGAATGAATATTCGGAAGATAAATTCGACCTGAAAAATGCAGAGAAGATTTTAGATGAAGATCATTTCGGGCTTGAAAAGGTAAAAGAACGAATTCTTGAGCATCTCGCCGTATTGAAACTGAAGGGCGATCTGAAAGCCCCGATAATATGCCTTTACGGACCTCCCGGAACAGGAAAAACATCACTCGGAAAATCCATTGCCAAAGCGCTGGGACGAAAATATGTGAGAATGTCGCTGGGCGGACTTCACGATGAAGCCGAGATACGCGGGCACAGAAAAACATATATCGGCGCTATGCCGGGCAGGATTATGCAGAGTATTAAAAAAGCAAAATCTGCAAACCCGGTTTTTGTTCTTGACGAGATTGACAAGGTGGGTAATGATTTTCGCGGCGACCCGTCGTCTGCCCTGCTCGAAGTATTAGATCCGGAGCAGAATTCGGCATTTTATGATAATTACTTGGAGATTGAATTTGATCTATCAAATGTAATGTTCATTGCTACCGCCAACACCACTACCACCATTGCCCCCGCTTTGCGTGACCGGATGGAAATCATCAATGTTACCGGGTATATTGTGGAAGAAAAAATTGAAATCGCCAAACAGCACATCATCCCGAAGCAGTTGGAAATACATGGATTAAAGAAGGATCAACTTGTATTCAATGATAAAATTATTGAGAAAATCATTGAACAGTACACACGGGAATCCGGCGTAAGGGAGCTTGAGAAAAAAATCGCAAAAGTTATCCGCAAGCTTGCAAAAAAAATAGCTTTCAACGAAAAATTCAATAAAAATTTTAGCGCAGGTCATTTTAAAAATATTCTGGGAACGCCGGAATATTTCAGGGAGGCATACCAGGGAAATGAATTTGCGGGAGTTGTAACCGGCCTTGCATGGACGGCCAATGGCGGCGAGATTTTATTTATCGAAACAAGCGTCAGCAGGGGCAAAGGCAATCTCACGATAACCGGAAACTTAGGCGAAGTGATGAAGGAGTCTGCGGTGATTGCCCTTGAATATATCAAAGCGCATGCGGATCTGCTGAACCTGCCCGGGAAGATTTTTGAAAACTGGAATTACCATGTACATGTGCCGGAAGGAGCCATTCCGAAAGACGGCCCCTCAGCAGGAATTGCCATGGTTACTTCGCTGGCATCGGCATTCACGCAACGAAAAGTGAAACCGCATGTTGCCATGACCGGCGAGATCACGCTTCGCGGAAAAGTGATGCCTGTGGGCGGAATCAAAGAAAAAATCCTGGCGGCAAAACGCGCCGGAATAAAAGAGATCGTAATTTCTGAAGAAAACAAAAAAGACATTGAAGATATCAAAGCGATTTACCTTGCAGGTTTGAAATTCCTATATGTAAAAACCATCATGGATGTGCTGAATATTACCCTGATGAAAGAGAAGGTGAAGAAACCGGTTAAGTTTATTTAACGCTTTATCGGGAACATCTTTTATACTTCAATTGGTCATAAATTAAGATTTATACTAAAAACGGGATAAATTATCGCATTTTGAAAAGTTGGTAGTAGTAGTTGGTAGTTTGCAGTAACAGAGCGACTACCAACTACCGCTACCATCTTCCAACTCATATTTTGTTGCGGAAATTTACACCATCTGCAGTATAATACAAAAGAAATTTATAGCAAAGCAAAGTATATTTGGAATTTAATTTTTTTTAATATTTTTACATATCTTTTTTATGTATTCTGAATTCCGTAAAGAATAATAATTTGAACTATGGCTGATCTGCACAGTTTTTATAAAAAAGGAGTTACCGAGGCAGGATGCGACGAGGCCGGAAGAGGCAGCCTGGCAGGCCCTGTATTTGCCGCTGCCGTTATCCTGCCTAAAAATTTCAAATATGCCCTGATAAATGATTCTAAAAAGCTAAGCGAGAGCGACCGGTATGAATTAAGAGAGATCATAGAAAAAAAAGCGCTGGCCTTTTCTGTAGCCATGGCAGATAATCAAGAGATCGACAAGATTAATATTTTAAAAGCCTCTATTCTTGCGATGCACCGGGCTCTTGACAAACTGAAAACAAAACCCAAACACCTGATTATTGACGGCAACCAGTTCAGGAATTATAAAAAAATACCACACACCTGTATTGTCAAAGGAGACGGGTTATATTTATCCATTGCGGCAGCATCCATTCTTGCAAAAACTTACAGAGACGACTACATGAATAAACTCCACGAAGAATATCCGGATTACGGATGGGATGAAAATAAAGGCTATGCTACAGAAAAACACAGGGCTGCCATTAAAAAACACGGCATAACGTCGTATCACCGGAAATCATATAAGCTGCTCGAAACCCAACTGTCGTTTAATTTTTAAAATATTTCCCGGTTATTGTTATCAATGCTTTAATGTCTATAGGCTTTGATAAATATTCATCACAACCGGCAGCAACACATTTCTCTTTATCTTCAGCCATGGCATACGCCGTCTGGGCAATTACCGGCAGGTCTTTGCGGAATCCCTTAATGATTTTTGTGGCTTCAAACCCGTTCATAACAGGCATCTGTATATCCATCAAAACGATATTGATGTGTTTGTTTTTCTGGCAGAGATCAATGGCTTCCTGTCCGTTTTCCGCCCGCAATATCTGTGCATTGGTTTTTTTCAGGAGCACCTTTAAGTATTGAAAATTCACATGGTCGTCTTCCACGATCAGTATCGTTTTATTTTTCCAGTCGGGTTCTTTCGGAATATCCTGTTTCTCTTCCCCTGTATTTTTTGAAGAAACAGAGAGCGGCCTGTAGGGCAGATAAAAAGAAAATTTTGAGCCGGCTCCGGTTTCTGATTCCAGCATCATATAGCCACCCATGAGTTTGACAAGGCTTTCTGAAATGGCGAGGCCCAGTCCTGTTCCTCCGTAATGTTTGGTGGTGCTGTCGTCTGCCTGGCGGAAACGGTCAAAAATTATTGCCTGTTTTTCTTTAGAAATCCCAATGCCGGTGTCTTCAACATAAAAACACAGCATATCGTTTTCAAGGGTATATCCGAATTCGATAAACCCTTTTTCAGTAAATTTAACGGCATTACCGATAAGGTTTGTAAATATCTGTTTTAACCGGAAATCATCCATGAAAACAAAACTTTCTTTGTGAGATAAGGAAGTGCGCGCCCTGAGTGAAACGTCCTTTTTTTCTTTAAACGTAATATCCGACTCGAAGATGCTGTAAAGTTCAAGGACGATAGCATTTAAAGAACATTCGATATTGTTTATTTTGATCTGCCCGGCTTCGATTTTGGAGATGTCTATAATATCGTTGATAATATTTAACAGGTCTTTTCCCCGTTTGCTGATGATATCAATGAATTCGTTCCGCTTATAAGCAGACAGCCCTTCGTCTTTGAGCAATTCGGTGAACCCGAGAATGGCATTCATCGGCGTACGGATTTCGTGCGACATGTTTGCAAGGAACGCCGTTTTCAGGCTGTCTGATTCCAATGCCCGTTCTTTTGAGCGGACGATTTCTTCATTTCTGATCTGTTGCGCGATAGCGCCGCCAATCGAATTTGCTAAGTTCTTCAACAGGTTTTCTTCTGCCGTAGTCCATTTCCTGTATTTTGAATCATCCGAAAAACTGATGAATCCCCAGAATTTATTTTCTATGAAAACAGGAATGAGCAGGATAGATAAAATATTTTTTCTTTCAAGAAATTGCTGTTCTTTAAACGGCATGTCCTTTGAAAGTCCTTTAATGATTTCGCCTGAATCAAGTATGGTCCACCATCTGTCGAGGCCGTTTTCAGCATAGGAGATATTTTTATAGTTGGGATTATCTGTTATAAAAGAAGTAAGAGTCCATTCGAATTTCTGGTTGATCATTTTGTGCTTTTTCCCATCCTCATGATTTTTGAAAATACAGATATACGTTATTCCAAGCGTCTTTCCAATAATATCAAGAGACTTAAAAATGGCATCATGAAACTGTTCTTCGGTGAGCAATATTCCGGCTGCCTGGTTAATGCCTTTTAATAGCCTGTCGGTAGAAATAAGGTGTTGTTCGGTAAGTTTCCGTTCGGTAATATCCTGTATAATGCCGTAAATTACGTCTTTCTCGAATAATTTGGCATGAACTTCCATATACCGGATTTCTCCGGATGCATATTTTATTCTGTACTCAAAGGGTTCCCGGGGCGAGCTTTTTTCATTCAGGTTTGTTGCAGCCTGGAATTGTTTTAATATGACCGGGATATCGTCGCCGACAATAAATTTTTCAGCATATTCAAACAACGACATGGTGACGGGCCTGGCGCTTATGGTATCTATGCCGAGCAGCAACTGGTGTTCTTTGCTCAGGGTTATTTCTCTTTTGATAATATCAAGTTGCCAACTGCCGATTTTTGCAATCTGGTAAACTTCGCCGAGCTTCCGTTCGTTCTCTTTTATTTTTTGTTCGTTTTTCAGCCGGGCGGTAATATCCCGGATGGTGGCAATAATGAATTTTTCTCCTTTAATAGGGAGAGCCTTCAAAATAATTTCCGTATCTATCAGCGTATTGTCTTTCTTTTTATGTTTCCAGTAAAAATACTGAGGTTCAACATTCAGCGCCGCCTGTATTTTCTCATTAGCCGCCTCTGTTGATTTTCTTCCGTCCGGTTGAAATATCGGCGACAGATCGGCAGGATGCCTGCCTATAATATCTTCGCGGCTGCATCCGAAAATTTCACAGGATGCGTTATTGCAATCAAATATATTTTCTTTGAGAATAAAATAACCTTCCGTAGAACTTTCAAATAAAATATGATATTTTCCTTCGCTTTCAAAAAGTTTCTCATTTACCTTTTGAATATTGATATTGCGTGAATGCAGCTCTTCGTTGATAGACCGGAATACTTCGTTCTGCGAAGCGATCTCCTGCGTTTTTTCCAAGAGTTTGTGTTCGCCCCATTGTATTTTGAGTTCGTGAAGTTTTATTTTCGTAATATCGTCGAAAAGCGCAACCACATGTCCGTTTTCCGGGCAAAAAAGCGACAGGTAGAGCCATTTGTTCAACACCTCGGAATAGACCTCTGTTTTTTGGGACAACCCGGTTACAGCGGTTTCCCCGAGCAGGCCGATCCAGTTAAATTTATCTTCTCTGATTCCAGGCAGCACCTCCGTAATGTTTTTCCCGATAATTTCTTTTTTGCCAGACCCGATGAGTTTTTCAAAGTTTTCGTTAATCTCAATAAACATTAAATCAACAGGTGATTGCTTGCCGTCCGTAATAACCTTCAGGTGAGAGAAGGGAAGTGATAAATGTTCTATAAATAGACTATATTTCTGCCGGTATAGGGTTTCTGCAGATTTCAACGCCTTGATTTTTTCTTCCATGTCGGAAATTTTTTTCAGGTGCATTTCATTTTTTTTATCAGCAGCCATCCTTTTAAAATCAAAAGAGATAAACACTTAAAGTTTGTCTATAAACCGTAATTTTGAAAATCTGCATTTGCCCCAAACCCTGAAGGGAGTGCAGATTTTCAATGACTTTCCCTTTAGGAATCAAGGGCAAAAAAGTCATTGAAACTATTTTTAGCGAATTTATGGACAGACACTACATAGTAGTGAATAAAAACAAAAATAAGCGATTATCCTGAAATAATTCATTATTTGCCGGAATTTTTATTAATACACAATATTAGCAGTTCTGCAGACGAGATACTCCCGACAAGTCGAGGCAGGAATTTATACATTTTGTAATCGGTGTTCGGTTATCGGTTATCGGTAGTTTCTCTTGACTACTGATTACCGCTTACTGATTACTGATTACTGATTACCGGCACCTGATTACCCTTTGTAATATGTATTATTTTATACCAATCTGAGTATAACCTGATGATACGGGGATATTTTTTTGACGGAACAGATTAATCTTTTAATTTTGAGATCTAACAAAAAGGCATATTGCTGAATAGTGTATTCATGAAGCGTATTGTTTATTTTATATTTTTATTTACGGTTTACTGGTTTAAAATAACGCCGTTTCGTGTTTTATATCTCCTGTCCGGAATTTTATACTTTGCCCTTTATTATATCGTACGGTACAGGAAAGAAATTGTTATTTCAAATCTGCGTTGTGCATTTCCTGATAAAACGCCAGATGAAATTATGTTGACCGCCAAAAGATTTTACAGGCATCTGGGCGACATTACCCTTGAAAGCATAAAAGGATATACTCTCGGCCGGTCTGCGGTACTGAAACGCTATACCGTAGCAAATCCGGAAATATTAGAAAAATATTATCATGCCAGTAAAAATATTATCTGCCTTGCAAGCCATTACGGAAACTGGGAATGGGGAGTTCTTGCCGTTGCCCCTCAGGTAAAATATACTATGGTTTCCCTTTATAAACCCTTATCGAATCTGTTTGTTGAAAAATTTATTGCGGCAAAGCGTGCCGGTTCCGGAATGAAAATGGTTTCGATATATGATACAAAAAAGTCGTTTGAATTGGTAACAGAAAATCCCACCGGCTTTATAATGGCTGCAGATCAATGCCCCTCGAATATTGAAAAAGCTATATGGGTGCGATTCCTTGATAAAGATACAGCCTGCCTGCATGGCGCAGAATATTACACAAAGAAATATAACATGCCGGTTCTCTTTTTTGACGTTCAAAAACGCAAGCGGGGGAATTATATCCTTACTATTAAAGAAGTCTATAAAGATCCCGTGAATGCACAAAATGGCGAAGTCACAGCAGCGTACATGAAATTGCTGGAACAAAGCATCCGGGAGCGGCCGGAATACTGGCTCTGGTCGCATAAAAGATGGAAACATTCCAGATAAAAAAAACATAAAATAATTTACTGGGGAAAGTATATTGTATCATGGATTTTATCACAATTTTTCTTATTTCCGTAGGCTTGTGTTTTGATACCTTCGCTGTTTCCATTTCCATCGGGCTGATGAAAAAAAAAATCCGTTTTTTCCCGGCAACCCGTATCGCCTTTTCTTTCGCATTCTTTCAGGCCCTGATGCCTCTGCTTGGCTGGGCTATCGGTATACGGGTGAAAGAATTTGTTTCAGAAATCGATCACTGGCTGGCTTTTATCCTATTGGCTTTGATTGGCGGAAAAATGATATATGAAAGCTTAAAAAAAGATCATGAAAAGAAAAATTTTGATCCTTTAAATCTATGGGCGCTTATTGGAATGTCTGTTGCAACCAGCATAGACGCTTTTATTATTGGCATCAGTTTTGGTTTTATTAATGTCAACATCATTTTTCCCATTATCGTTATAGGATGCGTTACTTTTTTTGTGGCCATGCTGGGAATACTTTTCGGTAAAAAAACAGGAGGCGTTTTCGGAAAAAAAATGGAAATCATCGGGGGACTGATTCTTTTTGGGATCGGGTTGAAAATACTGATTGAGCATTTATATTTTTAGCTAAAAATAATGCACATTAAAAATGCAATTTATCCGTTCATAGTTATATTGCAACCGGGATAAATTAGTACATTTTGAAAAGGTCGTTGGTTTACCTGCTTGCCGCAGGCAAGTAGTCAGAGCGGCTAGTTTGGTTTTAGGTTAAAGGTCTTGAGTAAGTACCATTATCCACCTGCCTGCCGGTAGGCAAGGTTGACTTTTAACCAAACCGGTTGCCCAAACCAAAAACAAAAGACTAATTTTTATAGTTAAAGAAAGTAAGGTTTTAAACCGTTTTAAGTATATATGAGCAAATGTAAACTAATAGTTTTAATGATTTTCATTATCTGCGGCCCGGTGTCATTCTCCCAGAATGTTACTGTTTCCGGTACAGACAAAGAATGGTCAGGGAAAGAACTTCTCTTTTATACATATTCTGACCAGATCACTTATATTCCGGATACTTTGTGCAGATGTAAAATCAATACTGCCGGAGATTTTTCATGTTCTTTTATCCTGCACGAAACAAAACCCGTCTATGTTTTGCTGGGGAAATACATAGGCGTATTATATGCCGAACCCGATAAAACCTACCAAATACAATTTCCTGAAAATAAAGAAAAAACAAAAGCAGAGTTGCTGAATCCCTATTTTGAAGAAGAACAGATTTACCTGGATATTGAGAATGCCACAAAAAATGAACTGAATAATCTCATCAGAAGGTTTGACAGAATGTATAATGATTATACCAGTTCACGGTTTTATGAGATATATAAGTTTGCTAAGCATTCAGGGGTTGATTCTGTAATTACATTTATGGATACAACGGTTGCTTTTAAGGAAAATAAATATTTCGATAACTATAAAAAATACAAATTTGCTCATCTCCGGTATTTTGCTTACATCCGGCATGAGAATGTACTTACTAAGGAATATTACAGAAACCAGCCGATTTTATATAACAACACAGCATATATGAACCTGTTCAACCAGGCCTATGACAATTACTTTAAATATTATGCCAAAACGCCCGAAGGTGCGAACCTGCCGATAAATATTGCCAAATCAAAAAGTGTTAGAGAGATTAAAAAAACGCTTTCGAAAAATATGGCGCTTGATAATGACGACCTGAAAGAATTCGTTATTTTAAAAGGCCTGCACGATGCTTACTTTTCCCATGATTATAAAGAAAGCGTTTTACTGCAGACCCTTGATTCCTTATGCCTGCAAACGGCAAACCCCGAGCATAAAAAAATCGGAGAAAACATCAGGAAAAAGATTTTGCAATCCGTAACCGGCAGTTTTACCCCGTCATTTGAGTTGTATGGTACGGACAGCGCGCTCTATCGTTTATCGGATTTCAGGGGTAAATATGTTTATCTCTGTTTCTGCAATACCCTGAGTTATGCCTGCAGGGAAGAATTTGAACTGCAGAAAAAAATGTTTGAAAAGAACGACCCTACCCTTGAATTTATAACCATCTTCACGGATGAGGATACGAAAAAAATAAAGGATTATGTTAAAAAGAACGGGTATAAGTGGCTCACTCTTTCTTCAGGCAGTCATCCCCAGATTACTAAAGAATACAATGCAAAAGTATCGCCATCATACTATCTCATAGACCCCAATGGAAAGCTGATCGTATCTCCGGCAAAGACCATGAAAGAAGGATTCGAGGAATTTTACCACAAATCGTTTAAAGAAAAACCATAGTTATACTATGAATGGGTTAAATTATTACATTTTATTTTAAGGGATCCTGTTTCTGGTATATTTATGCCATAACCCGGTGAATCCCGGAATTGCATAATGTTTTTAAAATTTTTACCGGATATTTGAAGCGGTTTGTTAATATCATGGCGGCAATGATGTAGGGTTTATATCCTGCCTCGATATAGGTTTCGATCCTGTATTTTTCAAATATTTTTGCCGACACTTCGCCTTCTCTGCATGAAACATCGGTGATATCTGCCGGCAGACAATGCATATACAGCGCTTTGCCTCTTTTAGTAATCTTCATCTTTTTTTCATCGCATTCCCAGTTTTTAAATTTTGCATTATTTGCAAGGCACTGTTTTTCGAGATCTTTTAACCCTTCTTTATCTCCGGCCTGCAATAACTTGGTTCTTTTTTGCATCACGCTGTATGGAGCCCAGCTCTTGGGATACACAATGTCTGCATTCTTGAAAGCCTCCTCCATACTGTTGGATACTTTGAATTTTCCGCCGCTGGCCTTTGCATTTTTCTTTGCTGTTTCAACAACATCCGGAATCAATGAGTATCCTTCGGGATAAGCTAATTCCACTTCCATTCCAAAGCGGGTCATCAGTCCAATAATACCCTGCGGAACAGAGAGAGGTTTTCCATAACTTGGCGAATATGCCCAGGTCATGGTGATTTTTTTCCCTTTTAATTTATCGAGCCCGCCGAAATAATTTTTCAGGTGCAGCAGGTCGGCCATGGATTGTGTGGGGTGGTCAATATCGCATTGTAAATTAACAATACCGGGCCGTTGAGCGAGGACGCCCTTTTTGTACCCTTCGTTCAGCGCTTCTCCGACTTCGAGCATATAGGTATGGCCGGCGCCCAGGAACATATCGTCGCGGATGCCGATAATATCGGTCATGAACGAAATCATGTTTGCCGTTTCACGAACTGTTTCGCCGTGTGCAATCTGCGATTTTGCTTCATCCAGATCCTGTACTTCGAGACCTAATAAATTGCAGGCGCTTGCAAACGAAAAACGGGTGCGGGTGGAGTTATCCCTGAAATTTGAAATAGCCAGGCCGCTGTCGAAACATTTTGCTGAAATATTATGGTCTCTTAACTGTTTCAACGCTTCTGCAACATAGAGAACAAGCTCAAGTTCATTTCTTGATTTATCCCAGGTGAGTAAAAAATCTTTCCCATAAAGGTTCGCTTTTGTGGATTTAACCTTTTTTAAAAGAGCAGAAAAATTATTCATAAATTATATTTAAAATTATACGAAAGAAAGACTAAATTAAATACGCATATGCTGCATAAAATGCGGATGCTGCAACCAAATCGCTCACCGGAACTTTTTCATCCGGGGCATGAGCCAGCACTTCGTTGCCTGGACCAAACCCGATAGTCGGGATTTTATGAATACCATTGGTTGCAATACCGTTTGTGGAGAATGTCCATTTATCTACTTTAGGTTTTTTGTTAAACAGACCTTCAAAGGCTTTTACACCCGTCTGCACAGCGTGTTCTGACTCTTCGATTTTCCAGGTGGGGTAATATTTTTCCATGCCATAGCGCAACCCGGTGTAAGCTACTTCATCGTAATAAAGAACTTCAACCGTTGCATCCATGCCCTTTATTATTTCTTGTATTTCTGCCACTGCAGACTCTTTGGTTTCGCCCCATGTCAACCGTCTGTCGAGATGAAACTGTGCATAATCGGCAACAGCGCACAATGAAGGGCTGCCCGATTTTATTTCAGAAATGGTAACGGTTCCTTTGCCAAGAAATTCATCAGATTTTAACCGTTCGTTTAATTTTTCAATTTCAAGAGCTGCCCGTGCTGCCATGTAGATTGCATTTTTACCTCTCTCCGGCGCGCTTCCATGACATGATACTCCTTTGAATTTTACTACGATCTCCATTCTGCCTCTGTGTCCCCTGTAAATATTAAGGTTTGTAGGTTCTGTGCTGATCACAAAATCAGGTTTCAGTTTTTCTTCTTCAATAAGATAATTCCAGCAAAGGCCATCGCAGTCTTCTTCCATTACTGTTCCGGTTACATATATTGTTACATCACGGTCAAAGCCCATTTCTTTAAGAATTCTTCCGGCAGTAACCGCAGCAGCCGGTCCGCCTTCCTGGTCAACGGTTCCGCGTCCTAAAACAAATCCCTCTTTAATGTCGCCGCAGAAAGGATCGAATGTCCAGTTTGCAATATTGCCAACATCCACTGTATCCATGTGGCCATCAATAGCAAGAATTTTTTTGCCATTGCCAATTCTTCCGATAACATTACCCAGTCCGTCGATGCCCACTTCGTCAAAGCCTGCCTCTTCCATCTGTCTTTTCAGTTCAAGTTGAACATCCCGCTCCTGCAAACTCACTGATTTTATCTTTACAAGTTTTGATAAATTCTGTGCTGTGTAATCTTTATATTTTTCTGCAAGGGTATTGATCTTTTGAAAAATTTCAGTCATAATATTTATAGTATTTCGGGCGTGTAAAAAATTAAAGTTTACTTTTACATTAATTATGAATATCGAACCGTAGAATTTTGAAGTAATATCACACTTCGGCATTCATTATTCAGTGTTCATTATTCGATATTTTTAAGTTTAAAATGACAATGTTATTTCTAAACAAATACTTATAACGTAAGAATTTCTGATCCTGTTTGTTTTATAAAAACAAAAATAATGAAATTTTTATAAACCGAAAGTTGAAGGCTATACATGGCTCGATTTCTAAATAAAAGTTTAAAAAAATTAAAAATGTATTGTCTGAAATCCCGGCACTGGCGCCATTTTGCACACTTCTATCATCAGCATACTTGCCTGCTGCCTGCCTGCCGGTAGGCAAGCAAGCAGGTATGCGTAGCATTAGCTTTATCAATCCCTGCAAAAATGCGGCTTGCACGATTAGGTGTTCGTATTAAAGCCTCATTAATCTTTTTAACCATGTTAGTTTTTTTTCTGTATTTGGTGGATATCTTAAATTAGGTTCTAACCAAAATGGTTTGTCAATAATACTTTTAAAATGAGAAAATGCAATAAATCCGGCATAGCCGTGATAATTACCAAGCCCGCTGTTTCCAATACCGCCAAATGGTAAATTGCTATTAGTAATATGCATCATGGCATCATTTACTGCTCCTCCGCCAAATGATATATCCTTCAATAATTTATTTTTAATAGCAATATCGTTTGTAAAGATATAGCAAGCTAACGGTTTAGGTCTATATTTTATTTCTAAAATGGCATGATTCAAATCGGAATATGAAATTACTGGTAGTATTGGGCCAAATATTTCATCTTCCATTACTTTGTCATCAAAAGTCACATCTGTTAATATTGTTGGGGCGATATAACGCTTTTGAAGATCGACTTCGCCACCATAATATATTTTCTTTTTATCAATTAATTCGATTAAACGATAAAAGTTTCGTTCGTTTATAATTTGAACATAATTGTTGTTTTCAAATGAATATTCAAATTTCCGGATGTAGTCTTTTAAGTGAATAAGAAATTCTTTTTTAACAGCTTCATCTACCAATATATAATCAGGAGCAATACATGTTTGGCCAGAATTTAAAAATTTTGCCCAAACTAAACGCTTTGCAGATTCTTTTAGGTTACAATTCATAGTAACTAATGCAGGACTTTTCCCTCCTAATTCAAGTGTTACAGGTGTCAGATTTTTTGCTGCTGCTTGATATATAATTTTGCCAACCGGACTACTTCCGGTAAAAAATATTTTGTCGAAATTTTGTTTAAGAAGCTCTGTGGTTTCAAGTATTCCTCCTTCTACTACTATCATGAATTCCGGAGAAAAATTTTCATTAATTAGCTTTGCCATTATTGCACTTGTAGCAGAAGGAATTTCGCTGGGCTTTAGAACAACTGTATTACCTGATGCAATTGCAGCTACTACTGGAGAGAGTGATAGTAGATAAGGATAGTTCCATGCTCCAATAATCAAACATACTCCTAATGGTTCAGGAATAATATAACTTCGCGCTGGTAGATTTATAAGATTAGTTTTAGTTCTTCTTCGTTTAGCCCATTTGGGCAGTTTATTTATAAATTCATCAATTTCATGGTAGATAAAACTCAATTCTGTCGTGTAGGTATCAAATTCAGATTTCTTAAAATCACTATAAATCGCCTCATATAAAGCCATTTCATAACCCATTACAACAGACTTGAGCTTTACTAATTGTTTAATTCTAAAGACAACATCTTTGGTTTGATTAGAATTGAAATAATCAGTTTGATTTTTTACGATTTCATTATAATTCATATGATTTTCAATTTTTACAAAGTTGCATTAGATTTCTGAACTCAGGCAGGCTTTGCTCAACTGGTTTCTAACGGTACTCGCATAGGCGACGTGCCACATACAATAATCATCAGCGTACTTGCCTGCTGCCTGCCTGCCGGTAGGCAAGCAAGCAGGTATGTGTAGCATTAGCTTTATCAATCCCTGCAAAAATGCGGCTTGCACGATGTCAGGGGGCGTTTTATTAATCGTGAAATTTATTATTATAGAATCAAACGTACTCTTTAACTTTTATTTGTATGAATTGTTTTATTTCATCCCAAGAACATTTTTTTAAACACTTTGGGCTAATGTCATTCTCTGCATCTTCAAAATATGTGAGACTTTTTATCACATAAAAATTATTGTAATTAGAGAACTTTTGCTCAAAGGATGAAATCATCTCTTTTAAAGTATATTCCTGTAAGAGAAAATAAATATCGTAGAAGTCTTTTTTTGCTCCTCTATTTGCAATAGCTGCTAATTTCATCGGAATTATATCTTCCTTAGATAATAAGCGAATCCCATCAATATTTAATGGAGGATTTATTAATTGGTAAGAATATTTTACTATATCTACTTTGATATAATTATTTGAATTCTCAGGATAAGCTATTTTTTGATTAAGTCCTCCTTTATTTTCTGATACATCTTGCAATTGATAATGTTGTTCTAATAGCATTCTTATTTCTGATGGATTAAATATTTTATCTGTGAATAAATCCAAATCAACGGATATTCTATGTCCTAATTGTAAACCTAAAGCAGTTCCACCGACTAAATTAAAATCTGTCAGAAAATATTGCTGCATTAAGCTCTTTAATAATTCCAAAGTTCTTTTGTCGATGGCGGTATATTGTAGCATTTGAACTCAGTTTTTGATATATTAAAATAAATACTGCAAAAATTTAATGTTTTTTGGTCTAAATATCTCATCTTAATAATTTCCTGTTTTATTCTCTCTAAACCATAATAACTCTTTAATTCCTGCCAATCTTTTATAGTACCTCTCAATAATACACGATTAATGATGAATTGAGAATATTTTTGATAGTCAATATTATTAAAATCCACGTCCCAAAATAATGAAATATCAATGTTCATTTTATAATATTTTTAAGTCTTTAAGTATTACTATAGCTGACTTGTACAAAGATAATTATAATATTGTTATTTTCAAAATGCCCCCTAACGGCCCGCTGGCAGGCGACGTGCCACACACCATAAATCATCAGCGTATATCCGCCAGTTGGCGGATTAGCTTTTCAATACGTGTGGCATTTTTCTTATGCTTTGGTTATTAATCCTCCGTTGTTTCTGTATCAATAGGAAATCTGATATTATTTATTTGTATTATTAATTTGTCCCCAAATACTACTCTTTTATTCAAACTTAAAAAACCACCTTCAAAGAAGGTGGTCATGTTTTTAATAGCTTTGCTCAAAAATAAATATGAGCAAATATAAGAAAATATCACACGTAATCTATTATCATGTTTTTCATATAGTATGGACACCAAAATATAGATACAGAGTATTATCAGGTCCCCTAAAGGAATTTGTAGAAGAGTCCGTCCGAATGCTATGTGAGTGGAAAAGAGTAGAAATATTGGAATTAAATATACAACCAGATCATGTTCACATTGTAGTATTTGTAGAGCCGAAGTTGTCAACATCAAATTTCATGGGGATCTTAAAAGGTAAGACTGCCATAAAAATATTTAAAAGTTTTCCAGGGTTGAAAAAGAAACCATACTGGGGAAATCATTTTTGGTCAAGAGGATATTGTTCAAGTACTGTCGGTTTAGATGAGGAGAAAATAAGAAAATATGTCAAATACCAAGAAGAACAGGAAAAGTTATATGAACAGGAGCAAGGGTCATTCGATTTTTGAGCCCTATGGGCTCTTTCTCACAAAGCCACCTTCTAAGAAGGTGGATTCTTTACTTCGTAATCAAAAAATTTATAATTTTTTTTTGCAAAGGCAACAATATGTCCGTCCGGATCGCTGACATAAGCTACGCAGTCGCCCCAGTCGCGCGGAAGGGGTTCGCTCACTGCTTTTGCGCCGGCATCTATAGCTCTTGTAAAACAAGATTCAACTGCATCCACATACAGGTACAGCTCGCACCTGGGAATACCGTTTCCCGCAGAAGGATGAGGCGTTTTATCCTGCAATATTTTGGCAATGCTTTTTTCTGGCATAAGGCCTAATTTGCAGTCGCCGGATAATTGAAACTCTGTCATCCCGGGAACATCCAGAACCGGGTCTGACTGTAGCGCCTGTTTGTAAAAATTCCTGCTTTTCTGCTGGTCTGCTACATACAGGATGAATTCGATTTTTGTCATAGTATTATTTTAAAAACCTAAAACTTTTCAGTTGAGATATCATCACGCCGGCAATTACAATTATGATTCCTGCTGTTTTTTGAAGTGTGATTTCTTCTCCTATCACAAAGAACGAGAATATCACGGTAAAGATGGGAATGATGTTCACAAAGATGATGGATTTTACCACGCCTAATTTTTTCACGCTGTATGTATAAAAAATATAAGCAAGCGACGAGGCAAAAATTGCCAGGAAAATGATTGAAGAAATTGCTTTTAGATTGTGGTCTGCCTGCACAAATCCTTTTGCATCGAAGGCCAGGAACAGGGGCAGGAAATACGCTATGCCGAAAATATTCTGATAGGTAATAATTGAGACAGCATTGTATTTCGAAGATATTTTTTTCAACACAATGGAATAAAAAACAGCCGAGAAAACAGCGATAAATAACAGGCCGATCCCAACAGGAGAAGCCGATATGGAAAGGCCGCTGACAGAGATCACGAAGTATATGCCGGCCATGGATAAAATAATGCCGAGCAGGTTCATGACGGTTATTTTTTCCTTCAGGAAATAGAAGGCGGCAATGGGCGAAAAAAGCGGAATGGTAGAAATGATTACCGATGCCGTGGTGGGCGATACCCGCTGCAATCCGAACGATTCGCCAAGAAAATATAACAGCGGCTGGAACAAAACCAATAGCAGAAAATGTTTGATGTCTTCACGTTGGAGTTTTTGCAATTGCTTCACCGATGTGAGCACAATTACCAGCATTGCAGAAGAAAGGATCAGCCTGATGAAAATAATTGTGATCGGTTGATAGGTCTGCAGGGCTATCTTGCTCCATACAAACGAAAAACTCCAGAAGATCATCGAAAGGGTTACGCAGGCGTATGTCTTGAAAGATTCGTTCAAAGGGTTCAGGATTTTATCAGTTCTTCGATCACCCGCAGCGACAGGTTAGTTTCAAATCCTTTGCCCTGCGCAAATTTCAGGAGCTTTCCCATAAGCTCGTATTTGTTTTTTGCAGATACATTTTTTAATTTGCTTTTGATCTCTTTTTTCAGAACGCCGAGGTAATCTTTATCATCAATACGGCCGAGCGCCGAGTGAATGATTTCGCCGGGAATGGATTTTTCTTTCAGCGCATATTCAATCTTTTTTTTCCCCCATTTGTTAAAGCGGAATTTGTCGTTTACAAAAGCATTGGCATAGCGGGTTTCGTCTATGTATCCCTCTTTTATTAAGAGTGTAATAACCGCATCAAACTGTTCGGAAGAAAGGCTCCATTCTTTCAGTTTATGTCTGATTTCAGAAGTGCATTTTTCCCGTCCGCTGCATAATTTTTTTGCTTTTTTCAGCGCTTCTTTTACATCTGTCGGTTTGGTTTTTTCCATTTAAAAAATTATTGCCGGATACCCCGGATCATCCTGTATTTCCCGTTGAGATCTTTTTTCAGTTCAATATCTTGGAACCCTTTTTCAAGGAGCAGGAGTTTTACATCCATATACAGGTACTCGTTGAGTTCAAAATAAATCCTGCCGTTATTTTTCAGGTGTTTGGTTGCAAAATCGGTAATCGTCTGGTAAAAGATCAGGGGATTATCGTTGGGCACGAACAATGCGGTCGCAGGTTCGTAATTCAGCACATTCGGCCTCATCTGTTGTTTCTCGCTTTCCCTCACATATGGCGGGTTGCTTACGATGATGTCGTAATTGTTGTCGAATTTCTGAAGCGGCCAGTTGAGTATGTCGCCCACAAAAAAATTCACTAATGAATTATGTTTGAACCCATTTTCTGTGGCAAGGGTGATTATTTTTTCGGATATATCAAAGGCATCCACTTTTGACCGGAAAATATTTTTGTTCAGCGCAACGGCTATGCAACCGCTGCCGGTTCCGATATCAAGAATTTTTACAAGCCGGCTACCGGTTTCCTGGATGATCCAGTCCACAAGTTCTTCGGTTTCCTGGCGCGGAATCAGTACGTCGGGCGTAACCGTAAATTCAAGATTGTAAAATTCCGTTTTTCCGAAGATATACTGAATCGGTTTGTGATTTTTAAGCTGACAGGTAATATCGCGTATTTTATGCCAGCCCTCGTCCGGGATTTCTAAGTTTGAATTAGCATACAGGTCAACCTTGGAGTAGCCCAGCGCTTCTTCAAAAATCATATAAATAAAATTCTGAATTTCACGCTCTGGATATAAGCCTGCCAGTTCTTTTTTAATGAAATTGCTGATCCTGTTGATGGTATTTTGAGAATTATTCATTTATTTTGAATTAAGATTTGATTTAAAAACAAGATGGTACACTGACCTGCCTGCCGCAGGCAAGTAAAACTGATTGTACTGATTTGGACTGATTTTTTTCATTTACAACAGATTCATTTATATTATCAGTATTATCAGTCGCATCAGTAAAATCAGTGTACTATTATTGTACTATTATTCCCTTTTCAAAAATAAAAAAATTAAAATGGATTTCAGCACAGAACATAAAAAATATATGCAACGCTGCCTTGAACTGGCATCCGGCGGACTTGGCAATACCGCCCCCAATCCCATGGTCGGCTGTGTTATCGTGCATGATCATAAAATAATCGGGGAAGGATATCATATCAGATATGGCGAGGCTCATGCCGAAGTGAATGCCATAAATTCGGTTAAGCAAAAAGCATTGCTTGAAAAGTCAACGTTGTATGTAAATCTTGAACCTTGTTCTCATTATGGAAAGACGCCTCCCTGCTCTAACCTGATTATTGAAAAAAAAATACCGTATGTAGTGGTGGGATGTATCGATACCTTTTCACAGGTTTCGGGGAATGGCATCCGCAACTTAAAAAATTCCGGGTGTAAGGTAATCGTCGAGGTACTGCAGGACGAAAGCAGGGAACTGAACCGCAGGTTTTTTACATTTCATGAGAAGAAAAGGCCTTATGTGATTTTGAAATGGGCGCAGACCGTAGATAATTTTATTGATAAGATACGGAAAATAAATGCTGTGAACGAACCTACACGGATCACTAATGATATTTGTAATATATGGGTTCATAAATGGAGGGCAGAAGAAGACGCATTCATGGTCGGAACAAATACAGCTATTAACGACAACCCCCGGCTTACAACGCGGGAATGGGCCGGAAAAAATCCGCTCCGTGTGGTGTTGGACAAAGACCTGAGGATACCTTTAACGTATCATATTTTTGATCAGAGCGCCCCAACGCTGATTTTTACAAATAAAAAGGCAATCTCAAAAAAAAATATTGAGTATTGTAAAATTAAGGTTGGAAAAAATATGCTGAGAAATATTCTAACGGAATTGCATGCCCGGAACATTCAATCTGTGGTGGTTGAAGGAGGGGCGCAATTACTGAATAATTTTATTGAAGAAAACCTCTGGGACGAGGCAAGGGTATTTACAGCCGATACTCTCTTCTATAAAGGGCTGTCCGCTCCTAAAATCAATGGAACCATCATTGCTGAAGAAAAAGTGGGAAATGCAGTGTTAAAAATTTTCAGAAATACGTGAATTTTTTTCATATGCAAGGTTCAACCGATGCAGCACATTTTCCGGCTTAATGCTCCGTATGCAAACGCAGTCTTTTGTTTTCCGGCAGTCGTTACACTTTTTATCCAGCACAAGGTATTCGGCGTTTAACCCTACGGGTGCCCATCGCTTAGGATAAATAGGTTTCATGGGTGCATAAATACCAAGCGCATATTTTCCCAGTGCAGCCGCAATATGAAGGGGTCCGGTGCTTGCGGCAACCATGCCGTCTGTTGAATTTATAAAACCTATCAATTCCCGGAGATCAAACTTCCCGGTGAGGTCGGTAATTTCTGACTGGTATTTTTCTAAAAACCCGCTGATAATTTTTCCTTCGTCGCTGGTTCCTGTGATAAATATTTTGAATTTATCTTTTGGCAGAATTTCAATGAGAGCGGAAAAATTAGCAAGCCCCCACTCGCGGGCGCTGCCTTTCGATTTAGGATGAAGTATCAAATTGAATTTACAGGGATCAATCAGGTTTTGATAATCAATAGCGGCTGGTTCTTTAACAGATAAACCATAGTATGAAGGGATATCGGAAAGCAGAAAATTATTTTTTATTCCCAGGGCTGATAGTAATCCTAAATTAAGCTGCGATTCGTGCAGGTCGGATTTTTTACGGCTCAGGTTGATTATTTTATTGCAATACAGCAAATGGTGCGTCCTTCTGCTGGTTCCTGCCCTTACCGGTATTTTGGCCAGGAAGGCTAATCTTGATATTTTCCGGTTTGGAAAAACATGAATAATAGCGTCGGCTTTAAGCGATCTGAAAAAAGTAAGTTGAGATTTTTTAGGCATGGCAAGGATAGATTCCCAGTCGATGAAATCATTTATGTTTTCTGATGCGTCAATAAGAGGCTTCGTATATTTTTTTGCAAAGAAAGAGATTTTGCAGTGTGGATATAATTTTTTTAAAACGCCGGCGACCGGCAGCGTAAGCGCCACGTCTCCGATATTATCAACCCTGCTGATGATTACATGATTCACAAAAAACTACCGATCAATTTCGTAATACTGGTCTGTTGAGCCTACAATCTTGAATTCAGTTCTCCTGTTCTTTTCGCGGCCAGTGGGATTATCTGTGCCATCGGGATTGGTATTGCGTGCAATCGGTTGCGATTTCCCATATCCTTTTGAAATAAGCCTGTCTATTGTAATGCCTTTGCTGATTAAGTATTTCACTACATTATCTGCTCTTTTCTGTGATAGCTTCAGGTTATATGCATCCGAACTGACCGAATCGGTATGCGCGGATATTTCAACAACAATCTTCGGCATTTTCGTCATGGTGGTCAAAACAAATTTATCAAGATAATCCAATGCATCCGGTGTCAAATCGGATTTGGCGAATTCATATGTAATATTCTTCAGAACGATGGCTTCTTTTTCTTTGATTATTTTTCCGGTATTATCGGCCATTACTTTCATGTAAACAGCATCTAATTTTATGGTATCCGATTTGGTTATATTCCATGTTGACACATTCATGCGTTTGTTATCGTAACCATAATTTTCAATTCTCACAATGTAACTGTTTCCCTGTTCAAGGTTGAAGGAATATTCGCCTTTTGAATCAGTGCCGGTATTGCTGATAAAAACGGAATCCCGGGTATTTTCTTTGATCATGAAAAGCGAAACTAATTTATTCCCCAGGAGCGTAACCGTATTTGTATCAATTTTATTTTTATCAATATTGACAAATTCGGAGTTTGCAGATTTTGTAAGCAGTTTAAACAGGCTGCTGTCTTTAACGGCAAACAGGGTCCCTTTCGCTACGATTTTGATAAGATCCGGCGCCTGGAATGTATACAGGTCGTCGCAGCAGGTAACATTTCGCAAGGTCACTCCGCCGGCCCTGTTGGATGCAAAAAATCCTTCGCCTTTGGTTTTTGATAAGACAAAATATATATCGTCTGCGCTCGAATTTATCGGATAACCTAAGTTTTCGGGCCGGGTCCAATTTTTTTGTTCGCCGATGGTTTTATATACATCCAGCCCTCCAAAGCCGGGGAGCTTGTCAGAACTGTAATACAAGGTTCTGGTTGGAATATCGTAGTACGGAGTTAATTCCTCTCCGGGAGTATTTACCAGTTTTCCCATATTTTTTACTTCGCTCCATGTTTTTGTTTTTTTATTGAAAACAGAAAACCAGAGATCCATCCCTCCCAAACCTTCGGGCCGGTCGGATGTAAAATAGAGCACTTCCTGTCCGGTCCGGGAATCGGTTCCCAAAGCCGGCATGGTGGATGAGTATTTGCGTAGATTGATGGGTTTGGGAAGCATTTCCGGAGGCATCCAGAATTCGTCGCTGTCTTTTTTACTAACATAAATCGCACAGACCGGTTTGTTTTTCCAGTTTCTCACACAATATGTGAAATAGAATTTTTTCCCGTCCGGCGAAAAGGCTCCGTTGCCAACATCCATTTCGTCGTCGTTAAACGGGCCCGGATAAGCGATACCGCCCCGCCACTCGTTTTTTATTTTCCTGGCTACATAAAATTTTCTGACCGGCCTTTTTGCCGTATCATCCGTATTGTAAAAAGGGACGGAATCCTTTTTTAGCGCCGCATAAATAAAAGAGGTTTCGTTAACCGGTATGGGAGAGAATTCAATATTCGCTTTATTAATCGAGGTATCGAGATGTGTTACGATAACTTTGTTTTTTGCCTTGTTCCATACCGTATCAATATAGCTCTGGGCGAGTTCGCATCCCGTTACTTCCGCCTTAGAAAGGTTTTTATAAAATTTCTCATCCTTCTGCCCCCTGTATTCTTTTCCGAATTTCATATAATTCTGCACAGCTTCCTTATATTTTCCGTTCATTTTTTGCATAGTCGAATAATAATATAAAGCAAGCGGAAAATCTTTGGGCGCGCCTTCATAAACTTTTTGATAATACGTTTCGGCATTCACATAATCCCTCGATCTTCTGTACAGTTCGGCCAGCTTATATGTGATTTTGAAATTTTTGGGTTTTTTCCGGCAATAGGTTTCATAGTAATCAATGGCGGTGTAAATATCCCCGACCCGTTCGGCATTTTTCCCAAAGCGTTTCAACCGCCAGGGTTTCATGGATTTTGACTGCTCGGCCGGTTTTTCAGAAGATGTAGCGTAGGGAATGTATAGAAAAATGAATGTGATAATGAAAATAACCTGTAATATTTTTTTGAATGGATGCTTCATTTTAAATAATGGATTTCACTTTAATATCTGTCACACGGTATCGCTTTATTGGGTGTTATAGTGCTTGGTGCCGTATAAATAACAGATATTTCAAAAGCGCCTCGGCTTTGAGTGGCTGCTTTCAGTTCGGAAATATTCAGGTCATAGCTGAACCCGATATCAAAATCATGATAATTCAATCCGGCGACAAAAAACACGGCATCCATATTCCTGTTATACCCATTTCTTGCATAGCTGCCAATCCAGAATGAATTTAGTTTAAGAAAATTTGCAGGCAGAACATATCCGATATTAGCTCCCGCAACAATATCGTTCGCATTTTGCATATTCATGAAAAGCGCTTTGGGCGCGGCATAGAACTGCTTGGTGATATTGAATTTCACTTCTATATGGAAAACCTGCCTCATGGGCAATTGGTTGTTTGAAGACAGATACGATTCTTTCGGTTGTGTAAGATGATACATGGCAAATCCCACCTGCGGCTCGAACCGTTTGAATTTTTTGCTCCAGAGAGCGCCTGCATTTAGATCAAAATACGAAGGTTGTTCGGTGCTGCCCGGTTCATTGCTTAACAAGTTTGAGTTAAATTGTCCGATGGTGATATCCCATTGTGCCGGATACGTCTGGCCGCTGAGAGAATAAGACTTCATAACATATCCGGCCTGGATGCCGAAATGCAGGGAATTAAAATCAGCGAGTTTTTTATGATATGCAAAAGAAAGATAAAATTTATTTGCCACCAGGTCAATGTTCCCGGATTTATCATTGATATAATTGATTCCCCAACTGAAATTTTCAGTGTAAATATACCACTGGTGATCGAACCCCAACGATTGCGTAATATATGGAACAGAGATGGATTTCCATTGGGAACGGTATATGCCCATGGCCCGCCAGTCTCCGTTACAATATCCTGTTAATGCCGGATTCAGGGCAAGAGGGGCGGCATAAAATTGTGAAAAATGAATATCCTGCGAAAAGGAGTTTTTTCTCACAAGCATCAATACTGCAAGGAATACCAATAAAAAATATTTTTTCAATTCAACTGTATTTTGCAAACAAAAATAGTATTATTTTTACAAAATTAAAAAATAGTATTACTTTTACAATAAGTTAAAAAATTAAATAGCCGGTGAAAGACAGAATTTATCTCATATTTCTTTTTGTATTCTTTTTTTCTGTTTCGTTAAGAGCTCAGGTTACAGCGTCTTTCTCTGCATCCCAGACAACGGGTTGCGGCAATCTTCCTTTGGTTAATTTTTTCAATATGTCAACAGGTTCCGGATCATTATCATATGTATGGAATTTCGGAAACAGTAACACATCTGTTTTACAGAATCCATCTACAAGCTATCCGAATCCGGGCGATTACCTTGTTGTATTGACTGTAACTAACGGTACACAGAGCGATACTGCTGCGGCCATGATTCATGTATATAATATTCCTACTGCTATTTTTACATCAGGTAATCATGACGGATGTATTCCGCTTACTGTAAATTTTCAGGATGGCTCCACAGTTACCGGATCTACAATTATTCAATGGCAGTGGTATTTTGGCGACGGGTATGAATCCAATGATCAGAATCCGGTTCATATGTATCAGACAGCAGGCAGCTATCCGGTTTCATTACAGGTTACGGATGCGCACGGTTGCGTTTCCACAACCTATAACCTGTCTGATTATGTTCATGCCACGATTGTCCCTGTCATCCAGTTTACATCCGATTATACAAGTTATTGCCTTGTACCGCTCACTGTGAATTTTACCAATACCACGGTGGGATCAACCGCCCTGACCTACAACTGGACCTTTGGCGACGGTGGAACATCAACCTTACAGAATCCTTCACATACGTATGTTGATTCGGGTTTCTATGATGTGTCTTTAACTGTTATTGACCAATATGGCTGTTCAAATGATACAACTATTACCGACTACATGGACCTTACTATCGTAACCGCATCTTTTTCGGTAGTTGAGGGCGATACGGTTTGCCAGAACCAGATGGTGCATTTTAACAATACATCCGGCGTACCAGGCTGGTGGATTTATGGCAATGGCACAAGCGGAACATTAGATTCAACAATATACCCGAATACCGGAAACGTTACCGTTACGCTGATCGCCGCGCCGGGAACACCCTGTGCCGATACGATCTCCCGGAATATTGTTGTCATTGCGCCTCCCATCGCAAATTTTTCTCTCGACGATGAATACGGCTGCAAGGTGCCACATACCGTTCATTTTACTAATCAGTCCACGGGGGCTGTTTCGTGGGCATGGGCTTTTGGAGACAATAATACTTCTGCCGTTCAGAATCCAACAAATATTTATAATACCCAGGGAACTTTTATTATAAATCTGGCCATAGCCAGTTATTACGGTTGCCGGGCCGCTCATTCCGATACCGTTTATATTGAGTTCCCGGTTGCCGATTTTTTGAATGATACAAATATGGGCTGTAAACCGTTGCCCGTACCCTTTACCAACAGCAGCCACTGCAATACAACTTTTGACAATATATCTTCATATATCTGGACTTTTGGCGACGGGGGCACATCAATACTACAGAATCCCACGCACACTTACACGCAGCCCGGAAATTTTTGGGTACGCCTGACCATTACAACTGCGCATGGATGCACGGCCAAAGATTCATTAATCGTTAACGTGGGCTCGCACCAGCATCCGGGATTTGTTCTGGATAATTATATTATCTGCGCTCAGGACACCATAAAATTTACAAATACATCAACCGATAGAGACACGATCGATTATTACAACTGGTCGTCATCGAGTCCTGTCATATTCGGAAGCGACACAATCCCTCTGCCTCCGACCATTGTTAGAAATACTGTTGATACCGGTTATATGAGTATTCAACTGATCGTAGGGTACAATGGATGCAAGGATACCCTTATTGACAGCATTTATGTAAACGGCCCGATAATAAAAACCCGGTCTGTTGTTACTTCTTTGATGAACTGTAATAATCCGTATCAGTATTTTATGACAACTGTCACACAGGGCGTCCAGTACTGGGTATGGAACTGGAGAGACTCTTCGCTTGTTGATACAACTATTCAAGATACCATTATGCATACTTTTCCGGTATCAGAGCCAAGCACTCCCGATAGAATGGTGTTAATATATGCCGTAAACGATACTACCGGTTGCATATATAAAGACAGCATCTTGGTTCATCCGAAAGATATTCATGCGAATTTTGACTCGATGGCATGGCACGATACGATTTGTTATACCCCGAATTTGTTTACTGCAAGCAGTTTTAAAGATGCATTTTTCTGGAACTGGAATTTTGGCGACAATACACCGGCTACAGGGTGGGGCGGCAACATGGTAAGCCACGTGTATGATACATCCGGAACTTTTACTGTCTGGCTGTATGCAAAATCCGAAGTGCAGAACGAACTTCAGTGTGTGGATTCCGTTTCGAGGCAGGTTCGGGTATTTAAACCTGAAGTCGAATTTAGGGCAGACACATTAATCGGTTGCGCACAATCGCCTATTACCGTACCTTTTCATAGCCAGGCATTTTCGAATGATATCGGCCTTATGGCCTGGTTATGGACTTTTGGAGACGGCCAGGTTGCAACCGATACATTTGTTACACACTCGTATCCAATAGCAAATTATTATACCGTATCTTTGCAGGTTACCGATTCATTAGGTTGCATCAACTCATTAACAAAAAATAATTTTATCGCCTCCCTGTCAGTAACGTCTGATTTTAATTCTCCCGATACCATATATTGCACAGGTGAGCCGGTTTCTCTTAATTCAACTTCATCTTTTGGCACGCCTACTGATGCTGCATACCAGCCAATACATTGGTTATGGTATTTTGGAAACGGCGATTCCAGTCTGGTTCAAAACCCAATGATGTCTTACCCGGTAAAAGGAGATTATGATGTTACGCTGATTGTATATGATACGCTGGGATGTTCAGACACGCTGATAATAACAAATTATCTGCAGGCGCAAAGTATAAACGCTCAATTCCGGCTGGTGTTAAATGGCGTTTATGTTTTTTCCGATTCTGCGGTTTCTGTTGCTGATACTAATTGCTATCCGGTTCAGATAGGGTCGCATAATTTAACAAATCAAACCCTGACTGAATATAATCCCACTTATATTTGGGATTTTGGCAACGGAGGATCTTCCATTTTGGAAACGCCCAGTTTCAGTTATGTTATGCCGGGAACTTATTACCTGACTATGCAAACAACCACGTCGCATGGATGCATTGATAAAGACACGATGATTATTCAGGTGGGAGGCCCCTGGGCGGAAATTATTTTAAGCGACAGTATGATCTGTAAAAGCGATACGGTTGCATTTAATATTACTGATACAATTTCTATTAGTTCCGTGTCATGGAATTTTGGCGATGGGTATGCCAGTACAAATTTTGCTCCTCAGCATCAATACAGCTATTATCCTGATACCGGGTATTTTGTTGTTACGCTGAATGCTTATTCCGGCTCATGCCAGATGTATCCTGCAAAAACCGATACGATACATGTTATTGATGTTATAGCCCGTTTTAACAGGGGCAACCAGGATGCAGATACATCGGAATGTCAGCCGTACACTATTTATTTCTTCAATCTTTCTACAGGCGCTGATTTATGGAGTTGGAATTTTGGCGATGGAACAACATCAAATACCCAGTTTCCTCCTCCGCACTTATTTGTTAATGCCAACCAAAGCAATATGGTTTATAATGTATCCCTGATTATTGCCAGTAGTATAGCCGGTTGTAAAGATACCGTCATAAAACCCGTGGTCATCTATCCCACACCGGATATAACAGTTTCAAATGATACGTTAATCTGTATTGGCGGTAATGCCAGCCTGCATGCAACCGGAGGATCCGGCATACTGTGGAGCCCGGTTCAGGGATTGAGCAGCGCTACATCTTATGACCCGGCAGCGGGGCCGACATTGACAACAAATTATCATGCATTGATTGCAAGCATGTATGGTTGCCAGAATACGGATTCTGTTATGGTACAGGTTCAGCAAATGCCTACATGGATAAACCTTCATGATACAACTATTGTTATCGGCGAAGTTGTGAATATTTCTTTTGATGTGGATCAGAATAATATTTCTTATCAATGGACTCCGGATTATCACCTTTCCTGCACCACTTGCCCGAATCCTGTTGCACAACCGTTGCATTCCACGGAATATATAATCAGGTTTGTTGACAGTTCAGGATGTTTTGTACGCACAGATACTATACGTATTAATGTTGACGCTAATTTTTCAGTTGCTGTTCCAACTGTTTTCACTCCCAATGGAGATACTCATAATGATACTATATATGTTAAAGGCTGGGGAATAAAAAGAATTAAAAAGTTTTCGATATACAACCGGTGGGGGCAGTTGATGTTTCAGACAGATGACATCCATGTTGGATGGGATGGAACCTATAACGGCCAGAAACAGCCGCCGGATACTTATACCTATTTTGTAGAAGTTGAACTTCTTGATGAAACTACCATGAGCAAAAAGGGAAACTTTAGTTTACTGCGATGAAGGAATTTTAATGTAATAACAAAAAAGCAGGTGTCGAGCCTGCTTTTTTGTTATTGTAGTATTAATTTTAGAAGATTTCTTTTATCTCCTTTACATATTTTTAATAAGTACACGCCCCTAGGTAAATTTTTCACATCAATGATTTCCTTATTTATATTATGTATTATCTTCTTAGTCATAACGGCTCCTGTAATATCTGTAATTTCAAAAAATGATTCTTGTTGGAGTATTTCAGAGAACTCAATTGTTAATTTATTTTTTGCAGGATTGGGATAGACGGTGATAAAACCATCGTCTTGTTCCATTGTAAGAATACCGACATTATCATCAACATAAATCGAATCGGTTGCATAACATCCATGAATATTTCCAACAGTGACAAAATACCATCCGTATGCATTTACGCTGATTTGTTGAGTGCTTTCACTTGTAGACCATAGATAACTGTCAAACCCGGAACCGGCGTCAAGGGTTGCAGGCAGCGCTGTATGCAATGTGTCAGGAGTTAAATTAACAGGAGGCAGCGGATGAACCAGTACAATTATACTGTCTGTACTGCTGCACCCTGAAGTATTCGTAACCGTAACGGTAAAAACAGTATTTGACGTAGGCGATACAACTATATTGGGTTGGTTATCGCCATTGCTCCATTGATATACCGTTCCTCCGCTTGCCGTAAGAGAAACGCTGTTGCCCACGCAAATGGTAGTATCATTGCTTAGGGTAATAACCGGCGAGGGCGATACTGAAACCAGCAATGAGTTTGAAATAGTTCCGGTTCCGCAAGCATTAATTCCTTTTACGGCGAGCATTACATTTCCAAAATATGTGGGACTCCATGAAACGGCTGCTGTTAAGCTATCGCCGGTAATTGTTCCTGCACTGGATGGTAAAAGATACCAGATGTATGAAGTAGCGCTAGGGGCTCCCTGCGTTGTGTAAGAGGTAACTGTAGTGTCATTCGTACAAACCGATGTCGGCCCGGTTGGCGTTCCGGCTATAGAAGGAATTTGGTTTATTATTATATGAACGCTATCAGCCGCAGTACAGTTATTGGCGCCTGTTACGGTTACATAATATACTCCTCCGGTTGAAACATTAATTACGTTTGTCGTGTCGCCAGTATTCCATAAATATGTTATGCCGCCGCTTGCAAAAACCGCCACTGTATCACCGTAACAGAATGTTGTGTCAGGCCCTGCAGATGCATTTACAAAATAAACCACGACACTTACTGTATCTGAATTATGACAACCGTTTCCATCTGTTACCGTAACCATATAATCTGTGGTATTTTGAGGAGCAACAGATATGGTAGCCAAATCTTCTCCCGTGCTCCAGTGATATAATATTCCTCCGGTTGCCGTAAGAGAAGTATCGTTTCCCCTGCATATAGAGACGTCATTTCCTGCATTGGCAACAGGCAATGGGTTTACAAAAAGATGAATGCTGTCGCTTGCAGTGCAGCCATTACTATCATATACGGTAACATAAAATATTCCCGCTATTGTAATGAAAATATCTGCTGTGGTATCGCTATTGTTCCATAAATAGGTAACGCCTCCGCTTGCCGTAAGATGTGCGGTATCGCCAAAGCAGATGGTCGTATCCTGTCCCGCCTCCGCAATAGGCGAAATATTAAAATTAACAGTTACGCTGTCAGTAGAAAAACATCCGGTTGATCCGGTTACGGTTACAAAATATATTCCCGCAATAGTAACACTTATTTCTGAAATTGTGTCACCCGTATTCCACGCATAAGATGTTCCTCCGCTGGCCAAAAGGATTGCAGTGTCTCCATTACAAATCGTAACATCCTGTCCCGCCTCTGCGTCAACAAAATTGACAACTACCAAAACCGTATCAGAATTGTGGCATCCGTTATTGTCGGTAGCCGTTACGATATATTCTGTTGTATTAAACGGTACGGTATAGATTGTTGAAATCGTATCTCCTATGCTCCACACAAAGTGAATACCTCCGGTAGCCGAAAGAAAGGCGGTATCATAACGGCAAATGGTTACATCAACTCCTGCGTCTGCCAGGGGCAAAGGATTTATTGTTACGAGGATACTGTCATAGGAATAGCAACCAATATTATCAAAGACTGTAACATAATAATAAACATCGGAAGCAGGGCTCACATCAATTCCTTGAGTGGTTTCGCCTGTATTCCAGAAATAGGTAACACCTCCGCCAGCCAGCAGATGAGCCGTATCTCCAAAACAAACGGCAATATTATTCCCGGCCTCGGCAATAGGTAAATTATGAACTGACAATGGCAATGAAAACGATTCTGTGCATCCGTTAGAGCCGGTTATTGTAACACTAAACGGACCCGCAATGGTAACATAAATAACTGAATCCGTAGCGCCTGTATTCCAACTGTAGGAAGTACCGCCGGTTGCCGTGATAGTGGCAGTATCTCCCGTGCAAATAGCCGTGTCGCCGGAAACCGAACCGCCGGAATAATTCACTATAACAAGAACACTGTCCCTGTCAGAACAACCCAAAATATCAAATACTGTGACCTGATAAGCTGTTGAGGAATCCGGGCTGACAGATATGGATTGAGTGTTTTCATTGGTACTCCATAGATATGAAATACCCCCTGATGCATTCAGTATCGCTGTGTCATACCTGCATATTGCCAAATCATTTCCCGCAAAGGCAGAAGGGAGAGGGTTAATAGTAATGAGAACTGTGTCGGTATTGGAACAAGCATTCATGTCTGTGACAGTAACAATATAGGCACCTCCTGTAACAACCGGATTCAGAGCATTGGTAACATTATTGCTCCAGAGGTACGAAACGCCGCCGCCGGCATAAAGCATGGCAGTATCATTCTGACAAACTGAAGTATCATTTCCGGCATATGCAATAGGTAAACTTAGTACCGTAACAGTGAGGCTGTCGTTTTTCGAACATCCCTGGGGACTGGTAATTGTAACAAAATAAGTAGTTGTGATTGATGGAGAGACCGAAATATTTTGGAACGTCTCTCCTGTACTCCATGAATAACCCGATCCTCCATGCGCTGAAATCTGAATGGTGTCTTTGAAACAGATCGCTGTGTCGGATCCTGCTCCTGCTGCATCGGCAAACAGGTTGACAGTAACCGTATCACTGTTACTGCAGTTGTTCGCATCTGTTACTGTAACTGAATAATCAGCAGTTGCAACAGGATTGACACTGATCTGTTGTGTATTTTCTCCCGTACTCCATGAATAACTGATACCGCCTGTTGCATTAAGCAAGATGGTTGATCCGATACAAATTATTGTGTCGCTACCGGCAAAAGCGGCAGGCAGAGGATTAATGGTAACAATAACCGTATCTTTATTTGCACATCCGTTTGAGCCTGTAACTGTAACATAGTATATGTCTGCGATCGTAACAGGATTCTGTGAAACATTAACACCATTGCTCCACTGATAAGAAATACCGCCTGAAGCATGAAGAAAAGCCGTGTTACCAAAACAAACAGCAGTGTCGGATCCCGCATTGGCATTGGGTAAGCTGAGAATATTTACGATTACGCTGTCGGTATCAGTACAGTTATTGGCGCCTGTAACTGTAACATGGAAAATGGTACTGGCCGATGGAGTCACAACAATAATCGGGTTGGTTTCTCCTGTTGACCAGGAATATGAATTTCCGCCGCTTGCATGAAGAATGACAGAAGAACCCTGACATACTGTTGTGTCGGGTACTGCAACAGCAGTTATTGTAATAACAGTCACAACAACAGTGTCTGTTTTTGAACAGTTATTGGCATCAGTCGCGGTTACAATGTAATCAGATGTTGTATTCGTGGAAACAGTTATTTGCTGCAAAGTTTCTCCTGTGCTCCAGGAATAAGACGTGCCTCCTGAAGCTGTTAATGTAGCCGATGTTCCTATGCAAATAGTATCGTCAATTCCGGCATTGGCAACCGGAAGGGGATTTACTGTTACCACAACGCTGTCAATGCTGCTGCAGTTTCCGGCATTTGATACAGTAACACGATATATCCCGGCAGTAACAACATTATTGGAAGCCGTATTAATCCCGTTGCTCCATTGATATATTGTTCCGCCGCCGGCAAGCAGGTGGGCCGTATCGCCTGAGCAAACTGCGGTGTTGGGCCCTGCTTCTGCAACAGGGTATTGATAAACAGAAATATTTGAACTATTGGTAGTGCCCGTAACTACAGGGCTTGATGACACAATCCTGATCCTGTAGCCTGTGCCTGCAGGAGTGATTAAAGGAATTGTCGCATGAATGGTTCCTGCGTTTGACCCGTTTAATGTTCCAATATCAACAGGCGATGCAAAACTGCCTGTAGCATCGGAAAGCTGGGCTGTAAAAATATTGCCGCTGTCGAAAACGCCGAAAATAGTAAAGGGGACATCAATGGCTGATCCCACGCAATAGACGAGCGGAGTAATTGTTCCGGTGAAAATTCCATATAAATCGAGAATTTCAATATGCCCGTGTTGAAGTACGGTTGATAATGTTGTAAAAGTTGAATCAATAACTTCTACGGGAGTCGGTGAGTTAATAAAATTCAGATCAGTATGTTGTCCGATAGTGCCATTGACTGTGAATTTCACGGCGAATATTATGGAAGAATCAACTTTGTCTTGTCCTGCCAAAGTGAGGTCGTACCATGAAAAAGTGAGTTTTCCGTTTGCTGTCTGCGATGTGCCGAAACTACTTGCATCCATGCCGGGCAATCCGAACTGCTCCACGCTGAGGTATGATACAAGCGACTGGTCAAACTGAATAGTCCCCTGCAAAGAAATGATGTTGTAAAAATCTTTTACACGGACCGGAACCACCACCTGTGAGGCCGGAGCTGCGGCAATAGAATCTATAATGAGCGTTACAGTTCCGGATGGATTTCCGGTGATATTTACTTTACCGTTTGTTGAATTATATGGAATAGCGGACAAGCTTGTATCAACGAATTCAAGAGGAGTAACAGAATTAGTAAATGAAATATCAGAATACTGCCCCGCATTTCCGGCTGCATTAAAACGAATGGCGAAAAGGGCCGTATTATCCGGTTTTGTCTGCCCGGCAAGCGTCTGATCCGACCAGGAGAATGTGAGTTTTCCTGTTGACGTTTGTGTAGTACCGAAATTGCCGGCGCTCAACCCGGAAAGGTTGAATTGTTCAACATTCATGAATGATGCCACGGCAGGATCAAATTCAATGGTCCCCTGCATGGAAACTATGTCGGTGAAATTATCTACTCTAACAGGAACGACAACCTGGGTTCCTGTTAAAGTATTAACAATATCTGCTTTGATAGTAACTCCGCCCGGGCCGGTTCCTGTTATTTGTATTAGTCCAGGAGATGTGGTATAAGGAACCGTATTAAATGTGATATCAACAAACTCTACTGCTGCAACAGAACTTGTGAGGCTCACCGAAGAGTTTTGTCCGGTATTTCCGGTAAGCTGAAAACGCAGGGCAAAAACCACTGAATTGTCGGCAAGAGATTCACCTGATAAATCGCTGTCGAACCAGGAAAATGTAACTTTTCCGTTTCCTGCCTGAGCAGCGCCGAAATTTGAACTGTTCAGCCCGGGAAGATTATATTGTTCAGTTCCGGAAAAAGTTGCAACAGCCGGGTTGAACTCGATGGTCCCCTGCATGGAAAGTATGCCTGTGAAATTTTTTACCTTTGCGTGAATCACCACCTGCTGTCCCTGTGATCCGCTAACTGTATCAAATGTTAAAATCACATTCGATGAAAAAACCGGGTAAAATGGGATTATAAATAACAGGATTAATAAAGATAATTTTGTATTCATAATTTTTTTTCAGGTCTAATGTTATTGAATTTATTTTGAAATGAAAACCTGTAAAAGCCACGCCATTGAAGGCATGGCTTCTTTTTATCGGATTACCACCATCTTCTTCATCCCCGTAAACTTATCAGCCTGCATCTTTACAATGTACGATCCGCTGCCGGTATTACAATCCCATGTAACCTGATTCATCCCTTTTGCATAATTATCTGTAAACTGTTTAACCGTTTCGCCGAGATAGTTGAGAATTGTGATAGTAACTTTTTCATCTTTTGGTAATACAAAACTGATGTTTGTATAATCGCTGAATGGGTTCGGATAGTTCTGTAAAAGCGCGTATCCGCAGTTTTCATGTTGCAGCAAAGCGGTAGCATTTTCAATAGTAATACTTGAATTACCGCTGATGATGTCAAGCGTATTCAGGTTGTTGTCGTATGCTTCCGCAAGGGTTGACGAAGAATTAATCGAAATCTGTGCTTGTGTTCCGGCATTGCCCATCACATTAAATAAAAGTTCAAAGGCAACAGATCCATCCGGTAGCGTAACGCCATTAAGATTTTCTGTGCTCCATAATGCCGTGAGTATTCCTTCGCCTGTCCTGTTTGTCCCGAAGAAATTTGTAAGTGCAGAATTATTTGTGCCAACATAACTTAGCAGTGACGGATCCCAGGTAATGGTAAACTGATATCCGCTGACAGCATTGAAATTTTCAACTTTCACGGGAACTGTAATCAGATTTCCTTCTGGAGCAGTAACACTTTCCATTGTAAACGTAACACTGCCTGTTTCGCCAGATTTTGAAATGGATGCGTTCCAACTGTTATTTACGTCTCCGAGTTTCGCTGCCACAAAATTCTGGTCGGTCAATACAGAAATATCACTGTAGGATCGTGAATTTTCAAACGGGAAAGGATTCATTACATCGGTAAACGAGAAATCAGAATTGACAAATTTCCATAATGCTCCGTTCGGGAACGTAGTTGATGTCTGCAACACAACAGAACGCATCAGCACAAGATCGAGCGAGCTAACCGAAGAAGAAGCATTCACGTCTGCGGCAATAATTTTGTAAGCCGAATTCAGTGCTTGTGTTCCGAGAATGTGACGCTGCGTTAAAATAATATCAAGCGTGGTGATGCCATTGCTGGTATTCACATCATTGTTTTTATCAGGGGTGATGGTATAGCTCTGACCGTCGTTTACGCTGAACAGGTACTGTCCGTTGGTAGTGGTGGAATAGGTTTGGGTGGTTCCTCCAGCGCATGTAAGCGTAACTCCTGGAACTGCCACGCCGGTTTCTGTGCGGACAATACCGCTGACATTAACAACGGCCGGCGTGGATGAAACGGTCACACTGACTGTTCCCGCAGTACTATTGCATCCGTTCACACTGGCAACTACCGAATAAGTTCCACTCATAGTTTGCTGTGCATTGGGTATGCTTGGATTCTGCAAAGCAGACGTAAAAGAATTAGGACCTGTCCATGAATAAGAAGCGCCTGCAACAGTGCTTGCATTAAGCTGTATGGTTCCATTAAGCATTACCGGTGAATTGCTGGATGCAACCGGCGCTCCCGGCAATGGATTCACGGTAACATTTACGGTATTGGATGTTGCGCTGCAACTGCCGCTTGTAACAACTACATAATAGCTGCCTGTTGAACTTACCGTAATGGCCTGTGTTGTCTGCCCTCCGGGCGACCATACATTTCCCGTAGAGCTGCTTGAAGTGAGAATAACAGAATTTCCGGCACAGAAGGTGGTTGGCCCGCCGGGTGTTACTGTGGCAGCTACCGACTGGCTTATGGTGAAATTTGTATTGCTTTCATCCATTACCGTGGGGCTGCTGAAGTCTTTTATTTTGACTTTGCACTGTGTTGATGAAACATTGGGAACTGTCCATGCATAGGTGCCGCTTAGAGTATTATAATTGCTTACAATAGTTGTCCATGTTGCGCCATTATCTTTGGTGTAATCAATAGTATAATTATTGGAAGTGGAAACAGAATTCCATGTGATGTTCATGGTATTGCAGCCTGTTAGAGTTTCTCCGCCGTTTGGCGCTGTCACTGTGATGGTGGCGGCAGGAAGGCCTATGGCAAATGTTGCATTGCTCTGGTCGGTTTTGCAGGTATTGAGATTATCGGTGATTTTTATAAGGCAGTTTGAAGAACTTGCAGATGGAACCGTCCATGAATATGTATTATTCGTGATGGTCTGATTGAAGACGATATTTGTCCAAGCGCTTCCATTGTTGGTTGAGTAATCAATGTTATAACTGTTCGATGCGCCCAGCGATGTCCATGTGATACTATAAGATCCTCCAACCGTAAGACTTTCTCCACCGTTAGGCGTTGCCACGGTAATAGCCGGTTTTAATGTAAAAGTGGCATCGCTCACATCGGTTTTGGCAGAATTTCCGGCATCGGTTACCCGCACAAGACATAGTGTGGAAGGGGTGTTTGGCATAGCCCAGTCATAAGTGATGCTCCCCGTTCCTCCGGCGCTGTAACTTGATGTGATGGTGCTCCATGTGCTGCCGTTGTTGGTTGAGTATTCAATCTTATATGTACCGGAACATCCGCCTGCAGTCCAGTGTATCGAGGTTTGCGTGCATACGCGCCACTCTTCGCTGCCATTGTCGCCGTTGGGCGAAGAAATCACCAGCGCAGGATTAATGCTGAATACGGCATTGCTCACATCGTACACTGAAGGATTATTATATTCCGTAACTTTTACCAGACACTTGTTGGAGTAAATAGCCGGAATGGTCCATGAATAGGTGCCATCGTTTTCAGTAACGCTGGCAATAGGCGACCAGGTTAATCCGCTGTCGGCAGATAAATACAGGCTCACATAGGTTCCGTTGAAATACTGGTTTGTCCATGTTATACTATAGGATGAAGCATAATATAATGTATTGCCCCCGTTAGGTGTGAGCAGTTGCGGCTGGGCCGGAGTAACCGTGAAAGAGGCATTGCTCACATCGTACTTGCAGGTATTATTATAATCTTCAACTTTGATTAAATAATTGCTTCCCGGCGAGTTTGGAATAGTCCAGGAAACAGAGTGGGCAGAAGTATAAGAATTAATACTCGTCCATGTTGATCCATTGTTGCTCGAATAATAAACAGCGAAATAAGTCGAACCCGGATCAGAAACCCAACTGATGGTTTGCGATGTGGCTACCTGCCAGCTTTCTCCGCCATTGGGCGATGTTACAATCACATCATCGTTCGGCTTCATGGTAAATGTTGCATCGCTTGAATCAAATGCCGAGGGATAATTTACGTTCTGCACTTTTATTCTGCAATTACCCGAAAGGGGCGATACGGTCGGGATCGTCCAGTTGTAGCTTGAACCGGAAGCAGAACTTGTAATGAGGTTCCAAGCAGCGCCGTTATTGGTTGAATAATAAATTTTATAAGATCCACTCAATCCCCATGAATTCCATGTTACAGACTGAGTGTTGCATGCTTCCAGGTTCTCGCCCCCGTTCGGAGCGGTAACAACTAAAGAAGGAATGGCAATGGTAAAGTTCGCATTGCTCACATCATAGGTTGTGGGATTATTATATTCACTCACCCTTACCAAACAGTTTACAGAAGGGGCATTGGGAACAGTCCATGAATAAGTGCCGTCGTTCTCTGTTACATTAATTATTTGCGTCCAGGATGTACCGTTGTTGGTCGAGTAATCTATAGCAACAAAACTCGAAGTGAGATACCCGCTCGACCAGGTAATATTATATGCGGTGCCTACATACCATGTAACTGCTGTATTTGGGCTGTTAACCGTAATGTAAGGAGTCGGAGGAGCAATGGTAAAGTTTGCATCTGATATATCATAAATGCAACTGTTATAATAATCTTCAACTTTCACCAGATTCTGTGTGCCCGGATAATTGGGAATGGTCCATGCATAGGTATGACTTGAGGTGTAAGAGTAAAGCGAAGTCCACCCTGTTCCATTGTTCGTGGAATAATATACATTATAATAAGTTGACGTTGGTTCAGTCACCCATGTGATGTTCTGCGATGTGGCCACCTGCCAGTTTTCACCGCCATTGGGAGCGGTTACTATGATATCGGTATTTTTCACAAGAGTAAATACGGCATTGCTGGAATCTTTATAAGCGGCATTGCCATTGTCTGTAACTTTAACCAAGCAGTTTGCAGAATTAATGCTGGGAACAGGATTCCACGTATAGCTTCCGCTCGAAGCGCTGCTTGTGATCGTTGACCACGAAGAGCCATTGTTAGTTGATAATTTCAAATTAAATGAATTGGATGTTCCCGCATAATTCCATGTAATGCTTTTTGATGAGCAGCCTTTCCAGCTTTCGCCGCCATTGGGCGAGGTAACGGTGATATAGGGAACAGCAATGGTAAAGTTTACATTGCTTACATCAAAAGTTGCCGGATTGTTATATTCACTCACCCTTACTAAACAAGTTGCCGAAGGAGCATTGGGAACAGTCCACGAATAGGCGCCGTCGTTCTCTGTCACATTAATTACCTGTGTCCATGATGTTCCGTTGTTGGTCGAGTAATCTATAGCGACAAAACTCGAAGTGAGATATCCGCTCGACCAGGTGATATTGTATGCATTGCCCACATACCAGGTAACTGCTGTATTTGGGCTGTTAACCGTTATGTAAGGCATTGGAGGAGCAATGGTGAAGTTTGCATCCGAAAGATCATATATGCAACTATTGTAATAATCTTCCACTTTCACAAGGTTCTGTGTGCCCGGATAATTGGGTATAGTCCATGCGTAAGTATGACTTGACGTATAGGAGTAAAGCGATGTCCATCCTGTGCCATTGTTGGTGGAATAATATACATTATAATAAGTAGAGGTCGGTTCTGTCACCCATGTGATATTCTGCGATGTGGCCACTTGCCAGTTTTCACCGCCATTGGGAGCAGTTACAATGATGTCGGTATTTTTCACAAGAGTAAACACAGCATTGCTGGAATCTTTATAAGCCGCATTGCCATTGTCTGTAACTTTAACTAAGCAGTTTGCAGAATTAATGCTGAGAACAGGATTCCATGTATAGCTTCCGCTTGAAGCGCTGCTTGTGAGTGTTGTCCACGAAGAGCCGTTATTGGATGATAATTTCACATTAAATGAATTGGATGTTCCGGCATAACTCCATGTAATACTTTTGGAGGAACAGCCCTTCCAGTTTTCTCCGCCATTGGGCGAGGTAACGGTGATATAGGGAACAGCAATCGTAAAGTTTACATTGCTCACATCATAGGTTGTCGGATTGGTATAGTCGCTTACCTTTACAAGGCAATTTGCCGAAGGTGTATTCGGAACATTCCATGAATAGGCGCCGTCGTTCTCTGTTACCGCAGCAACATCTGTCCATGTTGAACCATTGTTTGTGGAATACTCAATTTTCACATACGTTGCAGTTACGTATTGGGTAGACCAGGTAATATTGTAACTATTGCCCACATACCAGGTAACTGCCGTATTCGGGCTTGTCACGGTGATCACCGGCGTTGGAGGAGTGATGGTAAATACCGCATTGCTCACATCAAATTTGCATGTATTATTATAGTCTTCCACTTTTACTAAATTCTGCGTTCCCGGATAGTTGGGAATGGACCAGGAATACGTATGGTTTGACGTATAGCTTATAAGCGATGTCCACCCAGTACCGTTATTGGTCGAATAATAAACATTAAAATAAGTAGAGGTCGGCGCAGAGACCCACGTTACAGTTTGTGATGTTCCAACCTGCCAGTTTTCGCCTCCGTTAGGAATGGTTACAATTACATCCGTATTGGGAGTAATGGTAAATACGGCATTGCTGGAATCAAGAACCGCGGGTGTGCCATTGCTGATTACTTTTACTAATGCAGTTGCAGATGAAATGCTCGGCACAGGATTCCATGAATAAGAGCCGCTGGTTGCCGAAGCGCTGAGCGTTGTCCATGCAGCGCCGTTATTGGTAGAATATTTAACCGTAAAACTATTGGTAACGCCGGCATAATTCCATGTGATGCTTTGCGTGGAGCATCCGTTCCAGCTTTCGGTTCCATTAGGCGCTGTAACGGTAATGTATGGCGCGGCGATCGTAAATGCCGTATTGCTGACATCATAAGTAGAGGGAGTATAATAATCGCTGACTTTGACAAGACATTGTGTTGACAATGTGTTTGGAACAGTCCATGCATACGTGCCGTCATTCTCTGTTACGGCAGCGACATCTGTCCACGTAGAACCATTGTTTGTGGAATATTCTATTTTAACATACGAAGAAGTGACATACTGTGTTGTCCATGTAATGTTGTAACTGTTGCCCACATACCAGGTAACTGCCGTATTCGGGCTTGTCACGGTTATTACAGGAGTTGGAGGCGAGATGGTGAAAACCGCATCGCTGATATCATATTTGCAGGTGTTGTTGTAGTCTTCCACTTTCACTAAATTCTGCGTTCCCGGATAGTTGGGTATAGTCCATGAATAGGTATAGTTTGACGTATAGCTTGTGAGCGATGTCCACCCTGTACCGTTATTGGTTGAATAATAAACATTGAAATACGTTGAAGTCGGCGCAGAAACCCATGTTACAATTTGCGATGTACCCACCTGCCAGCTTTCTCCCCCGTTTGGAACCGTAACTATCACGTCCGTATTGGGAGAAATGGTAAATACAGCATTACTTGAATCAACAGTAGCGGAGTTTCCGGTATCATATACTTTAATCAGGGCTTGTGTTGATGAAACATTCGGAACAGGGTTCCAGTTATAGCTGCTGCCCGATGCGGATGAGGTAATGGTTGTCCATGTAGAGCCGTTATTAACCGAATATTTTATGGTGAATGATGTGCCGGTTCCCCCGGAGTTCCATGTAATGGTCTGGGAATAACAACCGGTGAGCGTCTCGCTGCCGTTTGGCGCAGTAACCGTAACAAAAGGCGGAGCAATGATAAAATTCACATTGCTAATATCATAGGTGGCCGGATTTCCCAGGTCGGTAACTTTTACCAAGCATTGTGTTGACGGTGTATTGGGTATGAGCCATGAATACGAACCGGAATTGGTGGTATTGGTTACAACAGGCACCCAGCTTGTGCCATTATTGGTGGAGTAGTCAATTTTAATGGCATTGGAGGTAACCCACTGCGATGTCCAGGTGATGTTGTAAGTTTTCCCCACATACCAGGTGACATTTGTATTGGGCGAGGTAACTGTGATTACCGGCGTTGCGGGAGTAATGGTGAACAGGTTGTCGCTGATATCGTACATGCAGGACGTATTGGTATGATCCTGAATTTTTATGAGGCACGATGTGGAAGGATTGTTAGGCACGCTCCAACTGTAGGTGCCGTTTGTGATATTTTGGTTGTTGACAATATCCGTATAGGAAGCGCCTCCGTTGAGCGAATATTTTATATCGTAATAATTGGTGGTGCCGGAAGCCACAAATGTGACCGCCTGTGTGCTTCCGCCCTGCCAGGTTTCACCTCCGTTAGGGGTAATAAGCAACAGGGGCGCAGTGATAGAGAATGTGGCATCGCTCACGTCGAAGGTTGCCGGGGTATTTGAATCAGTTACCCTCACTAAGCAGGATGTTGACGACACATTGGGAACTGTCCACGTATATTGGTAATTCGTGATATAAAGCCCGCTGGTGACCGATATCCACGACGAGCCGTTGTTTACGGAATAGTCAATGGAATAATTGTTCGATACCCCCGATGCGTTCCACGTAATTATTTTCTGCGTGCATCCCGGCCACACTTCGCCGCCATTGGGCGCTGTGATGGTGATGGTTCCTGCAAATAATGCCAATGACACAAACATTAATCCGAGTAAAAGATAAAATTTCTTCATAGCGTTTAGGTTTAAAATATTACTAAATCTTTTTGGGTTACTTTAAATAAAATGAAATGTAAAACTACAAAAAAAAAGATAAAGAAAAAAATAGCTGAATATTATTTTGAGGCACCGGCTCGCTCGTTGCAAACGAGTGACCAATATCATCAGGTTAAAAATGATATGATGGATATGAGATTATCCCGAATGGATAAAATATCAATAACCCCGATACATCGGGGTGGTAATAATGAAGACATCCGTTCAACCCATCAAGGGTTGAATTTTCGGTTTATTAATTTACCGCCGGTTATTCAATCATATTCAAGCCTTACAGGCTTTATTTAATGACATTGAACGAGAGACAGCCTATGCCGCGGTAAAAATGCAGAAACCCGAACATTTTAAAACTCAGCGTTTGGCCGGATTCCGTTTCTGAAACTGATTATGTTTTAATATATATTTCTATACCTGTTTCCCATCGGCGCCTTCGGGAGCCTCAGTCGCCTTATACTCCCACATACCTTTAGGGCTTGTAAAATATTAAAGTTTACAATTGCTTTAATTATGAATATCGAATGTCGAACCGCAGAATGCCGAACTTTTACGCACTTCAGAATTCGTTATTCGACGTTCGTTATTCGATATTATTAACTTTAAAATGACAAT
>JACREX010000148.1 GCA_016212695.1 Bacteroidia bacterium
GACTACATGAATTAAGTACTGATATATTCTGGCTGTCGTACAGCGAAGAAAAAGAATTATTATCCGATGACGATAAAAACAGGCTTGAAAAAGCCGGTGAAGAAGAAATAAAATTAAAAGAGGACTCTGTTGTATTAATTAATGATTTAATAGCTAATCATTCAGACTCTTTTTGTGAAAAGCTTAATAAGGTTATTGTAAAATATGAAAGAGTCGTTTTTTTTCTTGAAAAGCAGAATCCTGATAATTATGAATACAACGCTGACAGGAATTTTAGCATTTCTATGATGCAATCTTTAAAAGAATTAATCAATAGTAGATTTTGTGATATAAATCTTTTTTGGACATATAATATTGTTGATGAGTATTTAAAAAAATATAAAATCAGTAATGTATAAAATCAATTCAACGTATAATTATTAACAACCTTTTTTATAAATACTTCATCTACTGAATCAATAACAAAAACCCTCAGTTTATTATTTTTTATTATTTTTTCGATTATTTTTCAAAAATTATATTATTTTTGTAAAACCTAACCAACCCAATCATGAAAAAAATAATAAAAGTCTATGACCCTAAGGAAGCGCCTGAGGGAGCTGTCTTTATTACTTCGAAAGTTGAAGTGAACGGAGTTGTGATCTACGATGTTCCGGACTATACGGGAATGGACCTGAATAATGGAAAAAAAATCGTCTATTTCTATGAAATAGATAAAAAAGATAAAAACGAACTTCTGTTCAAAACAAATACAAATTAGCTGTTCTAACTAATATTCCTAATTAAAAAACTTAATCCTTAAATCATATGAAATCTAAATTAAGACAGACCGGTCTTTTAATAACTTTTTTATTCTTTGGTTTTACGGTTGGATTCAGCCAGGTAAGTTTTACCATGAATCCCGGATCAGGTTGTGCGCCGCTTACCGTTACCTTTACCAATACCAGCACGGTGGGCGATACCTATTATTGGTATATTGGCAACCAACAATATTGCCAGGGATTCGATACAAGTTATACTTTTGCCCATCCCGGTTATTATAGGATTACTCTCTTTGCATTTGCCAACCAGCAACCTGTCGGAAAGTTTGAAAAAGACATTAATGTCAGCGGAGTTGATACATTTTTTGTATATCCCAACACCACAGTATGCCCCGGAGAAGAAATGTATTTCGGCGTAAACGCCATATACGACAACATCAAGTGGTACTTTACCCCTGACGATTCCGCCACTTTCAACTGGGTGCCTTTCAGTTTCGACAATCCGGGCACGTATCCGGTAATGATGATCGCACAGACAAATTGCGGTATTGACACTGTGATACAAACAGTGCATATAACGGGAAGCGCTATTCCACAGGTTGCCATACAGATTCCTTCCAATGAATATTGCATAGGCGATCCAATCCAGTTTAAAGACCCTTTTCCCTCTGAATCCTATTACTGGGATTTTGACGATGGCGGTTCCTCAGATGAAAAAGATCCGATTTACACTTACTCTACCAATGGTTTCAGGAATGTCACCTTAACCGTGATAAACATTTGCAATAATACGAATTCAGCAACAACATTTATTGATATAAACAACAATGTTCAGGCCCAGGCAGATTTCTGGAACGATGATCCGGTTTGCCCGAATAACCTTGTTAAGTTCGATGCCGAGGGCGCTGGAACTCATTTTTGGGATTTCGGCGACGGAAGCACATCAACCCTTCACAGCCCGGGTTATGTTTATACCGATACAGGCGCCTATACGGTGAGACATATAGTTGTTAACGGGTGCAACAATTCTGATACAGTAGAAAAAGTCATTCATATTCTTTATAACCCTTCTCAAAAACCTTCCGCCTGGATTTATTTCAATAATATAAACAGCAACTCCGACACTACTACTGTTTGTCCGGGAGAAGACGTTTCATTCGGGGGTTATGTTAATGATAATTCCGGAGTTTCGTTTCACTGGGACTTTGGCGACGGAAATACTTCTCTTGAAAAAGACCCTGTACATACTTTTAACATAGCCGGTTTTTTTGAAGTAAGGCTGATTGCAGTTAACAACTGCCTTGGCAGCGACACGGCGAGAAAGTGGGTGAATGTAAATCCCGATTCATGGCCTAACGCAGAACTGAATTCATTGCCTCCTTCCATTTGTCCCGGAGAAAAAGTCTACTTTTTTGATCAGGTTAATGAAATGCTAAAGACAAATTACCAGTATTCCGTTTGGTTCGGCGACGGCGATTCTCTCGTTAATATCAGCCAGTATTCCGATACAATTATTCCTGTAATTTACCATGTTTATAATGATACAGGGAACTATGATTTCATATTTACCGTAACCAATCTCTGCGGTAATACCGACTCTCTTACCGGAACTATTTTAGTACACAATAATCCTTCTGTTCCGGCTTTTAATTATGTTATGACATCGCTGAGCGACGACGGGGATCCATCGGAAAACGATACTACAGGCTGCCCCGGTGATGCCATCCTGTTTATGTCGCTCGGAGGAATATCCTGCCATTGGGATTTTGGCGATAACACCTTCAGCACACTACAGAATGTATACCATCAGTATTCCGATACAGGCATTTATCAGGTTACTCTTATTTCAACCAATGGCTGCGGAAGAACAGATACCCTGAAAATATTGGTGAGAGTAAGCACTACCAACACACCGAAATCATGGTTCGATGTCAGCGACAACACATTTTGCGCAGGCGATTCGGTTAAGTTCAAATACTATCCGAATGGAATCAATGCATATAATTTACACTGGGATTTTGGGGATGAATCCACGTCAACGGAATTAGACCCGGTTCATTTTTATTCTTCAGGCGGCGACTATGTTGTTAAGCTTGTTGTGACTAACGGTTGCGGAAGCGACTCCTCATTCCGAACTGTCCACATAGCAAATCCGGAGGTATCTTTTTCAACTCCGGACTTCCTGTTCCAGGTAAACACAGCGGTTCCTTTTACCAATCATACCGAAGGAGCGGTAAGCTATCTCTGGTCTTTTGGCGACGGGACAACAAGTACATTACAGAACCCGACTCACACATACACTTCATATGGCCTGTATGCAATATCCCTCACGGCTACCAGCGTGTTTGGCTGTACATCCATTGCATACGACACCATTTATGTGCACGACCTTCATGTAACAGCAGTGGTACATGATTATTCGTGTTACAATTTTCCCGATGGATATATTGATATTACAGTTACCGGAGGTTATCCGCCATATTCTTATGAATGGACGCATAGCGGATATACTCAGCCGGTTACTACGCAAGATCTGACTTTCAGTACACAAATAATAGACGGGGACTGGACTGTTGTAATTACCGATCAGAATGAAATATCCGTCAGTGCAACTTATACGCTGAACCGACCCCAGGACATTTCATTTACGTCGGTTATCACCGATGCCGTTTGTGGTAATGACGGCAGTATTTCCATTACTGCAGCCGGGGGCACGCCTCCTTATATGTATTCATGGTCGAATGGACTGAATGATTCAATTGTATCAAACCTGGACACGGGAACATATACATATACGATAACAGATTCGCACGGATGCACAAAAACAAACACAATTACCATCCAAAATCCTACGGTTCCTCATTTATCGCTTATGACTGCCAACTATCCTGCAACCTGTCACCAAAACAACGGAACAGCCTGGGTCTTTGTAACCGGCGGTTCCGGAAGTTACTATTTCTTTTGGTCCGATTCCCTCCAACAGCAAAACGATACGGCATATAACCTGGTCGCAGACATTTATGGCGTTCTTGTATTGGATGTAAATACCGGGTGTACCGATTCTGCCTTTGTTTTAATCAACGAAAACGGAGGTCCGGTCGTCACGCAACTGATGACTCAGCCTGTATCATGTCATGGCCAGGCCAACGGAGGCGCTTCTGTTACTGCAACAGGCATTGCTCCGCTTACCTACGTTTGGGGAACAACGCCTGCTGGTTTCGGACAATCCATTTCCGGTCAGCCTGGAGGCATACTTATTTTTGCTGTCGTTGACACCAACAATTGCAAGACTTTCGGATATGTTACCATACCTGAGCCTGAGGAATTAAATCTAAGTTTTACTTATAACAATCCCTTTTGTTACGGTTCATATACCGGCAATGCCACTGCCAATGTAACAGGCGGAACTCAACCGTATCAGTTCCACTGGAGCAATGGATCGCCTTACCAGTCGCTCACAAACAGGAATGCAAACACATATAGCGTAACCGTAACCGATTCTCACAGTTGTATTGTTACAGGAAGCATAACGCTTGTGAACCCTCCCCAGATAATGCTGACAACAAATATTTATGATGTTACTTTCTATGGACTGGAAAACGGATCCATTGACCTGACAATAACCGGGGGAGATTTCCCCTTCACATACAACTGGTCAAATAACGACCACACCCAGGATATTGAACAATTAGCGGCAGGTAATTATTCTGTTACCATTACGGATGCCAATAACTGTACGGCACAAACATCGGCTATTGTTTCCCAACCGGATATTCTCCTTCCGCATATCCAAGCAAGCGGACCCGCTAATTTCTGCTATGGCGACAGCGCAGCGCTGGATGCCGGCAGCGGTTATGAAATATATCAATGGTCAACCGGAGAAACTTCGCAAAGCATTACAGTATTTGAAACCGGGTACTATACTGTAGCTGTTATGAGCGATAGCAGTATCGGATGGGATTCCGTTTATATTAATGCGGCACATCCATTTTCTGACGAGCAGATATGCATTGTAACCCTTGACAGCGCTACGGGAAAAAACATGATCGTATGGGAGAAGACAAACGATGCCGGAACCACTTCATACAATTTATATAAAGAAACATCTTCTGCTGGGCAGTATGCCCTGCTTGCCAATATCCCGTTCAGCAATATGAGCCTTTATATTGACACCTCTTCGAATCCGTCGCAGCACTCAGACAGGTACCGTCTTGCTGTGATTGACACCTGCGGGAATGAATCGGAAATGAGCTCTCCGCACAAAACCATGCATCTTACGGTCAGTACGGGAATTGGGGTTTATAACCTGATTTGGGAAAACTACGAAGGATTTACCTTCCCTTCTTATACAATATACCGGGGTTCATCTCCGGATTTCCTGCTGCCTATCGGCGCCATACAAAGCAACCTGACAACCTACACCGACTATCAGCCGATAGGAGCTTATTATTACCAGATTGTTGTAATAAAAGGAGACAGTTGCTGGGCATCCGGTACGGGAAAAGACATGAGCGGCCCTTTCAGCCAGAGTTTATCGAATATTGAAGATAATGGCATAATTGATAATATTTCTAACGGCAGTGAAACGACAACCGGATTATCAATCTGGCCAAACCCGTTTAATACTTCCGCGATTGTATATTTCATAAATAAAAATAATGTGCCGTACCATTTAACAATTACAGATGTAACCGGAAAAATTGTAAGAACACAGGACCAGATTATCGGAAACAAAGTTGTGATTGAAAAAAGAACGATGCTGCCGGGCTTCTATACCATAGAACTAAAAGGAGATAAGACGTACAGGGGAAAGATTATTATTGAATAAAATTATATGTCGAATTTATAATGGGTAGATGGGCGACTGGGTGACTGGGTGACTGGGCGACTGGGCGACTGGGCGACTGGGTGGCTGGGTAAATGGGTAAATGGGTAAATGGGTGAGTAAGGGAGGAATTAGGAATTAAAAATTCAGGTCAGGGATTATAAAAGTCAATTTTGAAATCGTCTATATACACATTATTTTTCCCGGTGTTCCAGACATAAACTTTGATAATATCCTCAGGACTTAAATCTCCTTTCAAATATTTTGTAAGGTAAACTTTACCCCATTTTCCATGCTCCTTTATATATTTATGCAACGCTGATGAATACCATTCGTTCTCCTTTTCACGGCCTTTCTTTTCAACGGAGAGAACCAGTTCTGCCGTTGCATTTTTTGTTAAGAAGCCATTAACAGAAATGCTCACCAAACAACTGTCGGCAGGTTTCAACTCTGAATTTTTAATTGCAAAAGTTGCGCTATACATTGTAACGGAATCAATTTTGTAACTCTTTCCCCCGGACAGAAAAACGGAAGAATCGAACAGCGATTTGTTGGATTCCCAATAATTGCAGTGCCTTTCAAAATCATTAAACGTTGAAAAAAGAGAGGTTCTTTTACAGGTTGAATCTTTTTCAAATAATATTACCGATGATCCAAAATATTTTTTTTGCTCCCGTATCCGGGGATATTTTTCCCTTATTATTTCATAAATTTCCAGGGTGTTTTCAACATTTGAATAGGCATATAAAAAATAGGGTGTCGTACGTTGGTTCACAATAGAAATTAATTCGACAAGGTCTTCCTGTTCCGAAAAATTATATTTAACAAACGCAACTTTTTCATGTTGCCGGTTCAGGTAATAATCTATGTAGTAAGGCGCATGAATATTAATGGTTCTTGTAATTTTATCATATCCGTATTTTTTATCCCATTCAATAATTTTTTCGGCAAGCCCCTTAAATTCCCCAAAATGCTGCGTGGAATAAAATTTCTTTTCAAGGCTTGTGCTGAAAACGCCTGAAGCAGCCAGGACAAAAAACAAAATAATCACCTTGACATTTAATTTTTCGGGAATGAATGAAAAAAGAAAAACCACCAGGAACGGAAACGAAAACAATAAAACAGAATTTTGCAGTACCGGTGTTTTGGTAACCGAATAATAATATCCAATCAGGAACGGCAGTTGAAACCATAAGAAAGAGAGAATAAAAAACTTTGAAAATTTCAACTGCTTATATCCGGCAATTATGGAACCGATAAATATCAAACCCATTAGGATCAATAAAAAGGCAGAATCATTGAAGCAATAACTTATATAATCAATCAGCCAGTCTTTGCCCGGGGCGCCAAGCCACGATACATTTTCAAAGCCATATGCATACTGGTACATTACGACTTTACAATGCGGTATGTATAAAACAAGGATCGCTATACCCGATACTATATACGGTTTCCAGTTATCTTTTTTAAGAAAGAGCAATCCCGTGATGCTTACAATAAATACAAAGAGAGAGCTGAAATAATGGGTATATAAAGCCAATGTTACAGAGAACACAAAACCAACATACATCCATGGTTTCCGGCGAGTTTTGTTAAAAAAGATCATCGTCCAGAACCAGACCGTGAGGAGTGAAAATAACAGGCCGAAACTATAGGGTCGCGCCAACTGGCTGTAAAGTATGGGATATTGCAGAAAGCTTAATGCAAGGGCAGTGAACAGGCCGGCGGTTTTGTTAAACCATTTTGCCGTGATCAGATAAATGAAAAGTATGGAAAGAATCCCCGCAATAACAAAAGGAAGCCTTACGCTGGCTTCAGAATCGCCGAATGTTTTTGTCCAGTAGTATAAAAAAATCTGCACGCCTGCCGGATGCGTATCGTATTTCATCACGCCGAATTTTACCACATCTTTCAGGTTATCGTAGCGGATGCGGTTAAGGGCGCTGAGCTCATCGTTGCTGAGCGACCAGCCGGAGTAATTGTAAAGGCGCAGCGATGCCGCAAGCAGTAAAATAATGATGAGGATTATTTCGTGTTTGTATTTTGATAATCGTTCTGAAATATTCATAAAAATAGTTACTGAAATATTTTCTTTCCCTTGATGACAAAAATAAAAAGTATTGCCGAAAAAAATGTAAACATGGCATAAACAATTGCAGGCTTTTCCATTTCGTGATTTTTCAGGATCGTACCGGCCACGAGTAATGCAAGCGCCGTATTGTGCAGCCCCACTTCTATGGCAATCGTATATTGAACTTTGTACTCCAGCTTCACCAATTTTGCCACAAAATAACCCAGTGTCATGGCAAGAATATTCAATGCCAAGACAAATGGAAAAATATGAAATATCTCGCCTGTGGTAATACCGGAACCGCCCTGATTCTTGCTGGCAAATATCTTGATGGCAAAAACACAACACAATAATACCGGTAAAATAATCCGCAAGGGCTTATCCATAAAAAGGGCAAAATTGGTATTAAGCCTCCTTATAAAAACGCCGATGGCTGCCGGAAGAATCGTGACCATAAAAATCTGGACAATGGTTTGCAGGTATGGTAAAGTTATGCTTGTTCCCTGCCCCAGGAAA
>JACREX010000149.1 GCA_016212695.1 Bacteroidia bacterium
GTCCACTCCGAAAAGTCCAAAAACTAAATTTCAGCGATTTTTTGCCCTTAATCCCTGAAGGGAAATCGCTGAAAATCAGCCACCCTTTAGGGACGGGGCAAAAGCTGATTCATAAAAATATACTTTTCAGAGTGAACTCATACTATATGTTGCTTACAAAATAATTCTTATGTTAACATTCCACGCTCCTTGCTTTCAGGATGCGTCTCATTATTTTCCCGCTCCACTTTTTCGGCTATGTGCCGGGAAAATTTTTTTATTCTTTCTTCACATAAACCAATGTATGACATACATTATTGATTGACCGACAAATTTAAAAAAAATAATATTCCGGCAATTTTTTAGTACAAAAACATTTGGCGCAACTTTAATCTGCCTTTTCAATAATTACCATGGCATTTGCATAATCTTTAACATGTGTTATTGAAACATTAAAATAAATCAACTTATGATACACAGTGAATTTTTTTACCTTTCCATAAACTTTAATTTCAGGCCTGCCCAGGTTGTCTGACAAAACTTCAATCTCCCTGAAACTGAATCCGTCCCTTAACCCTGTGCCAAGCGCTTTGAGAAATGCTTCCTTTGCTGCAAACCGGGCCGCATAATGCCGGGCATTATCGTGTTTCGACTCGCAATATTCTATTTCGGCTTTAGTAAATAGACTTTCTTTCAGATTACCGGTTTTTGAAATCTGCTTCCGGATACGGCCTACCTCAATAATATCTGTACCTATGCCGAATATCAATGCTATTCTTTTATGGTTATACTAAAAACAGGATAAATTATCGCATTTTGAAAAGTTGGTAGTAGTAGTTGGTAGTTTGCAGTAACAGAGCGACTACCAACTACCGCTACCATCTTCCAACTCATATTTTGTTGCGGAAATTTACACCGTCTGCAGTATAAGATTAATAAAATTGAAATTCAAAAATAATACTAATATTTAAAAAAAAGATACATGAATTTGTATTATTCCTTCCTGTTGTTTCATAAATAAATTATTTTTGTCCATGGTTATACTTTGAATAGTTTAAATTTATACATTTTCAAATGGTAATCGGTATTCAGTATTCAGTAATCGGTATTTCTGATTACCGTTTACCGATAACCGATTACAAACAATACAAGTTTACCCCGTTTTTAGTATAACTTAAGGTAATTGTAAAATATTTAATTCTAAAAAAGTGTTTAAAAAAATATTATTAATCGGTGCGTTGGGGCAAATCGGTTCAGAATTGCTGGCAGAACTTCGTAAGATATACGGCGCAGAGAATGTTATAGCCGCTGATAAAAAGACAAACCCGCCTGAAAAAATAGTGAATGCCGGTCCTTTTGAAAATATTGATATTTGCCATAAAGATTCGCTGGTAGCCATAGTGAAAAAATACAATATAGATTGCATTCTGAACATGGCGGCAATCCTTTCCGCTACCGGGGAACAGCGTCCGAAACTCGCATGGAATGTTAATATGAACGGTTTTATCAATGTGCTGGATGTGGCTGTAGAATATAAGATGAAACAAGTTCTGGTTCCCAGTTCTATTGCGGTCTTCGGGCCTGAGACACCAAAAAATGCACCCCAGGAAACCATTCTTAAACCAACAACCATGTATGGTATTACGAAGGTTGCGGGGGAACTGTTAGGTAATTATTGCGTTAAAAAATTCGGGCTCGATGTCCGCGGGTTAAGATTCCCGGGTATTATCAGCAACGAAACGCTGCCCGGCGGCGGCACCACAGACTATGCGGTTGCCATTTATTATGAAGCGGTGAAAAATAAAAAATATACCTGTTTTGTAAAAGAGGATACCCGGCTGCCGATGATGTATATGCCAGACTGTTTAAAGGCTACCATTGACCTGCTGCAGGCTGATTTTTCAAAACTGAAGCACCACTGCGATTTCAATGTCGGCGCCATGAGCTTTACGGTGAAGGAACTTGCCGATTCTATTAAGAAACATATTCCTGAATTCCATGTTACATATGAGCCGGATTACAGACAACAAATTGCTGATACATGGCCTGACTCAGTGGACGATTCTGCAGCGCGTCAGGAGTGGGGATGGAAGCCAGATTTCAACCTCGAAGCCATGACTGCCGATATGCTAAAGGTGATTGGCGAAAAACATAAACAAGGCCTGATATGAAAAGAAAATGATAAAAAGAACCGTTTCAAAATATTTTAAATATTTTTTAACGCTGATCTCAGTCTGTATTTTTCCATTATTCGCTTTAGCCTCTGATGCCGGCAGCGTTCCCGCAATAGGAAGCATCCGGGTGGAGTTTATTTTATTTGCATTAGTGCTGATCGGTGTTGCGGTTTTTCACCATAAAACTTTCTGGGTAGCTGTTATAGGGCTTGCAGTCATTCTTATTTTCAAATTTATTTTCGATTCAGGATTTCATTTTGGCGAGCACATGTTTGGTCACAATTCATTTATTGACCAGCTTATTCATAAAGACCTCAGGCAAGGAGAATGGTCAACCATTTTAAATTTATCAGGGTTGTTATTAGGTTTTGCCATTCTTGCAAAAATATTCGAAGAAACACGTATTCCCCTGGTAATCCCTAAATATTTACCGCACGACTGGAAAGGGCCGTTTCTGTTATTAATCATTGTGTTTGTTCTTTCTTCTTTTCTTGACAATATTGCCGCAGCCCTTATCGGGGGTACCATAGCGCTGGTCGTATTCAAAGAAAACGTACACATCGGATATATTGCAGCTGTTGTTGCAGCCAGCAATGCCGGTGGAGCAGGCAGCGTGCTTGGGGATACCACCACCACCATGATGTGGATAGACGGAGTGAGCCCGCTTAATGTGTTTCATGCATTCATTGCATCATTTGCCGCTCTGTTGTTTTTCGGATGGTTTGCTTCGCACCAGCAGAATAAGCTACAGCCAATTATTAAAGAAACGGCAGAAAAAATAAAAATCAACTGGGTGAAAATGTTTATTGTCATTTTAATATTGATTGGAGCAATTGTTTCTAATGTATTATACGATATGCCTGCGCTTGGAGTATGGATTGCTCTTATCATCGGAACCGTGATGACAAAATTGCCATGGAAGGAAATCCCCCATGCGATTAAAGGAACTGTTTTTCTGCTGTGTCTTGTTACCAGCGCATCGCTGATGCCTGTTGAAACCTTGCCGGATGCATCATGGCTGACGGCTTTTGTACTGGGTTTTGTATCTGCAGTTTTCGATAATATCCCGCTTACAAAACTTTGTCTTGAACAGGGCCATTACGACTGGGGAATGCTTGCTTATGCCGTAGGCTTTGGAGGTTCCATGATTTGGTTTGGATCTTCTGCAGGCGTTGCAATTTCCAATGAATTTTCAGACAAGATTGATGTTCGCGATGTATTGAAATGGGTAAAAAAAGGCTGGCATGTAATTGTTGCTTATATCATCGGATTTTTTGTTCTTTATTTTATTATGGGCTGGGAACCTGAGAGCAATAAAAAACATACGGAACCCGCATCAACATGCAAAGCCCAGAATTGCAAGATTGTTCCTGAATCCGAAAGAGCCAGAAATATTTTGAAGGAGGAGTGAGCCCGTTTTTGATATGTTTCTATAACGGGTAAATTATTTGGACTTTCTTGTGTTATCTTAAAATTTTTCGGGCAAAAGCAACCGTAAAGTACGACATCATAAAGATGCCAAAAAAAAGTTCGATTGACGCAACTACCATACCAGCCCCTACCAATGGAAATATATCACCGTAACCAGCCGTGAAAAAGGTAATGGCGCTGTAATAAAAAGTTAGCCCGAGCCGTTTGAAAAAGCTCAACTCCGGGTCAATACCATTGTAACATTTAGTCCCCCAGTAAAAAAAAGGAATAATAAAGTGCAAAAGGCTAAAAAATATATAGGTAATAACAGCGCTAAGCAAAGCTCTAAACGGATTCGTAGCATAACACCCCATTTTATCGTACAGCAGCCACTTTAAGCCAAACACCATATAATGCAAAGGAGCAGACTTCGGTTTTCTTTTCAGCGCATCTTCAAGGTCAGCTTTTTGCTCAAACCTCTTAAAAAGAACGTACGCTTCATCTTCGTAATCATAATTACCGCTGCTATTAAAATTCTGCTTCAGTATTCTGAACTGGTCCGATTTATCGCGATTATTTGTTTTTTTCTGTGAAACAATCATTTGTTCCACATGGTTCGCGTTCCAGTCAAGGTAAATTCTTCCCAGAAGACAAAGGCCTGTTATATTGATAATCTTTATATCAACAGGAAAATCATATGGTTTCAGGTCAATGATATCTCTCACCACTGTACCGGACAGGTCGAGGTAACTGCACCTGGCTACACGAAAGTTCATATAATTCTCAAGGATACAAGATTTGAGCGATAATACATGAAATTTTGAATTATAGAATGAAACCAGGCCCTGGCCAAATTTTGTCTTGTCGAATATCACATCAGCAACGCCAAACTCCATCAGTTCAAAGTTTTTATCACCGCTACCAAACTCCACACTTTGAAAATTGCATTTCCCTTTTTTTAATTCAGCGCCTTCAAACGTAACATCGCCATCTCCAAAAACAGATCTGTTAAAATTAATTTTCCCATCTTCAAATTCCGCCTTGCTGAAATTCACCTTCCCATTACCAAATTCTGTCCGGTCGAATGCCACGTTACCTTCTCCGAAATGAGCAAAACGAAAATCCACATTACCGGTACCAAAACTTGCTACCTTAAAAGAAACATCCCCATCGTTGAAATTAGTATTCACAAAAATCACATCGCCGTCGCCAAACTCCGTGTTTGTAAAAACAAGTTTTCCTTTCCCGAAATCTGCATATTGAAAATTCTTTACCCCGTTAAGAAAGGCAGCATTTTTAAAAGACAATTCACCTTCGCCAAAAACAGTATTTTGGAAATCAACATTGCCGTTTTTAAATCCACAGTAACTAAAATCAGCATAAAAATCTCCAAATTTGGAATAAGCAAAAGTCACTTCACCATTAATAAACTGGGAGGATGCAAGGTTTAATTCACCATCCGTAAAATCGCCATACGAAAAATCATTGCATTTAATAGATTCAAATACACTATTCTTTGCCGAAAACGATTTTACTTTAACATAGCTGTCATTTTTAAAACCTCTTGATTTGCGGTAAGTAGAAAGGGAGAATCCTTCCACATAACAATTATCTATTTCAATGGGTTGTCCTTCATCAATCAGTTTATAAATTTCCTCAGTATCAATATAACCCAACTGCAGGTAAAGTTTTTCCTTTTTATTGGCATCAAAAAAAGAAATGGCAGCCATATTGGAGTACTTTTTACCATCATCAGTAACGAACTCATGGTTCCTGATCTTTACCTTATAGCCTACATAGCTGATATACATTTCGAATTTTCCTTTTCAATTTGACGATAAAGTTATAAGTTCAATTTTAATAAAGAATGTTTTAATGCTTAAAAAGCAAAAAAATAAACGGTAACTAAGAGTAACGAACCAGGCCGTTAGCATGTTTGGACCTATTATAGAAGAAAATAAGAAAAGCTAAAATACAAATTATAAGTGTTGAAAGGCTAGTAATTGATAAGAAAAAACCAACAAACATTAACAATATTCCAGATGTCAGCATTTTATTGGAATAAAAGAACAACTTTATTAAATTAACATTTTTGCTGTCTATGCTGATTTTGAACAATTCTTTATCAATATATAACTGAGCTACAATAATCCAAATTAAAGACAGGTTCAACAATAAAAGGCCGAAAATATTTAATATTGGATTTAAAGAAAAGAACGGAATGAACCAAGAATAGTAAGCAGGCAGATAGCAAAAAACAATCACAATAAGAGATAAAAAAGATAAAAGAATTTTATAAAACCGATACGTACGCTTAATAATTTTAAATTTTGTTAAATCCTTTTCGGCAAGTATCAAATTTTGTAAATTTTTTTTTCTGTTTCTGCTAATTTCCCAGAAAACAACGATTCCCCAAAACATTAATAAAAAGGCCGGTAAGAAATATCTTAAATTATTCTCCAAGAAGCAATGAAATTATAAGGAATGAACATAGGCTGCCGGAGAATCAAGTACATGAATACGATCGATATTTTCATTTCTAATAGTACTGGTTTCAAGTAAAGTATCTACAACAGAGTCAGTGATGTCAGCAGGAACGCTAATTGCACTGCGAATCATGGTTGAAGTAATTTCCTCACTGCCTTCTGAAACCTGTGGCATAACACGAGATGTAGTTGCGCCAGTAGCGCCTACTTTCATACATGCTTCCCTGAGGGCGACAATCCTGTCTTCATCAGAAATTATCGCTATTTCACAATTATCCTGTGGAAGAAATGATTTGCCACCCTTATTTTCGTTACTATCGGCATCAAGCCTTTTACGCCAGTTTGTACCTGATTTAATCTGATCAATAGCAGCTATAATTTGCTCAATACTGGCTGCATATTTTTGAGTACCCAATTTCATTCGGGTATCAATAAGTCCTGTGGTTACAGGTGTTTGGTAAATAAAACCACGTCCTGGCCGGTCTAATCTGCCCTGCTCAACAAGCAGTTTGATAATACTATAGGAATCCTGCTCAGGCGTAATCAAATGTACAATTTCTTTTTCAGCCGAAATAGTAATACGAATCAATCCTAGCTGATCCCTGATGTCATTGCCGGAACCTGATGTTAACAGGGGAACACAAATACCAAGATCCAATGCTATTTTTGCAAGATGTTCACCACTGCCGGGAACAGAAAGCACACATATCACATAAGATAATTTATCAAGAAGGGTTGCATCGTGAATATCTTTTTTAGAGCTATTTAAAACTTCTAAATTGATAGATGGCGGTTCTTTACTAAATTCCATAAGGTCTTGAGAAAAAATTGTACCCCTGCCAGGAATATAAAGTTCTGCTGCATCAATGAGGCATTCCATAACAGATAGAGCATTCTCTCTCGGAATTGTAAATCGAAACACATTTACAGGAGAACTCTGAAGACGAATAATATCTCCCGGAAGCCCCAAGGGTCTTGGTTTAACAATTTCCCTAATAGTTCTGCCACCTTCTATATAAATAATTACACCTAACTTATTAAGGAATTCGGTAACTTTATCGCTTAAAAGCTGATTAACGTAACAGGTAATACGGCTCACCCTGTGAGGAGTGTAGATACCCTTATCCATTTGAGTTCTCCATACGGTTCTTGATGGAGAAAACACTCTCTTCTTTTTTGGTTTTTCTTTATCCATTGTCAACCTCCTGTTGTTTATTTAGAATAGATTTACGTTGTTTTGCCCGTGCATATAAGCCATATAAAAGCACTGTAATAATAGGATAAGCTGATGCTAATGCAAGAATTCCAAAGCCATCCACCACATTCAGCTCACCTCCAATGCTCAGCCCCATAGCAAGCACTAAAGGGACAGTAACTGGTCCTGTTGTAACACCACCGCTATCCCATGCAATAGCTGTAAATTCTTCCTCGCTCCAGATTGTTAAAGGCATTAGCAGTATATAAGTTGGAACAATCATCCAAATTAATGGTAGATCAAAAAGTATTCGGCTCAGACCTAATACAATACCAATCCCAACACCAATAGAAACAACCTGAACTATCTGGACACGCTTTATCGTTCCAACAGTTAATCCCTCAACAGTTATACCCAAGGCATTGAGAGCAGGCTCAGCCATAGTGGCGCCATAGCCCATTCCAAATGCAAAAATCAGGACCAAAACCAGACCCAGCACCGTTAGTTTTTTACTGAATAAAGGCTCCTGGGTAATAATTTGTGTGTATTGTTTGCCGGCCTGATTATATTTCTCTTTTTGAAACTCAACCGGTTTCATTTTTTCGTTTTCATACAGGTTGAAAAAAGTTTTCTGGGAGCCATCTGCTGCAACACTTTTATAAAGCAAACACGTATCAAAATTATTGATAACAACACGGTTTACGAATTTCTCCTCGCTGGCAAAAGCACGAGGCAATTGTGCGCCAACCTCGCCACCCAGTGATGCCAGCCCCAGACGTATGCCGGAAGTAAGAAGTGTCATCCCTATCAATGTGAACATGATACCTAATGCAACTTCGTCTTTATACCGTAATTTTTCTCTTAAAAAGAACAGAAGAACTATTAAAAGTAATAAAGATAAGGGAATAACGGCACGAACACCGGCTATTGATTCCTCTTTAATTGTTGTACTAAAAGAAGAGGTCGAAACATTACCTTTTTCAGATAAATTAACATTCGACAATAAAGAGCGTTCGGTTTCTGATGCTTTTTGAATGATCCAGTTTGTTAGTGGCATTTCACCTATCTGGGCCAGTTTTGCTTTAGGGTCTTCGTGCATGGCGACAACAGCTTTTTTGTACGCTTTTTCGTTGCCAAAATAAGCGCGCCTGCCTTCTTCACTGCCATGCGTAAAAGCGTGACGGGTTAATTCCGCTTCACCGCCAAATAATTTCAAAGCATTTTCTCTACCTGCAGGAGAAAAAAATTCTGTTTCAGTAACAGGTTTCGGAGTGCTGAAATTAAGGGAAATGCCTAATACCAATACGGCAAGAATAGGAAAAGCCGATGCAAGCAATACAATACCAAAGCCACCGCTTGACCCCTTCCCTTTATTTGAGGCTCTGGAAACACCAATACCAAGAGCAAGAACAAGGGGGACAGTTACTGCACCGGTTGTTACAGCGCCGCAATCCCAAGCGAGACCAATAATTTTGGTTAAACTGGCATTGAAAGAAGCAAATACAGATAGAATCAGAAGAAGTGGAATAATTATAAAAATGATGGGTTTAATGGACCAATTAAAGTAAAACCGGCACATGCCCAAAGCTACTGCAAAACCAACACCAATTCCAACTGACATCACCAGCCATTCTGAATAACGCCCCAATAATAAAAACAACAAAGGAGAATCCCATGCAGTTACGGATGAACCGGCCGTTTTAAGTGCGCTGATGGCAGGCTCGGCAAGTGTTGCCCCAAAACCTAATATCAGGCCAAAAATAGAAATGATCACAATGCCGGCTTTTGTAGGAAGTTTTACACCTACACGCTCGCCCACGGGCATTAAACCAAGTAGCAGGCCTTCTAAAAAGAAAGAAAGACCAAAAATAACCAAAGCAATCCCTCCTGCCGTACCCAGTGCATTTGCAAGAGGCACTCCTAAAATGATTGTCTGAAAAACAATTAAATATAAAATGATAAATGCTACGGATTTTATCTGCTCCATAATTCGGGTACGGGCATAACCTAAAAGCATTAATAACGCATCCAGAAAAGGTATGTGCTTTCTATTAATCATATCTAAACTTATTTTA
>JACREX010000145.1 GCA_016212695.1 Bacteroidia bacterium
ATTTTTTTGGTATCATTTTAAAATCCGATAATTATTTTCGAATTTACAAAGTTAATATTTTTCAAATAACTGCTGTATCTGAGTTTTAGGAATGTTATTCAGAAATTTAAATCTTATTTGAGGTCAGTTATTCTGAATTTAAGAATCTTTCCCGGGACAGACATTGGTCATTTTATTAACAGTAAATAAGACGGTACTATACAGGTTTGAATTTAGCGTATTATATTTGGTAAAAATTAAATTTTCGATGAGCCAGGAAACGTTTCAGGTATTTCAATCAAAATCACCCAGACGGTGGAAGAATTTCCTGCTCGCTATACGTTTATTATTACTGTTAATAATTCTCGGCGCCATAACATTAATTATTGCCGTATTTCATGAATCTGCAACAAGAATCCCGGACCTGGTTGTTCGAAAAACGGTTAAGAATATCCATAAAGAAACCGACCTGGAACGATATAAAAAAGAAGATCGTAAAGAAATTCTCGGAAAAATCAAACCGCAAAATTTTAAGGGGAAAAAATCCAGCCATAAAAATGCTACCAGCGGAATCAGGGCTGGTTTTTATGTAGTTTGGGACCCTATTTCTTATGTTCATCTGAAAGAGAATATCCTTGCCCTGAATATGATCGTTCCAGAATGGTTGTTCCTTAACGATAAAGCCGACACGGTAATAACTGCATATGATAAAAATTTTCAAAAAGTACTTGACATTGCAAAAGCGAATAAAATTAAAATCATGGCCATGGTATCAAATTACAATACGTCTAAGAAAAAATTTGATCCAGACAATGTGAGCCGCATTGTATCTACAAAAGAAAGAAGGGCAAGACTCATCAACAGCATTTTAAATTTTATAAAAAAACACAAACTGCAGGGAGTGAATATAGACTTTGAGCAGTTGCATCCGAAAGACAATGTCAATATACTGATGTTCCATTATGAACTGTATTACGCATTACATAAAAACGGGTATCTTGTAACAAAGGATGTGGCGCCGCAGCGAGAGAATATAGACATAAGCCAGTTTTGCAAAAACAATGATTATCTTATTATCATGGCATACGACCAGAACACAATGTCTAGCGATCCCGGCCCTATAGCCGATGCAAAATGGATAGAAGATATTCTTGATAACTGGTGCGAAAAAGTGGATCCCAAAAAACTTGTATTAAGTATTGCCGCATATGGTTACGACTGGAAAGGCAGCGGAAACGGCAGCATTACAACTTACCAGAGGGCTGTAACCGTAGCAAAACAATATGATGCCGCTATTGATTTTGATGCGGATACCTATAATTCATATTTTAATTATTATGATGAAAACGGAGATTATCATGACGTATATTTTGCCGATGCAGCCATGAATTTCAACAATATCCGGATAGCGGAGGATTATGGACTGGCCGGAGTTTCTGTCTGGCGTATCGGGTCGGAAGATGAACGTATGTGGGAATTTTTTAAAGACAATTTAAGTTTCCCGGAATTAAAAAGCGACACCCTCTATGATCTGAAACAATTCAGCAAGACACCGCCGTCTGATACTATTTTATATTTCGGGAAGGGAGATATCTTAGACATTGAAACGCCGCCGCTGCGGGGAGAGATCGGTATTGATTTCGATAATAAAAATATGGTGATAGCCGAAGAGGAATATAAATCTCTTCCAACAACCTGTGTTATCAGGCGATTCGGCAATAAAGATTCAACCTTAGCCATTACTTTCGACGACGGCCCGGATGAACGATACACGCCGAGAATCCTCGATATATTAAAGAAAACCGGCGTTAAAGCGACTTTTTTTGTTATCGGCCTGAATGCAGAAAATAATATTTCTCTTTTAAAGCGCACTTACGACGAAGGGCATGAAATCGGAAATCATACATTTTCTCATCCGAATGTTTATGAAATCAGCCCGGAGCGTTTTGATTTCGAGATAAATCTTTCGCGAAGGCTTATTGAATGCGTTACCGGACACACTACGATTTTATACCGTTCTCCTTTTAACAGCGATACCGTTACAACGCATTACTACAATATCAGGCCAACCCAATGGGCGCAGGAAAGTAATTATTATTCTGTCGGCGTATCCATTGATCCTTACGACTGGAAGCCCGGAACAACTGCAGATTCCATAATGAACCGGATCAGGAAAAAAATAAAAAGCGGATCCATATTATTGCTTCACGATTCCGGAGCAGAAAGAGAAGCTACCATTGAGGCTCTTCCCCGGATAATCCGGTATTTTAAACTGCGTGGCTACAAGTTTACAACGATTAGCGGCCTGGTTGACAAAGACCGGGATTTTGCCATGCCGAATTTAAGTTCAAAAGGCGATGTGTACTTATCAAAAGCGAACTGGTATATAGCCACGGCATTCAACTGGCTCGAAAAATTCGTATATGCGCTTTTTATAGTCGCTACCCTTCTTTCCGTAGCCAGAATGTTATTCATCGCCATGATTGCCTTTATCAATAAACTGAAATCGGCCGGTATTATAAGGCGGCTTAAAAGCATTTCAGAATATGCCCCCCGTGTAAGCGTTATTGTTCCGGCATATAATGAAGAGGTGTATATTGTTAAAAATATCAATAACCTGTTAACATCGGATTATCCGGACTTTGAAGTGATAGTTGTTGATGACGGATCGAAAGACAATACCTTTGAAAAAATATCTTCTGCATTCGGCAATCACCCCAAAGTGCTTGTTTTAACAAAACCCAACGGAGGAAAAGCCACGGCATTGAATTATGGCATCGAACATATGAGCGGAGAGATTATGGTGTGTATTGATGCGGATACGCAACTGCATACCGATGCAATAAAAAACCTTATCCCCTATTTTCATAATTCAAAAATAGGCGCTGTTTCCGGAAATGTTAAAATTGGAAACGAAAATAATCTTCTTACCATCTGGCAATCTATAGAGTATATCACAAGCCAGAATTTCGACCGCAGAGCTTTTGACCTGATGAACTGCATCTCTGTTGTTCCGGGAGCAATCGGGGCATTCAGAAAAAGCATTGTTGAAGAAGTAGGGATGTACACTACCGATACGCTGGCCGAAGACTGCGACATTACGATACGGATTATCAAGAAAGGATATAAGGTAGTGTATAGCCCGCATGCGATTGCATATACCGAAGCGCCGGCATCGGTAAAAATGTTTTTGAGACAGAGGTTCCGCTGGAATTTCGGAATCCTGCAAAGTGTCTGGAAGCACCGGTACGTATTTTTTAATCCAAGGTATAAAGCGCTTGGCATGGTAGCTTTTCCGAATATTTTATTGTTCCAGTTAATGCTTCCCGTATTTGCCCCTATTGCCGACCTAATGCTGATTGTCGGTCTTCTGACAGAGAATTTCAACCAGATACTGATCTATTATCTCTTGTTTATAGTTGTGGATTTTCTTGCAGGCATGCTGGCTTTTTCTTTTGAAAAAGAGAATATGGCCCGGCTGCTCGGTATCATACCGCAGCAATTTGTATATCGTCAACTTATGTATTATATCGCCATCAAATCATTGCTTAAGGCAGTTAAAGGAGAGTTGATGACCTGGGGGATACAGAAGAGGATGGGAAATATTAAGGTTCAGAATAATAAAGTGGTTACGGTAAATTAAAACGGGATAAAAACAGCTCATGCCGAAGTCTCGCGTTAAGTACTTTTTAATCTCTTTCCAATAACCTTTTCTATACATCCCCACAGTTTCTCCGCTGTCCGGTCCCATGTGAATTTAATTTTTTGCATATCCGCATATGCAATCAGTTTTTCCCTCATCGCAGGTACCTTGGTAATGGTAAGCATGGCCTGTTTTATTGAATCAACAGAGTAGGGATCCACAAGCAAAGCGCCATCGCCGGCTATTTCGGGCATTGACGTTATATTAGAAGTGATCACGGGCACATCGCAGTTCATGGCCTCGATAATCGGAATGCCGAATCCCTCAAAATAAGGAACAAAGGTAAGCGCAAAGGCAGACCCCATGATGACGCTTAATTCTTCGGGCAATAAATGGCCTGTAAAAATAACATCCCGCATATGAGTCATCGCTGAATAAACATTTTGAATACGGCTTGTTTTAAACATTTGCTGGCCTACAATAACAAGTTTCATATCAGAACCGCTGCTCTTTTTGAAAGCATCGAAGGCCTGCAGCAGCCTGGCAATATTTTTTCTCGGATGCAACGCTCCCACAAAAATAAAATAGTCTTTTCCTCCTGTATATTTTTGTTTGGTCTGTAATATGGTTTTATCGTCAAGAGGTTTATAAAGCGGGTTGGCTCCGTTATATACAATATCAATTTTTTCCGGGTCAATATTATAGGTAGAAACAATATCGTCTTTTGAAAATTCAGATACCGTTGCCAGCCTCTTTGCTTTTTTGGCATAAAGAGGGAAATAATGATTCAGATATTTGCTTGCCAGAAAAGGAAGATCTTTGGGATTGTGCGCAAAATTTATATCGTGAATTACATTTACCGTAGGGACCGTTGAAGAAAGAGAAATAAAACCGTCTGTGGAAAGAAACAGTTCTGCGTTATGTTGCTTCAGCGCTTTGGGTATAGAGCGTTCGAACCAGATGTAAAACAAAAGGGGATGGCGCGCCTGCGGGGAAACAACAACCGGCGTTATGTTGTTCGAAAAAATAAATTCCTGCGAATACGGCCTGTCGAAAATAAAAATAAATTCATGCTCCGGATGAGCCTGCGTGATACGCTTCAGCGATTCAAGGGTGAACCATCCGATCCCCTCCAGCCTGTCTTTTAACAACAATCGTGTGTTTACTGCAATTTTCATAAATCATTTTTTTTCAATAACCTCTACCTCGAATAATTTAGGCCACCATTTTCCTGTGATAAAAATCCGGTTTCCTTTGGCATCCCATGCGATCCCATTGAGCACATCCACTCTTTTGGTATATCCCCTCAGGTCAAGAATGCCTGAAAAATCAACTTTTCCCAGCACTTTTCCGGATTCCGGGTCAATACGTACAATATAATTTTCCTGGTAAACATTTGCCCATATCTCGCCTTTAATATATTCTAATTCGTTCAGGTAATACACCGGTTCAATATCGTTGCACACCTCGATGCTCCGGATTTGAGAAAATGTTTCGGGATCCAGAAAATAGAGGTATGCTGTTCCATCGCTCATAATGTAGCGCTTGCCATCCGTCGTGATACCCCAGCCTTCTGTGGAATAATTAAACTTGTTGATCTGCCTGAAGGTTTCTTTATCATAAACAAAACCCTGATTCGATTTCCATGTAAGCTGAATAATCTTGTTACCTACAGATGCGATACCCTCTCCAAAAATATCATCGGGCAGGTTCAGGCTTTTGATAATCTCGCCTGTTTCGGGTTTTACCTTTCGCAGCGATGAAGTGCCCCATTCCCCGGTTCCCTCAAAGAGAAAACCTTTTTCAAAATACAAGCCCTGGGTATATGCCTCAGGATCGTGAGGATAGGCCTTTACAATTTTATATGTATAGGTTTTGGGCGATTCATCCGATAAGATCAGGATATTTATTTCAGTGGTTTCTTTCTTGTCTTTATTAAAATACGCAGTGGCAAAAATTTTCTGATTACCGGTGCAGGCGTCTCCGGCATTCCATGTCATAGTAAACGGAGAAGAAGATGATTTCCCGATTACCTGGCCATTGTTGGTAAATACTATGGAATCAATTTTTATTTTCTCATCTGCCGGATTAACCAAAAAAGGTATTTTATCTCCGATCCTGTATTTTTCATTATTCAACGGCGCTGTAAACTTTATTACCGACTCTGCTATTTCGGTTATCACTTCTTTATTATTATTTGTATTATTTAATGGTTTGGTTGAGTTTTCGTTTGTGCAGGCAGATAGTAATAAAACAGCAGGGATTAAAAAGCCGGGAAGGAAACAGCGGGACTGTAAAGACACAGGGTTAGGCGCTGTGGGTATTCTCGTTAATTCGTCTGTTATCAATGGTTATAGAGTATTATTCGATAATCAATTTACCTCTTATTATTTTTTCTCCGGTTATATCAATGAAATAAATACCATTTTTCAAATCTCTTTTTTCAATTTCTAATTTATCAGTTGTTATATTTTTATATAACCGTGTTACTTTTCCCGTTAAATCAGAAATTGTAATTGTATACTTATTTTGTTTTTTGTTTTCAAAGTTAACAGTGGTTGATTTATCAAATGGGTTAGGATATATTTTAAGGTAATATTCTTTGCTTATTTCGTCAATTCCATTTTGAAAATTTTGTTTTTTGTTGGAATAGGTCATATCTGAAATACTTTTACTCATGTTGCAACCACTTGGTTTTTTTACGCCTGTCATGTAGTAATATGAACTGAATACATTATAATCATTGTAGCTGTGAAAACTTGCAGATATTGAATCGTATAATAATAAATTATCGGTAGTAGCGCCTCTGTAAATATAAAATTTACCTGGAACAAATTGGCCGCTTTCATCCACATAATCATCCCAGTTTAATCCCATAGTAGAGCCGTTTACGGCAACAGTGAGGTTCATGGTTTTATGAAACGCACTTTGAGCAGATTCATGTCCGCAAGTATCAATAACAGTAATTTTATATTTATCGCCATGAGATTCGGGTTGAGAACTGTAGTCAATAAAGAAAGATGGCTGTGTAAAAGGTACGGTTCCAATTTGACTGTATTGATTTATACTTGTCTCCTTGTATATACGAAAGTCGCCTGTTCCCACATTTGGCGTTTTTTCCCACATCACTTTGTTTTTACCTACAGCAGGGTCAACAGACACAAGACAGATTTCTTCGTTCTCGTAAACCGGAGCAATAGTAACCGTTGCATTGCAAAAGGTTTTTTGGGCATTTGCATCATTACAGCCCAAGTAGAAACTTACAAAAGTTGCACAAACAATAAAAAGTTTTGTATTCATATATAATAATTTACTTGGTTATAAATATTTTTTCTGATGTCCTGATTTTAACTAATCTGAAATTATTTATCGGCTGACTGTCGGAATATAAATTTTCAGGGCAAAAAGCCAATAACTCTAATCTCGCCTGTTGACCAGCGACAGGTAATCTTATAAGGTTCAATTTTAATTATTTCAATAATTTTCGGTATCTGTTTCATTTTTGTAATCTTAAAGTTAGTTATTAAGTTATTACCAAATTCTTTTTATTCCATATTTATCGAAAGCATTATCTGCTGAAACAACGGTCAGATTTTCGACCATAGCCTGCGCAATGATTAATCTGTCAAACGGGTCTTTATGGTAGAAATTCATTGTTGTCAATTCCAGAGTATGTTCAAAGTGTATAGGTAAAATAGTAAAATTTTGTATGCTTATTTCGTGCATCAGGTCTTTAAATTCAAACGATATTTTTAATTTGTCTAAACTTATTTTAATTGCCATCTCCCAAAATGAGGCAATACTGATATAACAATTATTATCTGTTTGCTCTATAATAGATTTAGCATATTTCGATAATCGGGGACTATCTTCACTGAACCATAAAAATGTGTGCGTATCAAGGATTAAATTCATGGCATATATTCTTTAAAATCGTTTAAAGGTTCTTTGAATGTAGGATCAATTTTAATTTTACCTCTCAAAAATCCTGCTTTACGCATCTTTTTTTTCTTTTTAGGCGATTTCTTGCTAAGCAAAAAATCAATAAAATCATTTGCTTCATCCCTGAGGTTTTCGGGCAATGAATTTATTCTTGTGTAAAGTGCAATGCTTTCCATAATTTCGGTAATTTTATGATTATTAATCAAGTTTGTCCATTTATACATAACCTCAGATGTAATTTTAATAGCTCAAATATTTTTAATGTAAGCTGATATGCATCTTTATAAACCGGTAAATCGTAACAAAGGGCCATTTTCAAAATTTTTTCGACCGCCACTGGCGGTATTTATAAATGGTTAAATAGATAAATTTTTAAAAAGACTTCACACAACGCACATAGTAGTTGGAGTTCTTATTGCTGTTGTACTGACCGCCATTGTAGAAGTTCTGCCTCCATGCGTAGCTCGCATTGGTCTCGGAACTACTCCAATAGTAGTCGTTAGAGAAACCGCCAACAAGCGAACGCTGCTGATAAAGATAATTTAATTGGTCTTTCGCCGGCAGAAACCAATCATAGTAACCATTTAGTGTTAGCGAATCACAGATACTCGCTGCTATTGGCCTTGTTGAGCAGGCTGCCACAATTGCTGCTGTATTAGCAGCGCCATCGGTGTAAAAAACTATACCTCCGCGGAACCAGTCGCCAATTTGAACCTGAGTTGAATTACTGATAATTTTATGTCTGATAATACTGCTTTTCACTATATGAGCTACGCAAAGACTACTATCGCTTACATTTGCTCTAAAGTACCTTTTACCGGTTGGTGAAGCAGTGGTAATAATTGTTAGCGGGTTAGAGGTTGCACCGGCAATATCAGACCAGATTAAACTGTCGGTACTCTGCTGCCATTGAATAGTACCACTTGTAAAATTTGTTACTGATAAAATGGCTGTGTCTCCTACAAACATTGAGTACAGGGTGTTTTGGCTTTGTGCATTCTTATTGCAAAACAAAGCAATGGCAAGCAATGCCAGAAATTTAGTAATTGTGTATAGATTTTTCATGTTATTTTTTTTACATTTTAACTTTTTATTATAGTTCAAATTTACTGTTTATTTTTCTAAGCCAAAAAAAAATGTAACCGGATTGTCTTACCCATTGCACCTAACACGAAAATAAAAACTCGAAAATACAGAAAACCTCCAAGATTAACAAATCAGGCTCTTATCTAATTGATGGTTGATTAATAATTTTTGCTTACCTTTGGCACAAATATTAAATATACGATGACTACGAAAGAACATATATTTGCACTTTTCAAGATTCTACCTGATACGGAAAGGCAGGAGCTATTGCAAG
>JACREX010000146.1 GCA_016212695.1 Bacteroidia bacterium
CGGTTTAAAATTTAACCTTTTGCTGAAATAATATTGCTAAATTGTCATATTGTTAAATTGTTATAAATCAAATATTAACGATATATAAATGAATAAAAAAAGTAATTTAACAATGTTAACAATTTAACCATTTTTAGTATACACTTTAATTATACGATTTATGAAAAATAAAATTTATCAGATTGACGCGTTTACAGATAAATTATTTTGCGGTAATCCCGCGGCAGTGTGCCCTCTTGAAAAATGGCTGCCCGATGAAACCATGCAAAATATTGCCGCTGAAAATAACCTTGCTGAAACAGCTTTTTACGTTCCTGAGAATGGAAGGTATCGTATCCGGTGGTTCACTCCTGTTGTAGAAGTAGACCTGTGCGGGCACGCAACACTGGCGGCAGCCCATGTTATTTTTAATATTGACAACTATGATAAAGACATCCTTGAATTTGATTCGCGCAGCGGGCTGTTGTCTGTTAAAAAACAAAATGATTACTTAGTACTTAATTTTCCATCAGATAAATTAATAAGAATTGATACGCCCATAGAGATTATTGCAGGCCTTAATTATAAACCCCGTGAAACCTATAAAGGTATTTCGGATGTTATGATTGTCTTTTCTTCACAAAATGAAATTGAAAAGTTGAAACCTGATTTTACCATGCTTAAAAGAGTTGATTGCAGGGGTATTATCGCTACTGCGCCAGGGAATCAGGTGGATTTTGTGTCGCGTTTTTTTGCACCGCAGGTTGGAGTATACGAAGATCCGGTTACGGGTTCCGCACATACGACCCTCGCTCCGTTTTGGGCAGAAAGGCTTGGAAAAAATAATCTTACCGCCATGCAACTGTCTGAAAGAAAAGGCTGGCTGAAATGCAAACTTATCGGGGACAGAGTGGAAATTGCCGGAGAAACCCGGTTATATATGACCGGGCAGATTGAAACAGAAGGGTAAAGTTAAGCGGGGGAATTGTCCTGAATTTTTATAATATTGAAAGGTATGTTTACAATGGCCTGAAAGTCTTCTCCCACATCCGCCATATCATCATCATCTTCCGTATAATACCAGTTAATGACCACCTGGTTCCTCGCACTATAAATAGCCATTAAGCTTTTAAAAATATCAACTAAGCATTTCGAAGAAGCCGTGTTGAAATATTCAAGCTGAAAATTCACTTCTGTGTGTTTCTGCGGATTGGCCTGGTATTTCTCAAGCCATGTATATAAGGGCTTATAAAAACCGATCGCATTATCCATGATAGAGCGTCCCTTGATCTCTATTTTTCCGGCAAGATAATTGAATTTTACGGTGGGAGTTCTTAGCGTCCCTTCAATTGATAATGGCTCCATGGTATTAATTGTTAGTTTTTGTAATAAAATGTAAATATAAAAAATTTCTGGATAAAAAAGTATTAATTTTTTACCTTTGCTGAAAATTATTTTCATTTGGAATTTAAAAATTTTGGCATTGATCCAAGACTACTGGAAGGGATCGGAGCAATCGGGTTTGAAGTTGCCACGCCGGTGCAGGAACAGGCGATACCTTTTATTTTAAAGGGCAGGGACATCATCGCATCCGCACAGACAGGAACAGGAAAAACAGCCGCCTTTTTGCTGCCGGTAATTCACAGGATCATTACTTCAGCGCAGGATGAGTTTATCAAAGCATTAGTGATTGTTCCCACCCGCGAACTGGCTGTGCAGATAGACCAGCATCTTGAAGGGCTTTCGTATTATACCCCGGTGAGTTCGATTGCCGTGTATGGCGGGGGAGACGGTTGTTCCTTTGAACGGGAAAAAAAGGCTTTATCCGAAGGAGCAGATGTTGTAATATGCACTCCCGGCAGAATGATATCCCATCTTAATATGGGGTATGTAAAAATCGCGGCGTTGAAATATCTTATCTTAGATGAAGCCGACCGGATGCTCGACATGGGTTTTTATGACGACATTCTGCGTATCATCTCCTATTTGCCTGAAAAAAGGCAAACCCTTCTTTTTTCAGCCACCATGCCGCATAAAATCCGGGATCTTGCACGTAAGATACTAAAATTTCCTGCCGAGATAAGCCTTGACATATCCAAGCCTCCTGAAAAAATTCTGCAAATCGCTTATGTGGTCTATGACTCGCAAAAAATACCCCTGATTAAGCACCTTTTAAAAGATAAACTAATCCGAAGCGTACTTATATTCTGCTCAACAAAAATCAATACGAAAAAATTAGGCCGGGAGTTGAAACAGTCCGGGCTTGCAGCCGATGCCATTCATTCAGACTTAGACCAGGCGACACGCGAAAAAATCCTGCTGAGTTTCAAAAACAGGAAACTGCATATCCTGGTAGCAACAGACATCCTGTCGCGGGGCATAGATATCGAAGATATTGACCTTATCATTAATTTCGACGTTCCGGGCGACGGCGAGGATTACATACACAGGATCGGCCGCACGGCAAGGGCCGAAGCAGACGGAGTGGCAATAACATTTATCAATGAAAAAGAACAAAGACAATTTCTTGCCATCGAGAATTTATTGGGTAAGACGATTCATAAAGTGATATTGCCCTCAGAATTTGGAGAAACGCCCTCGTATGAACCCAAAAAATCTCATTATGGCAGAGGAAGAAGAACATTTCATAAAAAAACCGGAAGGGGAAAAAACCGATGATACAAATCAGGTATAGAGGTATAGAGGTAATGGGTAAAGACTGAATAATTATTGAGTGTGAATTCCTTATTCCTTTATACCATATTCCTTATTCCTGTAAAGACTACCGCTTGAATTTTTTCATATTGAACGGAATGCTCACAACAGACTGAAAGTCTTCGCCTATTTCGAGCATGTCGTCGTCTTCATCAGCATAATACCAATTAACAGATACACGATCGCCGGCGGTTTGAATATCTATCAAATACCTGAAAACATCCAGGAGGCATTTTGAAGAAGATGTATTAAAATATTCCATTTGTATTTCCACCTGTGTTACATTGCAGGGATGGATTTTATACTTTTCAAACCATTCGTATATGGGCCTGTAAAAAGCCAGCGGGTTATCCATAATAGATCTTCCCCTGAATTCTATTTTTCCGGCGAATGGATCAAGAACCACCGCGGGAGATCTTTGGGTTTCTTCAATTGATAGTATTTCCATGTATTGTTTCGGGTTTGTTAATTTTTAGTTTTCAGCAGTTGTAAAATTATAAAATAAGTTCTGAATTTTCAAATACAGTGCAATTTGATTTAAAATGAAATAATTTACTTATGAAAGTATTCGAAAATTAGCTTCGCTTTTGCTTTTCCTGCAATTTTCTCCAGCGCATCCATATCGGCAGCCTTAATTTTTTCAATGGATTTCATTTTAGTAAGCAGCGATTGTTTTGTTTTATCGCCAATCCCGCCGATTATATCGAGTTCTGATTTGATAAAATCTTTTGATCTTTTTGTACGGTGAAACGAGATTCCAAAGTGGTGCGCCTCATTGCGGATATGCTGTATCACTTTTAAGGTTTCAGAATTTTTATTAAGATACAACGGCACCGGATCGCCTGGAAAATATATTTCTTCGAGCCGCTTTGCTATTCCAATGATTGCAATTTTTCCCCTTAACTGAAGCGCTTCAATGCTTTTTACCGCTGCGCTCAACTGCCCTTTTCCGCCATCAATGATAATGAGTTGGGGAAGTTCCTGCTTCTCATCAAGAAGCCTTTTGTACCTGCGTAAAACAATCTCTTCCATTGAAGCAAAATCATCAGGCCCCTCTACCGATTTTATATTAAAATGCCGGTATTCTCTCTTGCAGGGTTTTGTATTTTTAAAAACCACACAGGCTGCAACAGGATTCGCTCCCTGAATATTTGAATTGTCAAAACATTCGATATGCACGGGAAGACCGGGAAGTCGTAAGTCGGCTTTTATCGTTTCGAGCAGCCGCTGAACTTTTTGAAAGGGATTTGCCTTATCAATCTGAACCAGCCTTTCCTGCCTGTAATATTTTGCATTCCGTTCCGATAATTCAAGAATCTTCTTTTTATCTCCCCGCTGAGGTATAATAAAAGTTGCATCCGGTAATTCAAAACCCGGATCAAACGGAACGATAATCTCATGCGATTCGCTTTCGAACCGTTGCCTGATATCAATGATCGCCATAGCAAGCAGGTCTTCACGGGTTTCTTCTATTTTCTTCTTCATCTCAATGGTGTGCCCCTGTATAACAGCTCCGTTAATTACCTTTATATAATTAACAAATGCAAATTGCTCATTATCTGTCATGGAAAAAACATCCACATTATTGATAGCCGGATTAACAACCGTGGAGCGGCTTTGAAATTTTTCCAGTATATCTGTTTTCTCTTTTATTTTCTGCGCTTCTTCGAATTTATATTCGGCAGCATACCGGTTCATCCGTTGTTTCAGGTAACTGGCAACCGAATGCAGGTCGCCTTTCAATATACTTTTAATTTCAGAAACCGTATCGTTATATTCATCTTCATCCTGCTTTCCTATACATGGCGCAAGGCAGTTTCCCAGATGAAATTCAAGGCACATTTTGAATTTATTGTTATCAATATTTTCCTGTGTGAGATTATACTTACAGGTTCTTAATTTGTAAAGTTGCCGGATAAGATCCAGCATAGTCTTCATTATTCGCACGGAAGCATAGGGGCCGAAATACTGCGAACCGTCTTTTATCAGGGCTCTTGTCGGAAAGATCCGGGGAAACCTTTCTTTTTTTATACATATCCAGGGAAATGTTTTATCATCTTTAAGCTGCACATTATAGCGGGGTTGATGTTTTTTTATAAGATTGTTTTCAAGTAATAAAGCTTCTAATTCCGTGTCAACTATTATCGGCCTGATATCTGCAATCTTTGATACGAGGATATGGAGTTTTCGGCTATCGTGTGTTTTATTGAAATAGGATGAAACGCGCTTTTTAAGATTCTTTGCCTTCCCCACATAAATCAACCTCCCGGCAGAATCAAAGAACTGATAAATGCCCGGTGTCTCAGGCAAACCTGACACAAGATTTTTTATTTTTTCATCCGGGATTTTTTCTTTCATGGGGCGAAATTCGTTTCATAAAAGTATAAAAAAAAGCAAGTTGACGGATCAACTTGCTTTCTTTTTTTATGGATGACCGGGTTATTTAATTTTTAACCGCTGGGCTGATCTGCTAAAATACTGGAACATATATGAGCCATCCGGGGCCATTTCATAGGTGGTACCCCTGAGGCAGGCTTGTCCGAGAAATTTACCGGTTTTCATATCAAAGCCGCCCAGAACCCACTTTTTATTTCTAAGGAAAACCACATCGCCATAACGTTTTACATATTCAGATTTCTTTGTGAAAATCGTTCCTGTTTTGAAGGGGGTAGCCCAGGCTGTGGTACCGTCGCTCATCTTATGTGAACTCATACCCTTGTCGCATGCCAATACAACATTGCCGTCTTTCTCGTAAATATAAAATGGTTTCCCGACTTTATCAGTTTTTAAAATTGTTTCATATTTCGCTGCGCCATCTTTGGGATTCAAGGCTAACAATGCAGTTGTGCTGGCTACATAAACAAATTTATCATCGGCAAGCATATTGGTAACCCGCTGTTTGAATTTTTCCGAACGCCATACAAATTTACCGGTTTCAGCATCCAGCGCCATTACGCCAAACGGCTTGATCCATTTGTAATCGTTGTAAGAAACAGTAACATAATAATAACAATTCTGCCCGCAGCTTCTTCTCTCTCTCTTTATATATTGCCTGTTTGCAAGACCTCCAACCTGAATGATAATTTTACCTTCAACCACATAAATCCGGGGAGCAATGCGTACATCTTTCAGCTCTTCTGAAGTCCATTTAAGAGAACCTGTATTCAGATCGTATTTCTTTATAAACTGATTTCTTTTATTCTGAAAGTCCACCACATAAACATCATTGCCAATCACAAGCGGCTCTGCCACGATATCATATGCGCCGAAAGCGATACAACCTAAAGGCGCAGGAACTACGCCGGGAGTTTCATCGAATGCCGCGCTCCATAAGTTCTGGCCGGTTTTCAGGTCATAAACCTGTAATCCGTTCAGCGAAAGAAATACCTTATCGTTTTTAACATATAAATTAAGTACAGGTTCTTTTGTAACAATTTTTCTTTCAACTGCACCGCGGTACGTTGCTTCCCACACAATATCGCCATTGGTTACATTAATGCAAACAAGCTGATTTTTAAATCCGCTGAACAATGCGGCTAATGTAGAGGGTTTGTAATTGATCATCACAAGCCGGTTCTGGTCTTTCAGATAAATATATCGCCCGACGCTTCCTTTGAATTTGTCGGTTTCCCACATTTCTTCCCCGGTTTTTGCCTTGATCATTACGATAGAGGCTTTCAACGAAATGGCAAAGGTTTCAAGTTCCGGGAAATAGATGAGGTTATCAACGGTTACGTTCTGATATTTCGATGTTTTCCAAAGAAGTTTGCCGTTATTTATATCAAAACAGGCCATTTTATCTTCCCCGACTTTTCTGTCGAAAACAAAAAGAACATTGGCATCCCACATGGCAAAATGCTCGTCGGTTTTTTTCATTTCAGGATTCAAATCCTTGTACTTTCCTGTCCATTTTATACTCCCCTTTTCTCCATCGAGCAGTGTAACTTCTTTCTGGGAAGAACCAACCACCCTGTCGCCATTGTTGCTCGAGGATGATAACATATCGATCTTGTGGTCAAACTTGGTTTTCCACAGCGACTGGAATGTGGTGGACGCGCAACTGTAAAGCAATAATATGCTTCCGGCAATTAAAAAATGTAAAATACTTCTTTTCATATAACCTTGGTTTTAATAAATATTAAAATTTAAATGTGTTACGAACCTTTACTTTCTGGTCGGCTTTCAACCTGAAATTAAAAATAAATTCCTTAAAATAATCTTTCAGAAGATTCTGGCTCTGGACAGAACCATTTTCATTCGATACAGGAGTAATGGTAAGAACTTTTCCATCCTTATAAACGGTGAAATCAAAAACATACTCGCCTTTGATGTTCTTCAGTTTTACAAAATTAGCGATCGTTCCGTTTGTGGCAGATGCATTCAGTTCATCATGCACTGCTTTTTCAATATCAGCCGTTTTGTCCAATAAAATTTTCTTGGAGCAACCTGTGAAAAAAATAAATGAAAAAATTATCAATAAGGAAGGTATAATATACAGGGTATTTTTCATAAAAAATATTTTATTTTTTTGGCATCAACCGGCTTATTGAACCGTTGCCTCCAATCTCAACCTTTCCTTTTCAGGTGTTTTTCTTTCAGGAGCGTATTAATTTCCTTCAGATAGACAATTTTTTTTGACGTGCTTTGATTTTTAATTCCAGAAATTTTATTTTATCATAAGGATTGCATAATTCCATATTTCAGTATCCGGCATAGTAGGGCAAATATCGGCTATGTGGAAAAAATAAGGTCATATTATATGGCTAAAATTTATTTCCCAACCGGATTGCTCACAACAGGTAGTTTTTTAGTAACCGCTCTTTTTTCTTTCTGAATATCTATTTCTTCAAACAGTATGGCGTCGGGAACAATAAAGGTTGCAGGTATTCCATATAAAGGCCAGAGCCATGAATTGTATTCCTGTTTTTTCCCGTTGATTAAACTGTTATAAACAAACTGGCTTTTAGCAGCGCCGAGAATCCTTTTAAAACTGCGGATAGTAAGCCCTCCTACCTCGGCAGAGCGGACTAGTTCCTCTTTTCCATCTTTTACTGAAATACGATAAATTTTAATGGGTTTGGTCAATACATCCTTTTTTTCTTCCTGGCCTCCGCCAAAAAAATACATGTTATCGTCTTTCTCGATTCCTGCATTGGGATTTTCTATTTTTCTTACAATATAGGCATATTCAAGGTCTTCTTCTTTTGCGGCTGCAATCAGTTTTTGTTTTAATTCTTCTTTTGTCACTCCTTTATTGGTAGAAACATTGATAACGCCGGGGCCTGTTAACGTGGTAATGCTTCCGTTCATTAAAGCGCAACGCCTGTGCCCGTTAGACTGGCTCACCTTTGTGGAGGGAATCCGGTCGTTCAGTAAATTTTTCAAAACGCCGTTTTCAATCAGGGTTAATTCTTTTCCGGGTTTCACGCCTTCTGCATCCACTTCGAAACTGCCGATTAATTTTTTCCCGTTAAATTCTTTCAGCAGGGGAGTCGCTTTAATAGTAAGGTCTCTGGATATTATTTTCTTATTAAAAAGATTTTCCAATGCATTTTCCTGGACTAAATTTCCGGCCATCTGCGCAATCTGCGGGTTGCTTAAAATCGGTTTTCTGTTTCCCGTGAGGCCGGTTGTTCCGCTGAAAAATTTCTGGCAGATGATCTCGGCTACAACTTCTCCTTCTATCAGCACAGGGCCTGAATATGTTTCTTTCAAAGTTGGAACTTTTCGCAGGGCTGTGATATTATCGGCCATTTCTTTAATTTCTTTTTTCATGATTTCCATGGCAGGGAGGTCGTCCGGGGTTAACGCATAATACAGAACATGGTCGTTTAACGGTTCTCCGTCGGGCGCCTGCGTCTGCGCATAGATACGGATGGCGGCAATAGCGAGCGGATATTTTACTTCGGTGAGTTCGCTGTTGGTGAAATATACATCAGCCTCATACAAAAAAACGGAAACATCGGATTTGAAAATTTCATTATAGGTTTTGAAAATTGACGAAAGTTCTTTAGCAGTATTTTCCCATTTCGCCTTATCAAGATTAAAGGTAACGGAAGGCAGTAGTAAATTTAATTTGGGCGCTTTTGAGAAATCGGGCAGGTTTTTTTCTTCATCCGTCAGATTCTGTTGTTCCATAGACGATAATTTAGCTTCATACTTTGCCGTTGCGTCTTTATATTTATCATCGGTAACGTACCACAAGGCTCTTTTTATAGCATTATAATCATTGCCGAAAGGTATGCTCATATCATTGCGTTCCCAGTACCAGATGCTGTTTTCGTCAACATAATTTTCGTTGGTTCTGTTGTAGTCGCCTATAATCACTTCGTTCTCCTGTTTTCTGAAGGGTTGCGTCTCGGACTTTACAATGGAGCCGAGAGTTGAATTTATATAAAGCGTTTTGGCATCGCATATCGTGTAGCTGATAAAAAACGGGGGTTTTAGTTTATCGAGTTTCAGGTTTTCAATGTTCCGTTTCAGCTCATCTTTCATGGCTTTGAGAATAACATCCTGCGACTGTTCCTGAGCAGAGCAGTTAAAAAAGAAAAAAGTGAAAAGCAAAACAAACCACTTTACTAACCTGCCTACCGGGCAGGCAGGCGACTGATGACTGCTTTCTGCTTTCTGTTGACTAATTTCTGTTTTCATATTCTTATCATTTAAATTCTGTTACCGTTTTCCTTAAAATTCACACTTCGACTGCCCCTTCGACAAACTCAGGGCGACGGCTCAGTGTGATAAAAATCCCAAATCCCAAATCCCAAATTACTATGGCCTGGTTAATATGGGCGGCCTGTTTTGATTCTTGCTTTTCCTTTGCATTTCGATCTGCTTCACAAACAAAGACGGGGAAACGCAGGTAGTAGGAACCCATCCGGATTCAGCCCCGCAGGTGCCGGTAAAAACGCCTGCCTTATCGCCTGCCGCCGCAATTTGTGAAAACATAGCTAAGGGAGTTCCGACTAAGTCAACGCCTCTTACCAATTCATCCGGCCTGCCGTCAACATAAACCCGGTAAACTTCCGTAGGCATGACATTGAATGCATTCGGTATAAAACGGCCTGTCATGGTAAAGCCTCCGGTAACTTCATTAAAAAGATACCCATATTCTTTGCTTTGTTTTTTCGCTTCCTCTTTAAGCATGGTTTTTAGTTGTTCCATGGTATAGGGCTTTGAGGTTTCAACAATAAGATTCGATTGCCGGGTTACAGGTTGTTTGCCGGCATCGGCCCTGCTATGTCCGTTGGAATTCGGAAAATTTTCGATAGGGCACCGTGCCATTAAAAATCCTTTAAGTATTCCCTTGTCAACAATCGTTACTTTCTGCCCTTTTATCCCTTCGTCATCGTAAATGTATGATCCGTTCAGGTCAAAACCTTTATAGTTTTTAATGGTGGGATCAAATAGTACGCTTATATCAGCAGGCAGTACGCTTTGTCCGATTTTTTTCTTGAAAGTCTGGGCGTCGCTTTCTTTTTTCATCCGCTGGCCTTCGACCCTGTGGCCGAATATTTCATGAAAAAACACACCCGATGCAGAGGCTGATAACAAAGCCGGCCCGGTATATGCGTCAACAACAGGAGCGATTTTCAACTTTCCTAATTTTTCAACCATATTTTTTGTGTCTGAAATAATATCGTCGTCTTTTGGCAGGTCTTTGGGGTTTAAGGCAAAATATGTTTTATGAAGAGGCAGTTTCATGCCGTCGTCAGCCTGGATAGAGCCAGAAACATGAAGCCATGCGGCTACTCTGTTTTGCGCTATTTTGGCGCCTTCTGTCGAAACAAAGTATTTCCGTTCAATAGTAAATTTTAATATTGCGCTTCCTTCATATATATCCGGATTACTTAAGAATATTGCAGAATATTTTTTAAGTTTTTCTTCCCACAGGTTTTTATCAAAACCCAGCTCCTGTTCATTAACCAAAGGTTCAATATATTTTTCGGCATTTTCTTTTGAAAAGTCGGGCGATTTGTCTTCTGCGGCAACTTTCACTGCGACATTAGCCTGAACTTTGGCAAACTTATCGGTGGCTTTTCTGTACCCGTCGTTTGTTTCAGACCAGAGAGTCTGTTTAATTGCTTCCGGTTCGTTTTCAATGGCAACAGGCGTCCCATCCGACCAGCCATCCATATAGCCGCTGTTATCGCCGCGGAGTTCATGAAAGTTATCTAACTCGGAACTGCCTACGCGAACCATTACGGTGAGCATCCTTTTATTTTTAATATCCGGTTTTACGATATTCCCGAACGAAGCCTGGATATCCCATGTTTTTGTTTCGCATACCCTGTAGCTGATAAAATAAGGCGCTGCGGCCTGATCCTTGAGGCTGGTCATATTCCTGTTCAGTTCCTCAGACAGGATGTCGAGAAATCCTTGCCTACCATACCTATCGGCAGGTGAACCGGCAGGCAGGTTATCCTGCGCAAATGAATAATATTGTGCGCTTGATAAAATCAGCAAAATGATACTATATACGATTCGTTTCATATGGGATAATTTATATTTATTTTACTTGGAAAAATTCTATATGACAAATATACAATTTCTGTTTTATGAATGGTATGGTTTATTTTATTTAAAGTTATGAACCGTAACTAACTTTACTTTTTTTTCCAGATTTGTCTTTTTGGCAAAGACCCGGTGTTCCCCTTATCGTCGGTTTTAATTATCAGGATGTCTTCCTGTACGGCTCCGTATTGTACGCATTGCGCCACAGATACGGTTCCTCCATCGCTGGTTGGGGTTATATCCGATGTGCCGCCCTGCGACCCTTTATATACTTTCTTCCACACAACATTTCCGTTCCTGTCAGTTCTCAGCAACTCGATATCGCTCTTGGAATCCTGCCCGCCTATCATATACCCATCGTTGATTTCATAAATTTTTTCTGGCATTCCGAGGTCTGAAATTTTTTCCCATGTAATGTCGCCATTTTTATTTGTTTTAATAAAATAATATTTTGTTTTATCAAAGGACAGCGCCCCGGTACCCCCGGCTATGATAAAACCGCCATCGCCGGTTTCGCAGACATCCATTACCCAATCTTCAATGCCTTGTTTTCCGAAGGTCTTGTTCCAGGTAATTTTTGCATTTTTATCGAATTTCACTACCCGGATATCTTTGCTCTCGCCCATTCCGCTTCGTATTTCCGAATCTCCGTAAAGAATGCTCCCGCCGTCGGATGTCGCTTTAAATTTGTGCCCTGCTCCGCCGAGCCCTTCGTTATCAAAAAGGGTTGCTTTCGCTTCGTTTGCAAACAGTTTATTCCCGTCTTTATCAATTTTCATTAAGATATGCTTGTTCCAGCCGGATTGCAGCAATACCCAATATTCATTACCTGATATTTCGATGGTATACGGACTCCATTCCGATGAACCGATTCCTGATACATATTCTTTGTATTCTTTTAGCCAGACCTGTTCGCCTTTTTCATCAAGTTTCATTACAAACGGATAATGGTTATAATTCTCATCCTGCGCCAGTCCGCATCCGATGAAACCGCTGTCAGGCGTTTTTTTAACCGTGTAGCCTTTCATATCATATTTCTCTACATTAAAAAATTTCCACCACACGATGTTTCCGGTTTTATCAACTTTGGTTATGAATGTTTTTTCAACGATCATGCTGAACCCGCTTACAACATAGCCATCCTGAACTTCGAAGACATTATAGGGTAAATCTTTTGATTTCTCATTGGCATATTCTTCGCCGCCAAATACTTTTTGCCATATCACAGGCTTTACGGTTTGGGAGAATAGGAATGTGCTTTGCAGTAAAAGAAATCCATATATACCGATTCTTAATAGGTTTACGAAAGTAAAGTTGTTTAGAATCCGGTTATACTGAGCAAATGAATTTATAATTTTTTGGAAATTCATATAGTCGAAGTATATTAAGAATTTTAGAAGATGTTTCATGTTTGATCCGCTTTTATTTTTATTTTTGTTGAACAATATTCAAATGTAGTTTTTTCTCGGAAAAATACAAAAGGGCATCTCTATAAACTGTTTTTTTCTCGCAAAGCCGCAAAGCCTGCCTGCGGTAGGCAAGGTACGCAAAGAAAATGCTTTTGAATGTTAATACTTTGCGATCTTAGCGTCCCTGCCTGCCGGTAGGCAAGGTTGGCGTGAACTATTTTATTTGGAGTTTTTAGAGGTTCCCAAA
>JACREX010000150.1 GCA_016212695.1 Bacteroidia bacterium
TTAATCTTAGTTCATTAAAAAGTTTCATGTTTTTTGTATCTTTGTGTTTCAAGTAGGAAAGATACGAAAGTATTCTTGTTCTTAGCATTTGGAAACCCTTGAGTTATCAACATAATATTGTTTAAAGACAGACTCTATTTAGTCCTTAATCATTAATTGTAAGTCTGATGGTCAGAACGAAAAAGAAGGCAAAACTATGTGAGCATCTGCTTTTCCGTCATATACTGCCAGAATCTTTTTGGCATAAAATTCATCTGCAGCCTGAGGTTTTTTCGTTCTGTGATATTTACAGACTGAAAATAATCTTTCCATAAATACTGGTATAATTCTTCGCTTTCACCCATCGCATTGTTGGAAATTCTTCCGGTGCCGGTATTCACATGGTTCAGTTCCAGCGTAATCTCTGATGTCTGCTGCAGGTCGTAATAAACGCCATAATGCCGCTTAATGTCATATATAATCCAATGCTGGTCTGTAAAACGTTTCTCAAAATGACTGATGATGACCGGCAATATATTATACGGTGGCGCAATGGAGGCATAATAAATATTATCCGTGGTCTTTTGAAATCTTAAAAACTCAAGGGTTCTGCAAGCTTCGCGGGTTACTTTCCGGTTGAGTTGCCGGATGGCAAGAACATGTTCATCGCCATAATTTTTTTCGATATTGAAAGGCGTTTCAAAAACTTTCCGGATAAATTTATACACTAACATTTCGATTTTCATTTCCGAGAGCCATGCTTTATAAGGCAACTGGCAGGCGCCGTCCGTTAATTTTTTTTCAAGCCCGTTCCACACTCTTTCTGCTTTTACAGTATCTGTGATGATCTCAATTTTATTTCCGAAAAGTGAATCCTGCAGATTGTTTTTGGGAACAATAACATCCGGAACAATTTTCAGATCATACGAGTCGAATACTGTTGTAAGCAGGCCTTCAAACGTGCGGTCATAAATAAAAATATTCATACTTTTATATCATTTCAAAGAGTTGTATACTGAGCAAATGAATTTATAATTTTTCGAAACCTCTAAGGACTCAGCGAAACTAAATTCATTTAGCCGAAGTATAACTGCAACTGAACCGGTTTCTGTATTTTTTTTACAGGTACCAAGGCTTCAGTGAGAATTTTTGTCCGGATCGCTTCAGGCTTCAGGTCTTTCACTGCCGGAGGCAATTCCGAACAGGTAATAAAATACTTTGCACGTTTCATAACTACTCCTATCTTTTTTAATTTATCAACAGATAATTTTCCATACCTTCTTGCATTAATAATCATTTGAGCAGAACGTACTCCTATTCCCGGAATGCGCAGGATCATTTCATAATCGGCATGGTTCACATCAATGGGGAAAAGCCAGGGATTGCGAAGCGCCCAACTCAGTTTCGGATCAATTTCAAGGTCAAGGTCAGGATGCAGGTCATCCACAATTTCATTAACATCGAATTTATAAAACCGCATGAGCCAGTCGGCCTGATACAGCCTGTGTTCCCTGATCAGTGGAGGTTCTTTGATAGCCGGAAGCCGTTTGTCATATTCATTAACCGGCAGAAAACCGCTGTAGTAAACCCGCTTTAACTTTTGCTGATTATAGAGGCCCGATGCAACTTTCAATATCAACTGGTCTTTTTCAGGCGATGCCCCGACGATGAACTGCGTACTCTGCCCGGCAGGAACAAATGCTTTTGATGTTCTGTATTTTCTCCTTTCCTCTTTGCTCTCAATGATTCCTTCTTTCATCAGTTGCATGGGTTGTAAAATACCCCTGTAATCTTTTTCAGGCGCCAGCATTTTCAGGTTTTGTTCCGTTGGAATCTCTATATTCATACTGAGCCGGTCGGCAAAAAATCCGGCTTTTTTTATGATTTCATAACTGGCTCCGGGTATTGCTTTCAGATGGATATAACCAAAAAATTTCTCTTTAGTTCGAAGTTCTTTTGCAACATTGGCAAGCTGTTCCATGGTATGATCCGGATTCAGGATAACGCCTGAACTCAGGAACAACCCCTCGATATAATTTCGTCTGTAAAAATTTATGGTGAGATCAACAATTTCTTTAACAGAAAATGCAGCACGCGGGATGTCATTGCTTTTCCTGTTGATACAATAAGCGCAATCGTATATACAATAATTGGTATAAAGAATTTTCAGAAGGGATATACATCTGCCGTCGTCGGTGAAACTGTGGCAAATACCCGCATACACTGAATTACCAAGCCCTTTGCCATGATTCGACCGGTTGCTTCCGCTCGAAGAGCAGGAAACATCGTACTTTGCTCCATTGGCTAAAATTTTTAGTTTTTCACGAATATCAAGACTCATTTTAAATTTTTTTTAACATAGACGTAAAGATGCCGGGCAGGGGCATCCTCACGCCTATGAAAGAAAAGAAGCGCCATCAATTAAATAATACTTTAAAAATACTAATATTTTTAGAATTTCAAATAAAAATAGTAATAAATTTAGCATTATGTAAAATACTGTTAGTTAATAGATTAGAATACTCTGATTAAAATTTATTTCCTGCCGTGTTGCGATTGACGGCATATTCCTTCCTGAAAGACGTTATTCGGATTAGTAATCAAAATAAAATTTTATCTTTAACAACTATATTTACAACAGAAAATTTAATGTTGAAAATTTTAAATCACAAAATCACTAATCGCTAATCACAATTCTAAAACATCATGTCTCAACTCAGGATATACAGGGCATCGGCAGGTTCGGGTAAAACATTTAAACTTACCGGGCAATACCTGAGTTTGCTATTTAAAAACCCAAATAATTACAGGCATATTCTTGCTGTAACCTTTACAAATAAAGCTACTGAAGAGATGAAGAGCCGCATCGTAAAGGAACTGTTCACCCTGGCAAAGGGAGATGAATCAAATTATCTCGGCAATCTTATTAAAGAAACAAATAAAAATTCACAACAGGTAAAGAAGGAAGCGGCAGAAATTTTAAACAGGCTGTTGCATGACTATTCAAGGTTCTCCGTAGGTACGATAGACAGCTTTTTCCAGTCCGTGATCCGTGCATTTACAAAAGAAATCGGGTTACAGGGCGGTTTCACAATCGAGATGGACGAAAGCGGCGTGCTCACCGAAGTGGTGGATAAACTGATTTCTGATATTGAAAATGATGAAGAACTTAAAAAGTGGCTCATGCGTTATGCCCAGGAAAAAGTGGAGGAAGGTAAAAGCTGGAACCTGACCTATGAAATTTCAAAACTGGCAAAAGAAATTTTTAAAGAAGAATTCAAAACCTTCGATAAAGAACTTATTAAAAAAATACAGAACAAAAAATTCCTTGATAATTTCATTCAATCGTTATATGCGATTCAGTCAGCCTTTGAAGCACATTTACAGGGAACCGGGAAAAATGCAATTGAGATTATCCGGCAGCAGGGACTCACCATTGATGATTTCAGCAATAAAGATAAAGGGGTGGCAGGATATCTTTTAAAATTATCAGAAAGAAGGAATTTTGAACCAGGTAAGCGCGCAAGAGATGGCTGCAGTGATATAGGAATTTGGGTAACTAAAAATTCACTAAAAAAAATATTAATTGAAAAGACAGTAACGCAACATTTAATGGCTCTGCTCAATCAGGCGGTTGATTATTATGACAGCCATTTTACGCAGTATAATTCTGCGGATTGTGTTGCAGGTTTTCTTTATACATTAGGCATTTTAACAGACATAGCCAAGCGTGTAAAAGATTATACGGATGAAAATAACCTGTTCCTTATTTCCGATTCTTCCAAGCTGCTGCGTGAAATCATTTCTGATACGGATGCCCCCTTTGTCTATGAAAAAACGGGTAATATCTACAAGCATTTCATGATTGATGAGTTTCAGGATACGTCAGGGTTGCAATGGGCCAATTTCCGCCCGCTTATCAGCAACAGCCTCTCGGAAAATTTCATCAGCTTAGTGGTTGGCGATGTGAAGCAATCCATTTATCGCTGGAGAAACGGCGACTGGAAACTGCTGGCAGAACAGCTTGAAATGGATGTTTCAAAATTCGGGTCGCATACTGAACCGTTAAATTTCAACTGGAGAAGCAAAGAAAATGTAATGAATTTTAATAATTCCTTATTCCACTATGCGTCTATAGTTCTGCAATACCAACTGAATAACGATATAGAAAAAAATGCTACGGCTCAGATCGCAAAACTTGAAGATAAAATTTTAAGAGCATATATAGATTCGTATCAGAAACTTCCGGATACCAATGAAAATAAAGGAGGGTATGTTAATGCAACTTTTATTGAAAATACAGAAGATGCGCCCTGGAGGGAAGAAGTAAAAAAAAGACTGCCGGCATGTATTGAGCAACTTCAGGACAAAGGCTACAGTCCCAAGGATATTGCGATTCTTGTACGAAGCAAAAACGACGGGCAGGAAATAGCTAATGTTTTATTGGATTACAAAAATAGTACGCATGCATCTGCAAAATATACATATGATGTGATCTCGAACGAAGCGCTGTTTGTTTGCAATTCTCCTGCAGTACGTCTGTTGGTGCATTTGCTGAAATACTTTATAAATCCCGGAGACAGCATCAATAAAGCATTTATACTACATGAATATTTTTGTTACATAAAAAATAATGATAATCTGCCGCCATTCAATCAGGCACTGCAGGACGAAGATTTCAAGGAAATGCTCCCTCCTGAATTTTCGGAAAATTTTAATGATTTAAAATGCCTGCCTTTATTCGAACTCACTGAAAAACTCATCAATCTATTTTTTTTAAATTCAAAAGTAAGTGATATCCCGTATTTACAGGAATTCCAGGAAATGGTTCTTAACTTTGTACGGGAAAAAACTTCGGATATCGGTTCGTTTCTCGAGTGGTGGAATGAAAAAGGTATTGAGCAATCCATTGCTGTATCAGAACAACAGGATGCCATTAAAATTCTTACGATCCACAAATCCAAGGGTCTTGAATTTAAAGCTGTGATTGTACCCTTCTGTAACTGGAGGATGGACCATGATTCAAGAATGTCAAATATTTTATGGTGCAAGCCTGAAACGGATCCCTTTAACCAGTTGGAACTTCTGCCTGTAAAATATTCCTCAAAGCTCGCACAGACCATATTCTACAAAGAATATTTTACTGAAAAAATGAAATCGTATGTTGATAATCTCAACCTGCTGTATGTTGCATTCACAAGGGCAGAAGAAGCATTGCAGGTTTTTTTGCCCCTTCCTGAAAAAGAGGGTATAAACAATGTTGCGGATCTTATACATTATATATTTAACCAATATACTAATTTCCCTGCCAGGCCAGATAATCAATACTTACAGGAATTTGTGAAAGACTGGGATGATAACACGCATATCTATCAACTTGGGAAACCCGGTAAAAAAACAGGCAAAGAAAAAAAACCGGTGTTTGAAGAAATAAAACTTGATGAATATCCTGTTCACAACATTGAGGATCGGCTCCGGTTGAAAAAAAATTCCATACATTATTTTTCAGACAACGGCAGCGTAAATTATGGCGCCATCATACACGCCTTATTTGAAAAAATTATTACCGCGGATGATATGGATATGGCATTACAGGAATTAGTTTTTGAAGGTAAAACCGGCAGCGATGATATTCCATATCTGAAACAAAGGATAAAAGAGTTGTTTGAAAATAAAGAAATACAGGATTGGTTCAGCGGTTCATGGGAAGTAAAAGCCGAACGTACCCTTCTCCTGAAAAATGGAAAAAGCAAACGGCCGGACCGGGTAATGACAAAAAATAATAAAGCCATAGCGCTTGATTACAAAACCGGAAACCCAAAGCCCGAAGACGAAGCGCAGATAAAAGAATATATTTCTTTTCTGAAAGAAATGGGTTATGAAAATATCGAAGGGCGGCTGTTATATTTCAAAACAAACCAGATCATACCTGTTTAAAATTCGAAACCGGCTTCCCGGAACGCTGCGATATCTTCTTCAACATTTGAACCGACTGTAGTTAAAAGATCGCCCACAAGCGATGCATTGATGCCGGCCTTGAGCGCTTTATCCTGTATATGTTTTATTAATTGCCTGCCGCCAGCAAAACGAATTTGGGCATCCGGATTTATCAACCTGAAAATTGCTATAGTTGTAAGAACTTCTTCATCGCTCAACTGCGCATAGTTCTGCAACGGAGTTCCTTCGATGGGGTAAAGAATATTTAAAGGAATAGACTTCACTCCTACCCGGTTCAGTTCAAAAGCCAGTTCTATCCGTTGTTCCATGGTTTCGCCCATTCCGATGATCCCGCCGGAACAGATATGTAATCCTACTTCTTTGGCCCATTCAAGGGTTTGTAATTTTTCTTCAAAGGTATGCGTTGTGCAAAGGTTTTTGAAAAACGAAGAAGCAGTTTCAAGATTGCAGTGATACTGTTTAACGCCGGCATCTTTGAGCATCTGCAGCATCTCCCTGCCGATTAATCCCATCGAAGCGCATAAGGTAATCTTACTTATCTTCGAAATATCCGCATAGATTTTACATAATTCATTCAGCTTTTCACAGGTGATCGTTTTTCCGCTGGTAACAAGCGAATATTTATGCACGCCATACTTTTCATTCTTAATGGCAAGATCAACGGCATGGTCGTGATCCACCAGGTCATATTCCTCGATGCTGGTTTTATAATACGACGATTGCGCGCACCATTTGCAATCTTCGCTGCAACGGCCGGAACGCGCATTGACAATGGAACACAAATCAAATCTGTTTCCTGTGAAATGCTTCCTGACAGAGTCTGCAAGATCGTAAAACTGCTGCTTCGGAATAAATCTAACAAGAGAACAGGCCTCATCGGCACGTATTCTGCCGCCACTGATAATCCTGTTATAAAGTTCTTGCAAATCCATGATTCTGTTTAAAATTTTTTCTTCTCAGATGGATGCAAATTTAGAAATAAAAAAATTACAGAAGATTTATTTAAATCCTTAAATTTTTTTAAGTAAATTTCCTCTATAAATCCCCACTGAATCGATATGACTTTTTTAGATAAACAGCCGATTACAAGCAATAGAGGTTCATTAAATGCAATAGAATAATAGGCCCGACAACAAAAGCTATCGGAAGAATAAAGGTTTTTCATTAAAACAATTTCCTCTGCGAGTTCAAGACTCACGTATGTGTGCTCAAGAAAAATTCAGTCAGTTTGTAAACGGGGACGAACCACCACAAATATACCCGACTTCCAAAATATGTTTAAACAGTTTCTAATTCGAGAAGCCTTTTTTTATGATATTCAACTTTTTTTTGTTTTTTTTCCTGATTTATTTTTGGGATATATTCAAAATATTCTTGCTTTTTCGTCAATACGTTCCAAATAATAACCAATAATTTCCGTGATATTGCAATAAGAGCTTTTTTAGTTGATTTACGCACACAAAGCTGTTCGTATTTTAATTTAAGCCAACAATTTTTTTTACGTGATGCTGCCCATGCACATTGAACGAGGATTCTTCTCAGGTATTTATTGCCTTTTGTGATTTTATTGCTTTTAATTTTTTTTGCACTTTCATCATTTCTTGGCCTGAGACCAGCCCATCCAGTTAATGCAGCTGCAGTCGCAAATGCTTTTAAATCTACTCCGAGTTCTGCAATAATTATCATTGCGCTTAATTTCTGAATTCCAGGAATAGTACACAGCAGCTCTACTTCATGTTTAAAATATTGTTCGCACAATTTGCTCATTTCTGTTAGGCATTCATCCTGCTGTTTTAATATCAACTCGTATTCTTCGATATTTTGTTTAAAGATAAATTTGTCTGCCTTAGAAATGACCCCTGTGAGCGATGCGGCTATCTTTTCTTTATGTTTTCCTTTGATACGACCATGTACATGCTTCTCCAATTGTTCCGAAGTTGTTTCGCCTGCTATAATTCCTTTTACAACATTGATAACCGAAACACTGCCTATTTTACTGGCGTAATTGGTTATTTGAATATTACATCGGTGCAACTGGCGCTCTATAGCCTGCTCTATACGTGTTGATTGCTCACATAGCCTCACATACCTGCGCTCATACATGCGTAACTCCTGTATGTGTTTACCCGGAACATAGCTGCCTCTTACTAATCCTTTTTGGACTACGGTAGCAATCCATTGTGCATCTTTAACATCAGTTTTTCGACCTGGTAGTTGCTTGATAAAATACGGGTTAATCAACATCAAATCGAATCGGCTTTGTAGGATTCTCCATATAGGTATCCAATAAATACCCGTACTTTCCATTCCTACTTCTTCAACTCCGTGTTCTTCCATCACTGAGCGCATGGCCTCAATGTCGCACGTTAATGTGGAGAATTCCTTAATAATAATTTCTCCATTTGTTTTGAGAATACACATAAGTACTATACTTTTGTGTACGTCAAGTCCGCATACTGTTTTCATAAAATTTAATTTTTAAATTAAACATTTATTTATTGAGCTTCGAGCTCGTTTATAAGACGGTTGCGGACTTGATTTTTATTCCGTATGTGTATAAATATTAAAAATTTTTATGTAA
>JACREX010000151.1 GCA_016212695.1 Bacteroidia bacterium
TAACATTATTTGTTTTGTAAACCGATTTTTTCTTCTTATTTTTACTCATCTGAAAAGTGGTGTTTCTTAAACTTCTTGGAACAATGTAAATTTAAGATATTCCCACCACTTTTCAGTTTTTTATTTTAGAAATTTAGGTATTACTTAACTATCAAAAAAACCTAAATTCAAGTAATTAATACAACTTTTGATAAAATTAATCACAATGAAAAATAATACATTCAATTTAACTTTTACATTTCTTGCACTGAGCGCTTGCGTTGAGCGCAGCCGAAGTGTTGTCGAAGTGTGCTTTTTGCTTACCGCATTTAGTATTAATCTTTCAGCACAATCAGCCTGGTGGATTAACAACAGTTCCAAAACACACATAAAAAATGGGACATTCATTATTGTTCCCGGTGATGTGATTAACCAAAACAGCGGAACCTTCGACAATTCCGGAACCATACACCTGTATGGTAACTGGACAAACAATGCGGGAAACGCTGCATTTGTTAACTCCAGTCCGGGTATGGTTTCACTCAGAGGCGACACGCAAACCATCGGAGGTTCAGACCCTACGTTGTTTTATAACCTCGACCTGCAAGGAACGGGAGTAAAAAAACTTTCAGTAAACAGTATGGCAGAGGGGGTATTGTCATTAAACGACAGGGAGCTAAATACCCAAAACTATTCCATGTCTGTATTAAACGCCGACACATCTGCAGTTACACGAACAACAGGTTTTGTCAGCAGTCTTGATACAGGATTTCTTGCCCGTAATACTAATGCTGTTCTTCCCTATTTTTATCACGTCGGCTCATCTACAGGAACATTACGTTACAGGCCTGTAGCAATAATGCCTACTTCTGCAAGTTCCAATACTTTTTCAGTAAGAATGGCCAATACTGATCCCACTTTGGAAGGATTCAACAGAGACAGTACAGACGTAACAGTAGCGAATATTAATGATAAATTTTATCACAGAATTAATAGAATAAATGGAACAGATAAAGCTGATATTAAAATATTTTATGATAATGTTGCTGATGGAAATTTTCTAAAAATAATCCCCTTGGCAAAATATACCTGATAGGTGGGAAAATACAGGTAATAACGATACTTTAGATAACCCATCTCCAATATTAAGTAGTGTTATAGATACTGCATGGAATGATTTTACAGGGACTCCTTTTGCACTCTATCCATTTATTTGTTATCCTTCAATCGCACCAACTACGCTAACATCAAATCCATATCCTGGTTGTGTAGGTGAAACTCATACTCTTAATGTTCAGGGCGGCTCGCTGGGTACAGGCGCATCATGGCATTGGTACGAGGGTAGCTGTGGTGGAACTGCATTGGGCACAGGTGACTCAATAGTAGTGTATCCTGCTGGAACGACAACGTATTATGCAAGAGCCGAAGGAGCCTGCGGAACAACAGCCTGCGTAAGTTTATTAATTAAGCCGACAGGTATAGTCCCTGTGAGTGTAAACATTTTTGCAAACGACACTACTGTTTGCAGCGGCACAAGTGTAACCTACACAGCGACGTCTGCTAATGGTGGCACAAACCCGGTTTACCAGTGGTATCTGAACGGAAATCCTGTGGGAGCAGATAGTTCTGAATATTCAAATCCTAATATAAATAATGGGGATTCTATTTACCTGATTTTTCCTATTAATTTATACACTACATCAAAAAATTGAGACTATTCTTGGGATTATAGATTTTTTTTGCATTTCTTTGTAGTGTACAAATTATACACTACATGAGTTTTATAAGAAAAATTAAAAAAGCA
>JACREX010000153.1 GCA_016212695.1 Bacteroidia bacterium
GTTTTATCGAAAAACCTTTTGTCTTCCGATAGCTCTTGCTGCCGGAATAGTTGTCATATTGCATTTAGTGAAACTCTATTACTTGTAATTGCCTGTCTATCTGCAAAAGTCAAATTGAGGTTGTGAGGATTTATAGAGGAATATTCAAGCGCCTGTGAGTAATTACCCAGGTATGTATAAATATTGCCGATATTAGTATAACAGGAAGCAATACCTTTTTGCGCTTCTTCCGATATTTTTAAATCAGCGATTTTTGAAAGTTCAGTAAATATTTTAAGGGCATTATCGGAATATACGAGGGCTTTGTTATAATCGCTTTTATAATTGTATTCTACCCTGGAGAGTTGTTGAAGAGTTTGAGCATGCAGAATTTGGAATTTGGGATTCCTGCCTGCCGGCAGGCAAGGTGGAATTTGGGATTTTGTGAGGTCGAGAACTTTGTTATAAAAGTAAATTGCCGTATCCGGGTTGGAGTTTTGATATTCCGTGCCGATTTCAAAATATAATCTTGCTCTTGTAGTATCATACCCGGCTTTTGTAAATACCCGCCACAAGCTGTCAATTTTGCTTTGTGCTTGTGCAAGATTGCCAAAACAGAAAATAACAATGCAGAAAAAAAGTATGAAACTGTTTTTATACTGCAACAGGTATAGTTTTTTACATTTTGCAGTTAACTTGCCTGCTGCAAGCAGGTGGTTAATCGTTCATCGTTCACCGGAAATACCGTTATATTAGACGATTAACGAATAACTGTTAACTATTAACTTGATTTTTAAAAGTTAAAATTTCAACCAATTTGAGTAAAATCGTGATACGATTTATTGCAAAATGTAAACTAAAATTCTTCAATTATAAGTTAAATTTTAATTTTGTATGATTTTAAGTAATGTTCTAAAATTAAATTATGACAGTTTGATAGCACACTGACCCGCCTGCAAAAGCAAAGCGGCGGGCAGGTCAGTGTACTATCATTTTAAATCAAACCTAAACCCAAACAAATGCTATCGTACTTAAAATATCTGATGATACCCCTGATACTGGGTAATCAATTAGTTTGTACTGCAAACAAATCATTAATCAATGCAAATAAAGAAAGAATTATGAACAGCGAGAATATTACATGGAACGGCGATGGAAAGATTCATAATATGGCAAACCTGAAAGATTATGATCTTTTTCATAACCCGTTCAACAAGACCCTTGATGTTGCATTTATTACAAGTCCCAATAAGTTTGAGATCACTCTTAAAAACAATGTGAAAGTTGGCAAGCGGGATGTGGAAATGTATTTTTATGATTACGACAAAACTGATGCTGCCGGAAAATTTGTTTTAAATAAATTTAAAGTTCCGGTATTTACCCAGCAGGGGAATAAACTCACATTCGAAACTACCGGATTGGATTTATCAAAAAATTATATTGTAGAAGTCAATGGCGAGAGGTCTGATCTATTTTTGGATCCTAAGATCGGAGGCATTCTTGATACCTATTTTGATGCCGGCAATATAGCAGATTTAGGGGCAAAATACAGCGGTTCAACGGTTGTTTTTAAAGTCTGGTCGCCTCCCGCCGGAAAGATTATTCTAAAACTGTTTGACAAAGATCAGAAGCCTGTAAAATCAGTGAACGATCTGGTTCTGAAAAGAGGTGAAAAAGGTCTGTGGGCGATTGAGTTGACACCGTCAGATCTCGTAAATGTGAAATCGCCGGACGGGTTGTATTATCAATACGAAGTATATGCCTATGGAAAAACGGTGACTGCCTTAGATCCGTATGCAAAGTCCATGGCTGCATTCAACCCCGCGGGAGAAGATGTTATAGGGAAAGGAGCGATTGTTAGTTTTACCAATTCTTCGGCTGTGCCGCTGAAATATGATAAAAATTTTTTGAACTCAAAATATATTGCCAATGAGGTTGACATGGTAGTTTACGAAGTGCATGTACGCGATTTTACCATACAGCCCGGTGTGCTGAAAGATGAAATAGCCGGCACATTCAACGGGCTCACTAAAAAAATGGGCTATCTGAAAAACCTTGGCATTACTCATATACAACTATTGCCGGCACAGAATTTTTATACGGTGAATGAGAACGACCGGGCATATAAAGGCACGGATGCCCCGCAGGGCAATTACAACTGGGGCTACGACCCGCACAATTATTTTACGCCCGAAGGATGGTTCGCCTCCGATGCCGCAAATCCCTATACAAGGATCCGCGAATACCGCGAAATGATACAGCAGCTGCACGACCAGGGAATCGGCGTGATCATGGATGTTGTGTATAACCATACATATATAACTGAAGTGTTTGAAAATATTGCGCCCGGGTGTTATTACCGGTATGACAAAGATTTGAAAATATCAGAAACTACGGGCGCCGGGCCTAGCTTAGAATGCAGGCGGAAAATGGTTAAAAAACTCATCATCGAATCGTTAAAACATTTTGTGGAGAATTATCATGTGGATGGTTTCCGCTTCGACCTGATGAGTTTTTTCGATCACGAAACCGTGGAAGCGATCCGCAGCGAAGTGGGTCCGGTTTATAATAAAGAAAATGCAAATGATCTCATCCTGCAGGGCGAAGCCTGGCTGTTTTCCGATATTGACACCGATCCCAAAACAAAAGGAATCAATGCCGCAGTAACAAAACTGAATTATCCTGAAAAGAAAATCAACCTGGGATTTTTCAACGACTGTTCCCGCGATTCATACACCGGACGCGAAAGCAATAAGGGTTTTGTACAAGGCATTATTAGCGATATAGACAAGGTGGCAACGGGCATTGTCGGTGGGCTTAAAGGATATGATGCAGGGAAGAAATCATTCAATTCTGATATCTTTAAAGACAGTTACAATACCTTTGCCAACGGCCCTGAGAACTGCCTGAATTATCTCACCATTCACGACGGGTATACCTTATGGGACAAGCTTAATTTATCTTTCAAAGATGAAACCATGCTTGTGCGCGCAAGGATGATGCGTATGGCCAATGCCATGCTTTTCACATCGCAGGGAAAAATTATCATGCAGGCCGGAGATGAACTCCTGCGCACAAAACCGCTGGCGCAGGTTGATAAAGAACAAACCCGGGCGCATACTTCGGAATTTGTTACCGAAGAAGAAGGAACAAAATATTTCCATGAGAATACCTATTGCTCGAATGATTATACCAACATGATCCGATGGAACAGGCTCACCGGGCCCTATTCAAAAATTGCCGCTGGCATGGTAGAATACTACAAAGGGCTTGTGGAGATGCGGCGGAATATTCCTGCTTTCAGATATAAAAATGCAGAGGATATTAAAAAGGGCCTTGTATTTCTGGGCGCTGATGTGAACATCGAAAGCAGGCCGTCTCTTTATAATGATTTTAATGACGGGCGATTGAAAAAGCTGATCATAAAATTCATCAATGGCCCAAGAAATGCCGTGCCTGCCGGCAGGCAGGAAAAATATTACATAGCCGGCGAAGTGCACCCCAAGGGTATGGATGCGAATCCTGCAAAAAATGATTATGCGGTCAGTTTCGATGAAAACGGCGCCGGAAAAATTGAGATACGCGGCGATCAGATTGAAACATTCGACCTGTCAAAGTGGGGCAGCGGAAGCGGGCTGAACATTAAATTAGTGAAAGAACCCGGAAGCTGGAACACGATTGCCGGGGCCTATTCCGGCACAGGAAATAACCTTATTAAAATAAACGCTGTGAACGAAAATTTTGAAGCGCTCATTGATCTGTCTGTCCCGGATTGTGTGGCAGGCGAGGCTCAGCGGAAGTATGAAGGGTATATTGCCTATTGGCTTGATAATACGCTTGAAAAAGACATACCAAAAGGTTTTAAAGGAACTGCGTATGCAAAACTTCTTGTTATTCACAATGCAGGCGACAGCCCGGTAACCGTACAGGCGGATGCCATTCAGGAACCGGCAAAATGGGCTGTTATCCTCGACGATCATAATGCAGGAATTGCCCCGCTGGCCTATATAAAAGAAATAACTTCCGATAAAGGAAAGACCAATGTGTTAATTGAAAAAGGCAGGGTGACGGTTCCGGCTAAGAGTTCTGCCGTGGTGGCAAAATAATTTTTAAGCAAAAGAACCGAAGTTATCGGTAAATTCATACGTTTCGCAGATTTTATTTTGTAAGGCGGACAAATTAATCCGAATTTACACCCGGTAAATAGTATTATATTTTTTTGTTAAACCATGTAATTATGTTTTACTTTGCATAAATATTAAAATTTAATCCAATGAAAAAGATACTTATCATTATCGCCGGTTTTATTTTAACGCTGAATATTTCTGTAAAAGCCGATGAAGGCATGTGGCTGCTTTCTCTTATAGGAAAGAATTACGAAAAGATGAAAGCAATGGGCTTGCGGCTTACCCCCGATGATATATACAATATTAACAAAGCATGCCTTAAAGATGCTATTGTCGGATTAAGCAATGTGACTTACCTGCAGCAGGGGCAGGGATTTTTCTGTACCGGAGAGATAATTTCGGATCAGGCATTGGTACTCACAAACCACCATTGCAGCTATGATGTGATTCAAAAACACAGCGCTATTGAACACGATTACCTGAAAAATGGTTTCTGGGCAGCCACAAAAGACCAGGAATTAACAAACGAAGACCTCACCGCTTCAATCCTTGTAAGAATGGAAGATGTTACGGCAAGGATTCTTGGAGAACTTAAACCCGAGATGACAGAATCCGACAGGAACTCAAAAATCAATAAAATAAAAAAGGAAATTGAAAATGAGGCTAAGAAAGGTACAGGCTATGATGCTTTTGTAAAACCCATGTTTGACGGTAACCAGTTTTTTCTTTTTGTTTATGAAACATTCACGGATGTAAGGATTGTCGGAGCCCCTCCATCTTCAATCGGAAAATTTGGAGGTGATACCGACAACTGGATGTGGCCCCGTCATACAGGCGACTTTTCTGTTATGCGTATTTATATGAGTAAAGAAGGAAAACCTGCAAAATATTCAAAAGACAATGTTCCGTATAAGCCGAGGCATTACCTGCCGGTTTCCATCAAGGGCGTGAAAAAAGACGATTATACCATGATCCTCGGATTTCCCGGTTCCACGCAGAGATTCATGCCTTCGTGGGGAGTCGAGGAAACGGTTGAACGATCCAATCCCATCCGGATAAAAGTGCGTACAGCTAAATTGGATATTCTCAGAAAAGATATGGCTTCAGACGATAAAATCCGTATTAAATATGCGTCGAAATATGCCCAGTCGTCCAATTACTGGAAATACAGCATAGGCCAGAATAAAGGGCTTAAAAGACTCGGCGTTTTTGAACAGAAAAAAACATTGGAAGAAAAGTTTGAAAAATGGATGAATGCCAGTGAATCGCGGAAAGAAACTTACGGAGAAGTTTTTGACCTGATTGAAAAAGCGTATAATACCAAGAAGCAGAACAGTATTGCATTTGATTATATGATGGAAAGCATGTTTCAGGGTGCGGAAATCTCGCTTTTCCCATTTCAACTGAATGTGCTTGCCGGTTCATTAAAAAATACACCGGATAAAAAAGATATTATAACCGGATTGGTTGAAGACCTGAAGAAAGTCTCAGCAGAGTATTTCAAAGATTATAACACGGAAACCGATAAAAAGGTTTTTGCCACAATGTTAAAAATCTATTATAAAGACGTACCCAAAGAATTTCATTTTTCAGCAATACAGGAAATAGAAAAAAAATACAAGGGAGACATTGATAAATTTACGGATAAATTATTTGAAAAATCGTTTTTTACCGATGAGAAAAAATTTAATGAGTTCCTTGCAGATCCCTCTTATAAGGCCATTGAAAAGGACCCCGCCTATAAATTCACGCAATCGCTGATTGATAAATTTATTGAAGTGCAACGCAAGGCAAACAGCAGCACGGAATTGAATAAAGGCATGAGGCTTTTTGTCGCCGGCCTTATGGAAATGGAAAAAGATAAAACATTCTACCCGAATGCAAATGCCACGCTCAGGATAACCTATGGAAAAGTAAGCGATTACTTCCCTACAGATGCGGTGTATTATAATTATTTCACTACATTAAAAGGGGTTATTGAAAAAGAAGATCCAAAGGTGGACGAGTTTATTGTTCCGGCCAAATTAAAAGAATTGTACGAGAAAAAAGATTATGGGAGATATGCAGATAGAGACGGTGCCATTCATGTGTGTTTTACTTCAAATAACGACATTACCGGAGGTAATTCCGGCAGCCCTGTAATCAATGGCGATGGGGAGTTGGTTGGAACTGCGTTTGACGGCAACTGGGAAGCCATGAGCGGTGATATCAAATTTGAAACGGATCTTCAAAAAACCATTGTATGCGATATACGGTATGTATTATTCATTATGGATAAATTTGCCGGCGCAAAGAACCTGATTGATGAAATGAAGATCGTGGGCGGCCAGTAATACCGCTAATGCATAAAATCAGTATTTATACAGACGGCGCTGCACGGGGAAATCCCGGCCCGGGCGGATACGGTATCGTCCTGATATCCGGATCGCACAGGAAAGAACTTTCGCAGGGTTATCGGCTTACCACGAACAACCGCATGGAATTGCTTTCTGTTATTGTTGCACTCGAAACATTAAAACATGAGGGCAGCGAGGTTACAATTTATTCCGACTCCAGGTATGTGGTAGATGCGGTGGAGCAGGGTTGGGTTTTTGAATGGAGCAGAAAGGGTTTTAAGAAAAAGAAAAATCCGGATTTGTGGAAACGGTTTTTAGAAATCTACTCAAAACACCATATTAAATTTATCTGGGTAAAAGGACATGCCGATAACAGAGAAAATGAACGCTGCGACGAGCTTGCCGTGGAGGCATCATCTGGGAATAACCTTTTATCAGATGAAATCTATGAAAAAAGTCTTGAAAAAGATACCGGGTTGTTTACGGAGTAATCGGTAAGCGGTAAGCGGTAGGCAGTCGTCGGTCATCAGCCGTCAATCTTCAATCGTCAGTCATCAGTCAAGTAAGAAACTACCGAATACTGATCGCCGCAGGCGAAACCGATCACCGATTACTATTATGTATTATCCAGTTTTAATTATACCTAAATTTCTAATTTAGCTTTTTTTTGAAAAAACAGAGCAGTTCAAGAGGTAAAATTACAGACACTAAAAATTTTCATAAATCAAAAATCTCCGAAGTTCCTTGCGTTGCTTGCAATTAAGGGTATTCGCAGAA
>JACREX010000007.1 GCA_016212695.1 Bacteroidia bacterium
AGGTTGCGGTTTTGATTGGGATTGCTCCTCATGGCTTTACCCAGGTGCCCAGCCAAATCCCACCTTGTCTATAACAAAATACAATGGCGAAATTTATGCAGGAGGTATGTTTTTTAAGGCAGATAACAAACCTATTAAATTTCTGGCCAAATGGAATGGCGCTACATGGGATTCGGTTGGTACTGGCGTAAATGGCCCTGTCTGGAATTTTCAAGTTATAAATAACGACTTATATGTAATGGGAACATTTGATACTGTTGGCGCTATTGTAGCTCATGGTCTTGCAAAATGGAATGGCACCCAATGGTCAGATGTTCATTCGTTCCCCTTACTTGATCCACCGAATTTAAATATCGTTAGAAGTATTGCGTTTTATAATAACGAATTATACGTAGGTGGTAGCTTTTATAATGGCAATGACATTAATAGTATTGCCAAGTATGACGGGACTAATTGGGTGAATGTTGGTAACGCTATGCAGGGTGGTATGACAGGCATAGGGTGTATGCAGGTATATCAAAATGAACTATATGTCGCCGGTATGTTTAGTCAGGCAGCAGGGAATTATGGTAATAATATACAACGGTGGAATGGTTCTCAATGGAAAGATGTAGGCGGTGGTATTTCGGGCTCTGTTAACGATATGAAAATAAAAAATAATGAGTTATATGTTGGTGGTGCTTATTTATATGCTGGTAGTGTCCCTGCGATGTGTATTGCAAAATGGAATGGCTCTCAATGGTGTGCTTTAGAAGGTACTTTTGATAACGCTGTGTCTTCTTTGGTATTTTTTAGAGATACTTTATATATTGGTTGCGGTACCACTATTGATGGCGATACCGTTAATAACATCGCCAAATGGACAGGCGGCGACTATGTTGATACCTGCGGCGCTCTGGGTAATTCTCTATTATTAGAAGATATTTCAAGTCCAAAATTATCTGTATTTCCCAATCCTTTCAACAATAAAACAACTGTTGAATTTACAAATCCTGACAATTCTTTATATAAACTGAAAATTTCAGATGTTACAGGCAAAATAGTTAGAACTATTGACAATATTAAAAATAACAAAATAGAACTTGAAAAAGGTAATTTGCTCAATGGATTTTATATAATAGAAGTAACAGGCGAAAAAATATTCAGAGGGAAAATCATAATCAATTAATAAATTCGTTATCTTTGCATAAAATCATAAATCGTAAATCTAAAATCACTAATCACTAATCAATACACGACCCCCCGCCCGGCGTAGTTTATAACTGCGCCGCCTGAAATAGCGGTCTCCTGACCGCACTAA
>JACREX010000152.1 GCA_016212695.1 Bacteroidia bacterium
CAATTAACCTTTACCTAATCTATCATTCCAATCTTTATAATCTTTTTAATTCTAACCATAACTTGCCTTCTTCAATTAAAAATTTCCGCTAGTCCGCAGGACCCCTTCGGCGCAAAAAAATAAAAAGTAAAAAATACTCCATCCTCTTTGCTCTTAGCTCAATACACAGGCACAAACACCGCCTTGACTGTTTTATTACCGCTCATGATTATTGATTTCGGATTCTGTGTTCCGGTTAAATCTATTTCCCAATGATCGAACTTCCACGATATTGGCTCTGGTGTATTGGGAACAATCTTTAACGCTTCAATAAGTGTCGGCTTTGCCGTTAATGTTACGGTGGTTCCGGGTGTGTAACTTACATAATTCGGATTTTTTGTAACCGTTCCGCTTCCGGCTATCTGGATTGTTAGTATATAACCGACCTTGAATGTTGTTGAACTTGTTGCTGTACCGGCAGTATTCGTCACGGTGATCGATCCTGTGGTTGCACCTGTTGGGACTGTTGCCGTTATTTGTGTTGATGAATTTACTGTATAGCTTGCAATTGTTCCGTTGAATTTTACTGAGGTTACACTTATAAAGCTTGTTCCTGTTATTGTAACAGTTGTACCTATTGGTCCGTTTGCGGGTGTAAAGCCGCTTATCGTTGGCGGATTAAGTGTAAAATTAGCGGTGATATTTTTATTTGCATCCATCGTAATTGTTACAGGATTTGCAGAGCCGGTTAAATCTCCGCTCCACCCTACAAAACCATAACCCGTGCTCGGTGTTGCTGTTAGTTGAACTGTTATGCCGTATGTGTACGTTGGTTGATTGGGTGATTTTGTGACGGTTCCGTTAACTGCAATAACTGTTAGAGTGTAAATATTGATTGCAAAATTTGCAGTCACCGATTTATTTGCATTCATATTAATTGATGTGGGATTTATTGCACCTGTTAAATCTCCTGTCCAATTAACAAAACTGTATCCGGTGTTCGGTGTGGCATTTAATTGTACTGTTGTATTGTAGTTATAGTTCGGC
>JACREX010000155.1 GCA_016212695.1 Bacteroidia bacterium
AGCACATAAAAGCCTTCGTGATTTTTCATCTAAAAAGGGTGATAATATTTTGTTTCGTTCTGATATTAATTTTTCATCTTTCATATTGCAAAGATAAAACTTAATTACGAAATAACCAAGTTATTTAATTACATTGTCTTTGTCGTATCTCACGGCCTTGTTGTCGATTCAGCAGATATGACAATATCCGTGAATGATTCTATGCCGGTTTCGTGCCATGGCTATAGCGATGGATCGTTGACTGCTTTTGTAACCGGCGGTGAACCACCCTTTACATTTGTATGGAACAACGGAAATACAACACAAACGATAAGCGGGCTTTGTACCGGGGATTATACAGTTACGGTTACAGACGGTGAAAATTGTATAAAAATAAATACTTTTTATGTTAACGAACCTGAAGCGATTAATCCCACCATCACTCTTTCGCAACTTATAAATTGCCATGATGATACCACTTCGCTTACGGTTGTGATCTCGAACGGATTTCCGCCTTATACGATTTTATGGAATACTCAGGAAACAACACAGACCATTGATACGGTAGTTTCCGGTTTTTACCAGGTAACCGTTACTGATTCTCATAATTGTTCAGATTCAACTGAAATCATTGTTCCCAACCCGCCGCTACTGGTTGCTGTAGTAAAAGAGACGTCTGCTTCCTGTACAAATTCATGCGACGGAACCATATATTTAAATATCCAGGGGGGAATAATACCCTATCAGATAATATGGAATGACGGCTCAACAGATACTTTAAGAGCCTCGCTGTGTTCCGGCCAATATGCAGTCACCGTTTCCGATAACAATGGCTGTCTGATGTACCTGCAATTTTATATTGATACCCTGGGTTATGCCCCGGCAGTTCATGCAACAGCAGATGATATTGTTATTTACAGCGGGCAATCAACAACTCTTCATGCCATTGGAACAAACAATGGTTTCTATGAATGGGAGCCCGTTCTCTATCTTGATAATCCGAGTTTACAAAACCCTGTTGCAACGCCCCAGTATACCACGTTTTACCAGGTATGGCTTACGGATTATACCGGGTGCATGAACACTGATACTGTTACCATTTATGTAAAGGATGTCTTTTGTGCAGAACCCTACATTTACGTCCCCAATGCGTTTACGCCCAATAATGATGGAAACAATGATATTTTATATGTTTATACAAACATGGCAGATGAAATTTATTTTGCCATTTACGACCGCCTGGGAGATTTGGTTTTTGTATCTACAGTTGTTACAACCGGCTGGGACGGGACTTATAAGGGGAAAGAACTGGGTTCCGCTGTTTTTATTTACCATCTTAAAGTAACCTGCTTTAACGGTGAAATATTCGAAAAGAAAGGAAACGTCACCCTGCTGCGGTAATAGCTTTCAATAAGGAATATTCTTAACGATCTCCCGCGCCAGTTTCAAAAAATAAGAATCAGCGACTTTCTGCGGATCATTCACGGTTGCCGGGAATTCAATTGTGGCATAGCTTCCGTAAAGATATTTTCCGTTGTGATTAAAAACGGAAAAATGAATTTTAATTTCCCTTGCATATGAGAGGTTCCCCACTTTATAGGGATCAGAATAATCTCCTTTGATTTCAAACTGATTGATAAAAAGAAAAAAGTCAACATTGTCTTTTTTAGAGAAATTTTTAAGGAAATCTTTTTCACGGAATTTTATATTTAGAAATTTATCAGGGTTATTTTTTACTTCGCTGTACACTTCTCCCTTTGTGTTTTTCTCAGCGGTTTCTTCTTTCTTTTTTTTCTTTTCTTTTTTCTCATCCATGTCTTTATCGGCAGCTACGTTACTTTTCCCGAAAAGGGGCTTATTCTCCGGGTTGTAGCTCATGGCATCCGATAAAAAATAATCGGAAACTGCGTAGATCCGTTCAAGATCGTCTCCGCCGCCGGTCGTATAGCTCTCGAGTAAACCCTTGGATCTGCAGGAGTCTGCAATGGCTTTAAGCAGGTTTTTATCAAGCTCCATTCGAAGAAAATTTTGTACCTGTTTGTATTTATACCCGGTTTGCTCAATCATTTCTTTAGAAGCCTCGTTGTTGTAAAGTATAGGATTGAAGGGAACCACAAGAACTAATTTGTCTTGTATCTGCTCTTTCCGGGATTTCGTTTTTGTGTCTTGTGAATATCCGTAGAACACAGTAAAAATAAGCAATAGAAATAAAATATTTTTCATCGGGAATGAATTTTTGATTCATGCAAAAATAACTTAAAGTTCCTATGTTACAAATGCCGGTATATTTACGTGCAATGATTTTCGGGATAATTTACCTGATTAATATTTAAAAAATATATATTGCGAATAGCCCGAAAACACAGGGTTTTCTTTATGGATATAATTAACAATCAATTGTTGATTATATGTTGATAACTATCGTCAAATGCTGACTGCATAAAGTGTTGAAATCAATAAAATATATTATATTTGTATTAATAATACTAAATCCAACCCATTAACGTTTAAAAAGTTACGTTAATTTTTGTGGAGAAATTATCACGAAGGGAATATAGTATCAATTTAATTTTTGGAATAATGAATGATATTGAAAAGGATGAGCTTTTAACTCAGGAGGTTACGGCAAAAACGAACGGTTCGGATTACTCGGCAGACAGCATCCAGGTGCTGGAAGGGCTGGAAGCGGTTAGAAAAATGCCCGCCATGTACATCGGCGATATCAGCGTAAAAGGCTTGCACCACCTTGTTATCGAAGTGGTTGACAATTCCATTGACGAAGCTCTTGCCGGATATTGCAGCAATATTCATGTTTTTATTAATGAAGACGGATCCATTACGGTGGGTGATAATGGCAGGGGAATACCCACAGACATTATGGAAAAAGAAGGAAGGTCTGCGCTGGAGGTTGTGATGACCGTACTTCATGCCGGCGGAAAATTCAATAAAGATTCCTATAAGGTTTCCGGCGGCCTTCATGGCGTTGGCGTTTCATGCGTAAATGCATTATCAAAACATCTGAGAGCAGAAGTGCACAGGGATGGAAAAATATTTGAACAGGAATTTTCATACGGAAAACCGTTGTACAGCGTTCGTACCATTGGAGAATCTGATAAGACAGGCACAATCATTACCTTTGTGCCGGATGATTCCATTTTCATTACAAAAGAATATAAATTCGATCTCCTTTCTTCACGCCTCCGCGAGCTTGCTTTTTTAAACAAGAAAATTAACTTAGTCTTAACGGATAAAAGAGTAAAAGACGAGCAGGGAAATTACCTGACGCAATCTTTTTATTCTGAAAGAGGCCTTGTTGAGTTTGTTGAATTTTTAGACGACACGCGTGAAAAGCTCATTGACGAAATCATTTATATTGAAACGGACAAGAATGAAGTGCCGGTTGAGATTGCCATGCAATATAATACCTCGTTCACGGAAAATGTGCATTCATATGTAAATAATATCAATACAATCGAAGGGGGTACGCATCTTACAGGTTTCAGGCGGGGCCTTACCAGAACATTAAAAGAATATGCCGACAAATCGGGGATGCTGGAAAAACTTAAATTCGATATCAATGGCGACGATTTCCGCGAAGGATTGACAGCCGTGATTTCTGTTAAAGTTGCTAAGCCGCAATTCGAGGGCCAGACAAAGACCAAGCTTGGCAATTCGGAGATTAGCCTCGTGGTTGATCAGGCGGTAAGCGTACTTTTAAAAAATTATCTTGAAGAGCATCCAAAAGATGCAAGAGCCATTGTTCAGAAGGTTATCCTGGCTGCAACAGCGCGTCATGCAGCCCGCAAAGCCCGCGAACTTGTGCAGCGTAAGGCGATTCTTGGCGGCGCCGGGTTGCCGGGCAAACTGGCGGATTGTTCGGAAAGAGATCCTTCGTTGTGCGAGATATACCTTGTTGAGGGCGATTCTGCAGGAGGCACTGCCAAACAGGGACGCGACCGAAAATTTCAGGCCATCCTCCCGTTACGGGGAAAAATCCTGAATGTTGAAAAAGCAATGCAGCACAAGATCTTCGACAGCGAAGAAATTAAAAATATTTATACCGCCCTTGGGGTAACTATAGGAACGGAAGACGACAGCAAAGAAGTGAATCTTCAAAAAATAAGATATCATAAGGTGGTGATCATGACCGATGCCGATGTTGACGGTTCGCACATTACAACGCTTATCATGACGTTCTTTTTCCGCTATATGAAACCTGTGATTGAACAGGGATATCTCTATATTGCAACGCCACCGCTTTATCTTGTGAAGAAAGGTAAAAACGAACAATATTGCTGGACGGAAGAAGATCGTATCAGGGCGGTTGAGGAACTGGGCGGCGGTAAAGACAGCGGCGTGCATGTGCAGCGCTACAAAGGTCTTGGCGAGATGAATGCAGAACAACTATGGACTACCACCATGAGCCCCGAAATGCGCACATTGCGGCAGGTTACCATTGATAATGCCATTGAGGCCGATCGAATTTTTTCCATGCTGATGGGCGACGAAGTGCCTCCCCGGAGAGAATTTATCGAGAAAAACGCAAGCTACGCAAAGATAGATGCCTAATACCTTTCCATCTTAGAGAAGAAGAAATCTGCTTCACGCTGTGCGCTCCCGTCGCTGTCTGAGCCATGAACCGCATTTCTCTGTTTTGATTCGGCAAACAGGTTCCTGATGGTTCCGGGAGCCGCTTCTGCCGGATCGGTAGCGCCGATTAATTTTCTGTAATCTTCAACCGCATTTTCTTTTTCAAATATAATTGCAACTACCCGGTCTGACGACATAAAGTCAACCAGGCTGTCGTAAAAAGGTTTCCCTTCATGCTCCTTATAAAAATCAGCCGCCTGTTTTTTCGTCATTTGCATAAGTTTCATAGCTGAAATCCTGAAGCCTGCTTCGTGGCATTTGTCTAAAATAGGAACAATGTATCCCATCTGAACCGCACATGGTTTGATAATCGAAAATGTAATTTTTCCTGCCATATTTATTGAATTAAGAGAACCCAAAAACCTTTGGCAATATACAAAATATTATAAATTATACAATATTCAGATTGGATTAATGTTTATCTTTGAAAATTTGCAAACGGATGAAGCCATTACATTCTATTTCTGATAAAGTATTTAAAGGGGTGAAAAAAATATTATCAGTCCCCAAAAAGATATTTATTACTACGCATAAAAACCCGGATGGAGATGCCATTGGTTCTGCTTTGGGCTTATATATTTTTTTAAAAAATATGGGGCATGACGCAACGGTTGTTACCCCGAACGGATATCCGGAATTTTTGCAATGGATGCCTTTTAATAAAGAAATCATAAAATATAATTCATATAAAGAAAAAGTAAGGCAGGCGCTGAATGACTGCGATCTGGTTTTTTGTGTTGATTTCAATGATACGGGAAGGCTTTCGCAAATGGAAAGCGATTTTAAAAAAGTTAAAAAAATAACCGTCCTGATAGATCATCACCCGTATCCGCAGCTTCCGGCAGATTATGTTATCTCCACCACCGAAGCAAGCTCTACTGCTGAAATAATTTACAATTTTATTTGTGCCATCGGTGCGAAAAAATATATTGATACACAAGTCGCCACATGCCTGTTTGCCGGAATCATGACCGATACCGGTTCTTTCGCATATAGCTCGTCAAGCCCCGAAACGTTCAGGGTCGTATCGGAGTTATTGAAATACGGGGTTGATAAAGATGACGTACATTATAAAGTTTATGATACTTATTCGGAAAACCGCATGAGGCTTTTGGGTTATTGCCTGAATGAAAAAATGGTGGTTTTGAAACAATATAAAACAGCTTACATCTGGCTTACCAAAGAGGAACTAAAAAAATATAATTTCATAACCGGCGACGACGAGGGGCTTGTAAATTTTCCTCTTTCCATCAAGGATATAAGAGTTTCTGCAATTTTTATTGAAAAAAAGGATCATGTGAAGATATCGTTCCGTTCGCGGGGAAAATTTGCTGTAAATACATTTTCACAAAAACATTTTAAAGGAGGCGGACACCTTAATGCAGCCGGCGGGAAAAGCGAACTGCCGCTGCAGGAAACCATAAAACAATTTTTAGACCTGCTGCCCGGATACGCAAAAGATTGGAAATAATCATGCAAAAGCTGATATTATACACAATAGCCACAGTCCTCTTAGTTGTTGCTGTTTTTTCCTGCGCCCAGAAAGAAAAAGAAAACCTTTCGGAAAAAGAATTCAAACAAAAATACGGAGAGAAATTAGTTCATGTGAATAAAGCCCTTGTAAAGAAAGACGAGGAAGCTATTCGCGGATATATCAAAAGGCATAACTGGAATATGGAAATGAGCGGCGCCGGTTTGTTTTACGAAATATATCAAAAGGGCCGGGGAAAACCCGCAGAAAAAGGAAAAAACGCAACGATTAATTTTAAGGTTTGGCTTCTCGATGGCACGCCGTGTTATTCGTCGGACTCGCTTGGACAAAAAACATTTCTTATCAGCCAGGGCGGTGTGGAATCAGGACTGGAAGAAGGAATACTGCTGATGAAAGAAGGCTCTAAAGCGCATTTTATTTTACCCCCGTATATGGCGCACGGATTGCTCGGCGACGAAGATAAAATTCCTCCCCGGTCAATAATTGTGTATGATGTGGAACTGGTCAAAATATCGGATTAACATATCATGTACATGTTTCGATGTACGGATTAATACCCTGCTTTGTCTTGTGTTTTTTGCGATTATTATAATCACGGGTTGTGAAAATAATATTTTCCCGGGCTATACCAAAACAGTCAGCGGTATTTATTATAAGATCCACAAATTCGGCGAGGGTACACAGAAGCCCAAGCCTACAGATTATATAACCGTAGATATTGAATATCGTACCATTAAACAAGATTCCGTTTTTTTCTCAGGGAGAAGAAAATTTCAGACCACTCTTCCGGATTACCCGGGCTCTGTTGACGAGTGTTTTGCCATGATGTCTGTAGACGACAGCGCCGGCTTTATTATCAATGCGTACAAATTTTTCAGAAAAACTATAAAAGCCCCCCTGCCAAGTTTTTTCAATTCAAAAAGCAATATCAGGATTAATGTAAAACTATTGAATATTCAATCGAGAGCCGATTTTTTAAAAGAAAAGGAAGAGTTCCTTTCATGGATCAAGGATCTTGAAGAATATGAAAAAACAATTTTAAGACATTTTATAAAAGAAAAAGATATCAGCATACAGCCTGCCCGATCCGGATTATACTGTATCAAAACAATAAAGACTAATGGCGCACAGGTTAAGAACGGAGACTTGGTAATCGTGCATTATGAAGGCCAATATCTGAACGGGAAATATTTTGATTCCACCAAAGAACGGAATATGCCCTTTGAATTATTATATGGAAAAGAAATGCAGGTGGTGAAAGGGCTTGAAGAAGGGATTGGCATGATGAGGGAAGGTGAAAAAGCAATCCTGATAATGCCGTCAAAACTTGCTTTCGGACAAAAGGGTTCTTCAACCGGGATTATTCCTCCTTACACAACCGTTATTTTCAGGGTCGAGGTATTGAGTATAAAAAGCAGCATAAAATAAACCAAAGTCAAGTTAAATCTATAATGACGCAAAATGTCATTTTGAGCGGAGTCGAAAAATAGACATTTTGCTTACGGTTCACGCTTAGACACTTCGGTAAGCTCTGTGCGACGCTCTGCTCAGCGTGACCGCATTTTTTTATAAGACATAACACATAAACAAATTTGTATATTTTTGCGTATCGAATATTAAAAAGTACTTGTGATGAAAAAGATTTTTATTGGGTTTTTATTTATATGGATTTTTCTCTTTTCGTGTATTCATGAGGATTTTAAAACAGACAAATCCGGGCTGAGGTATAAATTCTTTATCGAAAATAAAGATGCGGCAAAACCTGTGAATGACGACATCTTGGTATTAAAAATGATTTATAAAACAGGTAAAGATTCCATTCTGTTCAGTACAGCCGAACTATCCGGCTCTTTCAGAATGAGGATGAAACCCGCTTCGCACGAAGGCGGATGCATTGAAGATGCATTCGGGATGATGCATGTGGGCGACAGCGCCCGGTTTGTTATTGACGCCGTGAATTTTTATGAAAAAACAAAAAAGACGGAAGCGCCATTATTTATCAGGCAGGGCGATAAAATTATTTTTGATATTAAGTTAGTTAAAATTTTAAAAACGAGCGATCTGGAAAACGAAGTCCGCTCCCTGAATCACGCCAGCGAAGCGGAAGAATATAAATTGCTGGAACAATATTTAAAAAACGCAAATATTAAACAGAAGCCGGAGGGAAGCGGGTTATATTATATAGAAACCAAAGCAGGAACAGGTAGAAAAGCCGAACATGGGATGACCGTAAAAATACATTATACCGGGTCGTTTGTGGATGGAAAAGTTTTTGATTCATCCTTAGAAAGAAATCAGCCGTTTGAATTTAAACTTGGCACACGGCAGGCGATACCGGGTCTTGAAGAAGGCGTTTTGAAAATGAAAAAAGGCGGGACCGCCACATTGATTATTCCGTCAAAACTTGCTTATGGCTTTGAACAAAAAGGGCCTGTGCCTCCGTTTTCGACATTGATATTCGAAATAGAACTACTGGATGCAAGATAGTATTGCGATAGTTAGGAAAACTTATTCTGTTTTATTAAGCCCCAATTCTTTTGCCTTCTTTAACATGAACAAATATGCTTCTTCAGGATTGTTTCTTATCACGCCGTCAAGGATCGCATCTTTGATCGCATTTTTAATGTCGCCAACCATTTTGCAGGGAGGCAAATTAAAAGCCTGCATTATTTCTTCTCCTGATACGGGGGGCTGAAAATTTCGAATCGCATCTTTCTCTTCTATTTCCTTCAGTTTTTCTCTTACATAGTTGAAATTTTTCAAAAACAGTTTAATCTTTTCTTCATTTTTGGAAGTAATATCAGCTTCGCTCAGCAACATCAGGTCGTCAATAGCATCACCGGCTTCGAAAAGGAGACGTCTTACCGCAGAATCGGAGACTTCATCAGACACCAATGCAATCGGGCGCAGATGCAGCATTACTAATTTCTGAACATATTTCATGTTTTCATTCAGGGGCAGTTTTAATTTTCTGAAAATATCAGGAACCATTTTTGCGCCAACCGCATCATGCCCGTAAAAAGTCCATCCGGTTTCTCCGGAAAAGCGTTTGGTATGCGGCTTGGCAATATCATGGAGAAGCGCCGCCCAGCGAAGCCAGAGATCATCCGAGTTCCGGCTGATATTATCGAGAACCTGAATCGTATGAAAGAAATTATCTTTGTGTCCCTTCCCTCCGGAATTTTCAACGCCTTTCAGCTTGTCGAGTTCCGGAAAAACCAGGGGCAGGAGTCCGGATTTGTCGAGAAGAACGAATCCCTGCGATGGAGTTTCTGAAAGAATAATTTTATTGAGTTCATCAATTATTCTCTCGGCAGAAATAATTTTTATCCGTTCCTTATTTCTGGGAATGGCTGCAAAAGTTGTATTATCAATATTAAAATGCAACCGGCAGGCAAAGCGGATAGCCCGCATCATACGAAGCGGATCGTCGGAAAAGGTGATATCCGGATTTGAAGGTGTGCGGATAATTTTTTGCTCAATATCCTTTAACCCGCCGAAGGGATCTGCCAGTTCTCCAAAGCTCTTTTTGTTAAGACTTATTGCCAGCGTATTAATCGAAAAGTCTCTCCGGTTCTGATCATCTTCAAGAGTCCCGTTTTCGACAATGGGTTTGCGCGAATTCCTGTTGTACGATTCTTTGCGTGCGCCGACAAATTCAACCTCCCATTCGCCATACCGGAGCATAGCCGTGCCAAAGTTCTTAAATACTGTAACGGAAGTTTTCTTACCAATTTTAACGGCTACTTTTTTTGCCAGCTCAATTCCGCTTCCTTCAGTAACAATATCAATATCTTTCGACGGCCGTTTCAGAAAAATATCACGGACAAACCCGCCGATCACAAATGCACGCTGGTTCTCAGAGGTGACGATTTCTGAAATTATTTTAAATATCTTATGTTTAAGATACTGCTTCATGCTCTTTTATTTCCAGGCTTCATTCAGTTTCCTTTTTCATCGCTAATTACATCCCTGTCACTTGGGTCCGCCGGGTTGACAAAATTACAATAAAAAATTCAGCAATATTGATAAAAACAGCATTAAAAATTTTTTTAAATATATTCAAATGGATACATAACATTCGTTTGTTTTATGTATAATATCTATGCAACAAAGTCTGTCAGAAGTATGATATAAAATGTTAGGCTCTCAGATAATTCAATTCGTGGTGTTAATAATTTATCAGATTATTTTTATTTAATGCAGCCGGTGTCAATAAAATTTGATTACTTTGCAGGCTTAAATTTTTAAGGATGGATAATAACAGAGATTGGTTAAAAAGTGAAGATGCGTGCAGGAAGATTATATCCCGTTATGAAGATATGATTCGGAAAAATACCCGGTATTTTTTTGATGTGGATGAATTTGAACATATCATTGATTTTTATATAGAGAGCAACAGGCACAGCAGTGCGCTCCGGGCTATTGATATTGCATCGGGCCAGCATCCGGCATCTGTAGAAATACAACTGAAAAAAGCCCATGTGCTGATGAATACCGGAAAAAAAACCGAAGCCCTGAACCTGCTGAAAAAGATGGAACGTATTGAGGGCGCTAATCTTGACGTGTATATGCTCAAGGGAATAATTTACATTATGCTGGATCAGGAAAAAGATGCAGTGCGCAATTTTGAGCATGCCCTTTCGCTGGCATACAATGAGAAAACCGACCTGCTTTTTTCAATTTCCATATCCCTCGAAAATGCCGGAAAATTCAAGCTTGCCCTCCGGTACCTGGAGCAGGCGCTGGAAGCTGATGTGAACAACGAAGTGATACTTTATGAAATGGCATATTGCTACGAAAGGATGGGCAATTACGAAAAAAGTATCAGCTATTTTCAGAAGTACTTAGACGAAGATCCGTATTCTGAAAATGTGTGGTACAACCTGGGTGTGATTTATAATATCCTTGAACAATATGATAAGGCGATCGAGGCTTTTGATTTTGCCATTGCCATAGACGGCAAATTTTCTTCGGCTTATTTTAATAAGGCGAATTCGCTTGCCAATAAAGGCGAATATGAAAAAGCGATAGAGGTGTATCATGAATTTATTCCCATTGACAACGACAATATTATTGCCTATTATTACATAGGCGAGTGTTATGAAAAGCTGGAAAAATTTGATACTTCTCTTGAATATTATCAGAAGACCTTATCGCTTGACGAAAGTTTTTCGGATGCATGGCTTGGAATCGGGTATGTTGAATTTCAGCGCGAAAATTATATGAAAAGCATCCAATGCGCAAAACGTGCCCTGGAGATTGAGAACGATAACCCCGAATACTGGCTGCTGATGGCAAATACATATGCCAGATTGAATAATACCAAAAAAGCAAAAGAAGCCTATGCCAAGGCTGTTGAATTCGGGCCCGGCGATGAAGAGATACTCGTTTGCTATTCTGATTTTGAATTCAGCCTTAATAACCTGGTGGAAGCGCGGGACATTTTGAATGTTTCGTACCCGGAGGTCGTAGAAAGCCCCCTTGTGAATTTCCGTCTTGCAGCATATTCCCTGTTGTTGGAAGACAGGCCATCCGCATTCAGCTATCTGGAAAAAGCATGCGATCAGGATGCGGAACTTGCGGAAGATTTTTTTAAGGTTGCGCCGGATGCAAAAAATGATAAAGAGATTGTAGAACTGATAGAAAAATTTAAAAAAACGCCCTTATGTTAAATGTAAATATTCCACATATTCCGGAAAGAACCAAAAAGCAGAGGCAATCGGGAATCACCATGGTGATGGATAAAGGCCTGAGCCTGCAGGAAGCAGAGAATTTTGTGGAATCGTCAGGAACGTTTACGGATTTTATTAAATTCGGTTTTGGAACCTCTCTTTTATGCGATAAATTAACTGAAAAAATCAAGGTTTATAAACAGGGAAATATCAAACCGTATTTTGGCGGCACTTTATTCGAAGCATTTATCATACGCAACAAATTGGATGATTACCTGCGCTTCGTTGATAAATATAAGGTGGAGACCATCGAGATTTCCGACGGCTCTATCCAAATGTCGCATGATACAAAGTGCGAACTTATCCGTAAGTTATCTAAGAATTACATGGTTCTTTCCGAGGTGGGATCAAAAGATGCATCGGTTACACTGGCTCCCGAAAAGTGGGTGAGGATGATGAAAACGGAATTGTCTGCCGGATCGTTCAAAGTGATTGCTGAAGCAAGGGAGAGCGGCAATGTGGGCATCTATAAATCCAGCGGCGGGGCTGATGATAAACTGATCCATAAAATTGCATCAAAGGTGAAACCCGAGAACATTATCTGGGAGGCTCCTTTAAAATCGCAGGCAGTATGGTTTGTAAAACTGCTTGGCGCGAATGTCAACCTGGGTAATATTGCCACCAACGAAGTCGTCTCTACAGAAACCATCAGGCTTGGTTTGCGCGGTGATACATTCTTTCAGTTCCTCCCGGAAAAAATTTATAAAAAGTGGAAGTAACATTATTTCCAATTGATTTAATTTTTTAACATGGGATTTACCGAGTTTTTAATTGAAAATATATTGCGCTTTTTTGAGGCTGCCGGATACTGGAGCGTTATGATATTAATGGCCTTGGAGAGTATGGTTGCGCCGGTGCCCAGTGAAGCGGTTATGCCTCCGGCCGGGTTTTTAATAGCCAGGGGGACTTTTACTTTTACCGGGGTTATCTTTTTCAGCACGCTTGGAAGTATTATCGGGTCTTTAATATCTTATTATATAGGAGCATTGGGTGGCAGGCCGCTGGTAGAGCGTTTTGGAAAGTATTTGCTTCTTGATAAGAAAGCCCTTGACGCTTCAGAGAAATTTTTTAAAAAAAGGGGCGATATCACCATCTTCATCTGCCGTTTTATTCCGGTTATCAGGCACCTGATTTCAATCCCTGCCGGCATAGCCAGGATGAGGCTGATTAAATTTATCATCTATACCATTATTGGCGCCGGAATCTGGAATTCTTTTCTCGCTTTTGTAGGATACAAATTGCAAGATAACTGGGACTCTATTGTGAAATGGAAGTACCGTTCATGGATCGATATTGCTGTGCTTCTTGTCCTCTTCCTTGTTTCAGTTTATTATGCGTATAAACTTTATAAGAATTTCAGGAAAGAAAAGACACAGAAACAATAGTGGAAATAAAACTTTTAAATGGGGGTTAAATAGATTTACATACTATGTTTACAGGATATAAAATTGCTAAAAAAGGTGTGCATAGACAGGTATTGTGGTAAAGGAAGGCAATAAAACATAAAACGTAATTAGCACATTAGTACATTGAATAACTGAATAATTATTCTTTCTTAGGCGCCGATGCATTAATAATATTGAATTCTTTATCGTACTGAATAATGTAGGTTTTGTAATTTTCAAAGCCGCTGTTTTCGTTCAGCTTTTTAAAATTAAATTCAGTCTGCAGCCCTGTCCTGTTAATTTTTGTATCATCGGCAATGCAGCCGGGAAAATTTTTACCATATGTTTTCAGAGCATTTAAAAAATAAACTAAGATATCGAATCCATGGAAACTGTATTTGGTGGGTTCGGTAGAATAAATACTCCTGTAATTAGATAAGAAAGTAACGACATTGGGATTTTTGTAATCAATATACATGGATGAAAATGTGGTGTACTGAAGATTGAAAAGATAGTCGTTTTCTATATTATCTTCTGTGGCCCAGCCGGGCATTCCCAAAACATAAACCGGGAACTTGGTTTCAAGGGTGTTGAGTTTGTTGAGAATATTGGCAACAAAAGTTTCTCCAACTGCCGGAATAAAAATCACATTATCGGTTTCTTTGTCTAACAAGTCCTGGACACCCTTAAATCCCACTTCTCTGTAAACAACTTCTTTATATTTTAAAGAGTCTGTTTTAAATTTTACATTATAATATTCGAATAGTTTTTTTCTGAAATGCTGGGTAAGCAAAGAGTCGTCTTTTTTCCCGGAGTTGATGGTTATATAGTTAATGTCTTTTGAATTGGAAAAGTGATTGGCCGCCTCAGTTATCTGAATTAAAATTGATGAATTCACATGGAATGCATATGGATTGCCGGTTAAAAAATCTTCGTTCTGCGACAAAGGCGAAACAATGGGTACGTTATTGTTTTTTGCAAAATCGGAAAAGTGTTTAAGGCTCGAACTGTAGAAAGGCCCGATGATAAGGTCAATATCTTCAAATTCTTTTTTTCGGGTGATAGCGGCAATTTTTGCCGAGTCTTTCTCCGTATCATACACAAACAGATCGATAGATAACCCCGCTTTTTTCAGCGAATCGGCAGCCATTAGCATACCCTGGTAAAACTCTATGAATTTAAGTGATTTCGGGTATACCGGAGGCTCCTCGTCTTTCTTTTTCCCTTTTAAAACATAACCTCTGTTTTGTGCAACATTGAAAGGAGCCAGCAATGCAATTTTAAAAGATTTTCCATATGCTTTGTAATCGAATCCTTCGCAAGCCGTATTGGTTATCTGAGGTTTTTCTTTTTTTGATGTATCCGATTTTTTTTCCGGAGTTTCTTTCTCTGTTTTTTCGGTTGTTTGTTTGTCGGTTTCGGTTTTTGTTTTTGGGATATTCAGAACATCGCCTTCTCTCAGTCCTCTGCCCTGTAGCTCAGGATTTGCTTCTTTCAACTGGCTTTCGCTGATATTATATTTTTTCAGCAAACCAAAAACAGTTTGACCTTTTTCAACTGTATGGGTTATATATATGTCAGTATTTTCACTTTTTATTTCTGCAACTATCTTCTTCTCTTCTTTCTTTTTTTCCGTTTGTTTAGTATCTGGTTTCTCTTCGGTCTTTGTTTCGGTTTTAACTTTATTCGGAATTTTCAAAATCATTCCTACCTTAAGCCCGTTCTCAATGGCAGGATTATGCTTCTGTATCTCGCTGATACCGGTATTGTATTTTTTTGAAATGGAATAGAGCGTCTGCCCTTTCTCAATGGTATGGTAAGTAAATTTGTCTTTATCATCCACAACCGGGATTTTGAGAGCCATGTCGGGTTTCAGGTCAATGGCATCCGGGTTTTCCATTACAATATCTTTCTGCGGCACATTATACGCTTTGCTGATGGCATAAAGGGTTTCACCTTTTTTTACGGTGTGTATGTAAAATTGCTTTCCGTCAATTGTGGATTTTTTGCCCGAGATTTTCACCTTGATTTCATCCTGGGAATATGCGCTGATGAAAGTGAAGAATGTAAGGAATAACAGGAACAGGATATTTTTTGAGTGGATCATTCTTTTGTTTTATAAGCGTTGCCCTGTTTTTAATTTATTCATTTTACATTTGGTAATCAGTAATCAGTAATCAGTATTCGGTATGCAGGAAAAAACTACCGATTACTGTCCGCCGTAGGCGGAACCGAACACCGATTACCATATGTATTTTTACCTTATTTTTAGTATCAGCACATCAATATGCAAACCTACATGAAATTTTTAAAAATTAAAAATTTATCTACCGCCTGAATGCAATGGGGGCTGGAATAGTGATCTGCTTCATGCTTTCAAGCGCATAATAATCGGTCATGCCCGCAATATAATCGGTAACAATTCGCGCAGTGTCTGCTTTTTCGTTCTCATAAAACGGATGCATGGATTCCGCATAATGGCCAAACGCCCTTTCTGTCTTTATCGGAGATTCATCGTATTTTTTAAAATCGTTTTTGAGTTTATCATGAAGTTCCGAAAAATGATCAAAAAGATTGCTGATGATCTGGTGGCAGAATCTGTTGTACCGTTCTAATTCAGGATGGTTATAAATATGCGTGTAGTTGAATTTTTTAAGTTTTGTCATGAGTTCAAATTTTTCATCAGAGAAACCGATGACCTCTTTATCGGCAGAGTACACGATCATATCTGCCACTAAGGTATTGATTATTTCTCCGTTTGTGCTTCCGAGTTCTTTTCTCACATCTTCCGGTATATCCTCTTTTTTGATAAACTCTGCTATCAGTGCATCTTCAATATCCCTTCCGAGATATGCGATTTTATCCGAGAACCTCATAACGCAGCCTTCGTAGGAACTGGGCATGCAGCAGCGATTTTTAATACTGTCAAGGTCATTGGGCTTATCGGCGGGCTTAAGGTATTTGTCATCTTTCTCTCCATTATGGCAAATGATCCCGTCTTTCACTCCGAAGGTAAGGTTTAAACCTTTTCCGTGATTTGATAAATATTCAACAATTCTGTAACTGTTCAGTTCGTGCATGAAACAGAATTTGTCGCCAAGTTTTTTTTGCAAAGCGCTCTCGCCGGCATGGCCGAATGGAGTATGCCCAAGATCGTGGCCCAGGCCGATGGCATATGCCATATCGATATCCATGTCCCATCCGAATGCATTCAGGCCTTTGCATATCGTGGCGGCTATGGTTGCCACATGCAGCACGTGTTCGATGCGTGTGCACACATGGTCGTTTTCCGGATCGAAAAATACCTGCGTTTTGTGCTTTAACCTGCGGAAGGGCATGGAGTGGATGATAGCGGTCTGATCTCTGAAAAAATCGCCTCTCACGCCAAAATCTTTGGCATGACGCCGTTCAAGATATACTTCTTTATTAAATGGATTTTTCATACCGGAATCGAAAATTTCGTTAAAGATACAAGGGAATTTTAATTTGTAAAATTTATTCTTACTTTTACGAAAAAGACCTAAGTTTATTAATTCATTAAATTTTTGTAAATATACAATCAGTCTACCCTTCGACAAGTTCAGGGCGGCGGCTCAGAGTGACTGACAGTTGTCATAGTGAGCGGAGTTGAAGTATCGCAGGGGAATTTTGTAATTCGAAGAAATTTTAAACTATGAAAAAGGTATCGGCAATTTTTTTAATAGTATTAATGTATTCGGTTTCATTCGCCCAGCAAACAAATTATACATCAAAGATCAAAGAAGCGGTCAATCTTTATGAAAGGGCTGAAAGAGCGTATAGCGCCGATAATTTATATGCTGCCAAAATAGATATAACCAATGCGATAAAAATCGATACAACATTTATGGAAGCCTATATGCTTTTGGGAGAACTTTTAGGACGCGACGGAAAATACGAAGAAACATTAAGCTTGTATCTGAAAGCTATAAAAATCAATGGCGATGCATATCCGCTGAGTTATGTTCTCCTTGGTTCCGTGCAGTTTTATTTGCAGAAATACGAGGATGCCAAAGCCAGTTATACTAAGTACCTTACGTTTCAATATATAAAACCCGGATCAAAAGAAGTCGCAGAATTTGAAATTAAGCGTTGCGATTTCAGGATCAATACCATAAAAAATCCCGTACCGTTTATTCCCAAAAATCTCGGGCCCAATGTAAATTCCGCATATGACGAGTATCTGCCTGCATTAACTGCCGATGAGCAGACATTAGTTATTACGGTTCGTCTTCCGCGTGAAAATGTGAGCCCGAATTCAAAAAATAAATTCAATGAAGATTTTTTTGTGTGCAGGAAAACGGATGGGAAATGGCAGATTCGGGAAACCATAGGAGATGAAATTAATACCCCGAACAATGAAGGGGCACAGTCTGTTTCTGCCGATGGTCAGACACTTTATTATACAGCCTGTGAGAAAAGCGGCGGATATGGCGGTTGTGATATTTTTTATTCAAAGAGAGTAGGCGATACATGGAGCAAACCGATTAACATTGGCTCTCCCATCAATACAGAATCATGGGAATCGCAGCCCTCGATTTCCTCGGATGGAAAAACGCTTTATTTTGCCAGCGACAGGCCCGGCGGATACGGCGAACTGGATATATGGAAAAGCTCCCTTGATGTTACCGGAAAATGGACGAACCCAATAAATATCGGGCCGCAGATCAATACCTCTGCCACAGAAATGTCGCCCTTTATTCACCCGGATAATACCACCCTGTATTTTGCTTCAGACGGATGGATAGGAATGGGCGGGCTGGATCTTTTCATGAGCCAGACGGACGAAAAGGGCGCATGGACTGAACCTATGAATTTAGGATATCCCATTAATTCTTCGCAGGAAGAAACCAGTCTGATTGTTAATGCCACCGGCGATAAAGCCTATTTCTCTTCAAAGAGGGATGATACCTATGGGGGGATGGACCTTTATGAATTTGAACTATACAAGGAAGCGCGGCCTATTCCCGTAACCTATGTCAAAGGAAAAGTGTTTGATGCAGCCACCAAAGCAGGTATCGAGGCAAAGTTTGAACTTATAGACCTTGAAACTACCGATATTGAGATGGAGGCTGTTTCCAATAGCGGAACCGGCGAATTTTTAGTGTCATTGCCCACGAACCGGAACTATGCCCTGAATGTTTCTAAAAAAGGTTACCTGTTTTATTCTGAAAATTTTTCTTTGAAAAACCGGGCGAATTCTTCAAAACCATACCAGATAGATATTCCGCTCCAGGCCATTAAGGTGGGCGACAAAATTATTCTGAATAATATTTTCTTTGAAACCAATTCATATGTGCTCAAGAATGAATCAAAGGTGGAGCTTAACAAGATCATCGGGTTTATGAAAGAAAACAACACGGTGAAGATCGAATTAAGCGGACACACAGATAACACCGGGTCGAAAGACCTTAATAAAAAGTTATCCGAAAACCGGGCCAAAGCAGTTTACGACTATCTTGTGAACAATTCCATCAGCAGCGGGAGGCTGCGGTTCAAAGGCTATGCCGATATGCAACCGGTTGCCCAGAATACCACGACTGAGGGCAAAGCAAAGAACCGGAGAACCGAGCTTAAGATAATTGAATAAACCTGTTAATAACCTGTACTTATACTATGCGTGAGCATGAGCCACATTGTGCGTGAACACCGTTGGTGCAACGCCACTCATCGTGGTTGTGGTTTGACCACGTTTGGAAATAAAGGTATACAGTATAGGGGGAATATGGTATGAGGTATGAGGTATACTTCGACAAGTTCGACAGGCTCACTGCGGGCAAGCTCAGTACAGCGTAAGGCGTAAGGAGTTTATAAAGTACTTAAAGTTTGAAAGTTATAAAGTGTTACAACAAACTATTCCCTTTTCTTCTGTAACTGAATGGGCTGGGCGTTGTATATCGTAAAGTAACTTCCGGACCGCCGTTTTTATTTGTGGCGAGTTTTAAGTCTGAGGTGTTAATATCGTAACTGAACCCGATTGAGAAATTTTTTGATTCAAATAAAATGGAAGCAATAAAAGCATCTTTAAATCGATAGTAACCACCAAGAGATAATGCACCTTCGCGGATAATGCCTTTTGCTGTTGATGCTTCTTTGGTCATTAATCTAACGGCAGAACCTAATATCATTTCAGTAGATTCTCCCTGCTTCATATAAACGAATGAAGGAACAAACGCTATTACCGTATTAATGCCTATTGCAGCATTTCCATGAGCAACAAATCTTGCATTAATATTATCTTTTGTTGAATTATAAAAACTGTATTCCGGCTTGGTTACATGAAAAACGGCTAAGCCCAATTCAGATTTAAAGCCATTATTATCGTTCAGGTCTTTTACTCTTTTTGAACGATAATTCCAAACACCACCTAAAGAAATATCGGGTACGATATAGCCATTTTTATTTATGTTTTCGTTAGAGGCAAGTGTAGGGTTGTAATTATACCCATCGTACTGGCTGTCCCACTGGAAATGGGAATCATTGATTTTTTGTTGCAAAATTCCACCCTGCAAGCCTACCGTAAATAAATTTTCTTTATTGAATTTGAGATGATACGAAACTGAAATATTGGCTAATGTAGTTGCCAAGCCTGATGCGCCTGCCAAATCGTAAAAAAATGAAATGCCGCCACCAAGAAAACCTGTATTTGTTCTCTGTTTATATATTTGGGCATCACAATTAAACGCATAGGTTTTATAGGCGTTGTCTAATTTGTTCCACTGGTCTCTGTAAGATAAAATACCCCTTATATCACCGTTAAATGTTCCTGCTAACGCGGGGTTCATGGTTAAGGGGCTTGCGCAGTATTGGGAAAAGTGAAGGTCTTGTGAAAAAGCGGCAGCAGGCAGTAGGCAGTAGCAGTAGGCAGTAAGCAGTAAACAGTAAGCAGTGGCGGTAATCAGTGAACGGTAATCAGTAATCAGTATTCGGTAATCGGTAATCAGTGAATGGTGTAGTGGGTTGAGAAGATTGCTTCCCCGAAATGAATTCGGGGCAGGCTGTGCCTCGCAATGACGTGGTTCGACACTTCGACTGTGCTCAGTGCAGGCAAGCTCACCATGACAGGTTGGAACCAGTTTAATATTTTTCATAGTATTTTATTTTATGTAATGTGCCAATTATTAATTTTTGATTTCTAATTCATCGTTTCACCATTTCTGTTTTAATTCCTGTTTTTTTTGATTTCATCTTACTCTTGTCGTAACATTCATTTATTACTATTACCAAAACACCGGTGATGATGAAAATTACGAGTAATATTTTTTCTTTTTTGCTCATTTTTCTACCAATATTCCGCTCCGGTGCTATTTTAGTAATGTGATATTTCCCTGTTGTTCGGTGATGCTGCCGTTTTGCAATTCGGCTTTGAGGTAGTAAACAAATACTGCGGCATTGAGGGGCGTTCCGTTATATGTGCCGTCCCAGCCATTGTTTTGATTGTTTGCTTCAAATACCTTGTTGCCCCATCGGTCGTAAATTCTCAATGATAGAGATTTTATATTACTGCCTCTTACAAGAAGTACATCATTATTGCCATCGCTGTTCGGTGAAAACACGGTTGGGATAAATAAACAACCGCTGCCTTCCGGTGAAATAAATATTGAGGTATCTGCGCTGCACAACTTGCTATCTGAGACCGTTACGTTATATGTTCCTGAATGCAGGTTCGCAGCAGTGGCTGTAGTGACAGTGCCATTATCAGAGGGGTAGTCCCAGTGAAAAGTGTAAGGCGGCGTTCCCTGTGTAATATTCAGATTTATTGAGGCATCGCCTGCGCCGTGACAGCTTTCTGCCTGCTGTGTTGCTGATAAAACAGGCAAAGGATTGAATATTACAAGTAGCGTATTTGATTGCGCTGTGCTGCTTGAAACACAAGCAAGAGTGGAAGTGAGGACACAATAAACCTGGTCGTTGTTGATAATATTTGTCGGCGTAAAATTGTCGCCGCTTACAACATAATTATTGTTTACAAACCATTGCATTGTGGGATTGATTCCGCCGTTTACAGGCGTTGTATGGAATGTTACAGATGCGCCAAGACACACAGGGAAAGGTGGGTTCGAGTTAATACTGACAGAAGGTGTTACTGTAGGCGTTATCTGCATATTTATTGTATTTGAAGTGGCAGGATTTCCGGTAGCACATGTTTCGCCTGATGTTAGAATGCAGGAAATTACAGCATTGTTTGTTAAAGTTGATGTTGTAAATATAGAATCTGTTTGTTGCGCCTGTAACAGCAACTCCGTTAATGTTCCATTGATACGCAGGAGTTGCGCCTCCATTAACAGGGATAGCTGTAAAAGTTACCGATGCACCTTCGCAGATACTTGTTTGAGGCGTTGAAATGCTTACACTGACAGGTAAATTTGTGTTTACATTAATGGTTACATTAGCACAATTAGTGCTATTGCAGACTCCTTCGGCTCTCACAAAATAAGTGGCAGTAGCAGTGGCAGTAATATTAATACTGCTACCTGTACCAATTTGAGATGTTCCGCAGCTTCCATTGTACCACACATAAGATGCGCCTGTGCCTAACGAGCCGCCATTTACAGATAAACTGACAGGAGTACCTGAGCATATCGGATTTTGTGAAGGCGTTATTCCGGTTGGGGCAACTGACAAAGAATTCACGGTAATTAAAACACTGTCTTGCGCCGAACAATTATTAATATCGGTAACTGTAACGTGATAAGAGGTTGTTTGGACAGGATTAACAGGATTGACAGGATTGTTTATTCCATTGCTCCATGTATAACTTGTACCGCCGGTAGCCGTTAATGTAATTGATTGACCGTTGCAAATGGATGTGTCTGCTCCTGCATAAGCAACCGGCAGAGGGTTCACGGTAAGCTGAGTAATAATAACGCTATCGCAACCATTCACCGTGGTTAATGTATCATTATAAGTTCCTGCTGTTGTTTGATACATTCCGCCAATTAAAATGCTGTCGCCGGAACAAATTGCCACAGATTCACTGATTGAATAAACAGGATTTACATTCAGCGTGAGCGTTACCACAGAGTCGCAGCCTGAGACAGATGTAAATGTGTGAGGGTATGTTCCTGCAGTAGTGTAGTTTGTTCCTCCAAAACTATAAGATTGTCCGTTGCAGATTGTCGCAGCAGCAGTATTGTTATAAGTCGGATTTACATTCAGAGTGAGCGTTACAATGGAATCGCAGCCTGAGACTGATGTAAATGTGTGAGGATATGTTCCGGCAGTGGTGTAGTTTGTTCCTCCAAAACTATAAGATTGTCCGTTGCAGATTGTCGCAGTAGCAGTATTGTTATATGTCGGATTAACATTCAGAGTGAGCGTTACAATGGAATCGCAGCCTGAGACTGATGTAAATGTGTGAGGATATATTCCGGCAGTAGTGTAGTTTGTTCCTCCAAAACTATAAGATTGTCCGTTGCAGATTGTCGCAGTAGCAGTGTTGTTGTAGGTCGGATTTACATTCAGAGTGAGCGTTACAATGGAATCGCAGCCTGAGACTGATGTAAATGTGTGAGGATATATTCCGGCAGTAGTGTAGTTTGTTCCTCCAAAACTATAAGATTGTCCGTTGCAGATTGTCGCAGTAGC
>JACREX010000154.1 GCA_016212695.1 Bacteroidia bacterium
AAGGGATATACGAAACAAAGACCACCTGGCCCTATCACATTAAAAAGGGGATTAGACAAGTTCGATTTGATTTATAAGGGTTGGATATTAGCTAAACAAATTGAAAAAGATGTGTCCACACGGTAGCTGCGGTAGGCAGGTCAGTGTACTATCAATTTATAAAACCATTGCGTAATAATGTCTGTAAAGAAAGAAACGGTTTTATTAGGAATGAGCGGCGGTATAGACAGTTCTATGACTGCCATACTGTTGCAGGAAGAAGGCTATGATGTTTCAGGCATTACTATCCGCACATGGGATTCGATCTCCGAAAGTTGCCTGTCTAAAGAAAAAGGATGCTGCACGGTTGAATCTGTTTTCGATGCAAAAAAACTGGCAGATGGTCTAAACATTCCGCATTATATCATTGATGCCCGCGAAAAATTTAAAAGCGTTGTGATTGCCGATTTCATTCATGAATACCTGAACGGCCGCACCCCCAACCCTTGCGTGGTTTGCAATCCGCATATCAAATGGGAGATCATGCTCGCACAGGCCGATAAATTAAACTGCGAATATGTTGCTACAGGACATTATGCGCAGGCGCTTCAAAACGGCCATCGTTTCTATATTTCAAAAGGGAGTGATGAAACCAAAGACCAATCATATTTTTTATGGGACCTGCCACAGGAATACTTAAAACGAACCCTGCTTCCTTTAGGAAAAATGTATAAATCCGATATCCGGAAAATGGCAAAAGAGAAGGGATACGAAACACTTGCGAAAAAACGGGAAAGCCAGGAAATATGCTTTATACCGGAAAATGATTACAGGCATTTTCTAAGAAACAACATCCCTGATTTTACAAAAAAAATATCACAGGGTAATTTTATAGATTCGCAGGGAAAAATTCTCGGGACACATAACGGGTATCCCTTTTATACAATCGGGCAAAGAAAAGGCCTCGACGTGGCGGTTGGGTATCCCCTGTACGTAAAAGAAATAATTCCTGAAACAAATACAGTGGTTCTGGGAACAAAAGATGAACTCGGAACAAAAGTAATGTTTATCAGTAAATTCAGGCTGATGAAGTATGAAACCCTTCCGCAAAATTTTGAAGCGAATATAAAAATACGTTTCAGAAATCAGGGTTATAAAGGAAAAATCAGTATCTTTGAAGATAAAATAAAAGTTGAATTTCAGGAAACTGTAACAGCTGTCACACCCGGTCAATCCGCTGTTTTTTATGAAGGCAGCGATGTGGTGGGAGGCGGAATTATTGAAAACACATTCTAAAGAAGGGATGATAAATATTGTGAAAATAATTCATAATCCTGGTTGCTCTACTAACATTACTGCATTCATAAAATTATTAAATACTCTGATATTGCTTCTTCTGCTGGTTACTTTTTCAGGCTGTAAAAAAGCGAATGATAACTATGCGGCGGTTGATTACAGCTACTTCCCGCTAAAACTTAAAAGATGGATCATCTATAATGTCATGTATATTGATATTAATGAAAACTTCGGAAGACACGATACATCAAGGTATCAACTGAAAGAAATCATAGATACGGTATTTCTTGATAATTCCAACAGAACGAATTACCGGGTCGAACGATACACACGTCCCGGAAGCGGCTATTCGTGGGAGATCAAAGATGTATGGTTCGAATGTATTGCCGACAATTCTGCGCAGAAAGTCGAAGAGAATATACGATATGTAAAAATCCGGTTCCCTGTAGAATTGAATAAAACCTGGAATGGAAATATATTTAACACGCTGGATGAACAGGATTACAAAATCACATCGCTCGACACACAGGATACAATTATTCAGAATGCATTTAATGAAGTTATGACAGTGACGCAGGAAGACAAACTGAACGCTATTGAAAAATATTATTCAATAGAGAAGTATGCTAAAAATATAGGGCTTGTGTCAAAACAAATTATTGATATTTCATCGGCCTATACTTCAAGCACTATTCCTATCGAGCAACGCATTAAAGTTGCAGAATTGTATTATCAGGATATATTGACATACGGAAATGAATAAAAATATCTGTAGTTTTATTGGTTATTGATTTTTAAAAGTACTTTAACCTCATTAATTCATAAACTTAATGAAAGCCCTTGACCTTGTGTTCGACTTCGCTCACACTGACGGTCATGTTGAGCGTAGTCGAAACATAGTATCGCTTGCAGAGCATAGAGCGAAGTTTATGAATTATACATGTTAAAAATGATTAACATTAACACTTAAAAAAAATATTATGAACCGCAAAATAATATTACCGTTCTCACATTTCAGCAAGTTCAATGCATCGCTTTTAACTTTCTGCTTTTTACTTTTTACTTATTTTGCTTCTTCACAAACAGCGCCTGATAAATATTTTGTGCAGTTTACTGATAAAAATAATTCTCCATACTCCATTTCCAACCCTCAGCAATTCCTTTCACAAAGGGCGATTCAACGCAGGTTAAACCAGAACATCCCCATTGTTGAAAATGACCTGCCTGTAAATCCATCCTATGTTGCTACGATACAAACCTTAGGCGCTACTGTTCTCACACAATCCAAATGGTTTAATGCGGTAACTATTTTCACCACCAACCAGTCGGTATTGGATACCATCAGTCATTTACCCTTTGTATCTCAAATACAAAAAATGGCGGATACAAAAAATATGAATACATCGGAAACGGATTACAACAAGTTTTCTCTTTTTTCAAATCCTGCAATCGTTAGTAAAAACCATAGCAAAACCAACGATATCCTCGATTACGGAGGCGCATACAATCAAATACACCAGCTCAACGGGCAGGAACTTCACAACCAGGGATACCAGGGGCATGGTATGATCATCAGCGTGATTGATGCCGGTTTCAATAATGCAAATATTATCACCGCTTTCGACAGCCTCTGGCAAAACAACCGCATACTCGGCACCTTTGATTTTGTAAACCCGGGAAATAATGTATTTCAAAACACGCATAATCACGGCATGAATGTTCTTTCAATAATAGCCGGGAACATTCCCGGGCAAATTGTGGGTTCTGCCCCCGGGGCAGATTTCTGGCTTCTGCGTTCAGAAGATGGCGCCACCGAATACCTGATTGAAGAAGATAACTGGGTGGCTGCCGCTGAATTTGCCGACAGCGCCGGAACGGATGTAATCAATACGTCGCTGGGTTATACCACATTCACCGACTCAACGCAAAATCATACATATGCAGACATGGACGGGCAAACTACAAGAATTTCAATCGGTGTAAACATTGCAAGCAGCAAGGGTATCCTTGTAGTCGTTTCTGCAGGGAATGCCGGTAGCGCTGCATGGCATTATATCACCACTCCGGGCGATGCCGACAGCGCTTTGACCTGCGGAGCCATAGACAGTCTTGGGGTTCTGGCAGGTTTCAGTTCAGTAGGCCCGGCCTCAGATGGCGGATTAAAACCTAATGTTGTAGCCATGGGAAGAAATACCACATATGTCGGATCAGACGGCAATGTTTATGAGGGCAACGGCACTTCGTTCTCCGCGCCTTTGATTTCAGGTCTGTCCGCTTGTCTGTGGCAGGCGTATCCGCAATATACAAATGTTCAGATCAAACATGCTATTGAACAAAGCTCCAGCCAATACCTAACTCCGGATTTTGAAAAGGGTTACGGAATTCCAAACTTCGGGATGGCAAGCCAAATACTTCATCAAATCACCAGCAAAATTGAAAGCCTCACAAGAACCTACCCGAACCCGTTTACAAATAAACTCACTATCGAATTTTACTCTCCCGACAGCCAGAAAGTAACTTTTGAAATACTCAGCCTGATGGGTGTTTGCGTCTATTCAAAAATTTATAATTTCAACAGTAACTCTTACAATAAATTCATGTTTGAAGATATTAAAAACCTGCCTCAGGGTACTTACATTTTAAAAGCAACAACAAAGAATAAAATATATACGCAGAAAATAATCAAGGTAAGTATCGGAAATTAAAATTTAATTTTGCCATATTCTAAATATTCTTAAATTTGCAAATATGGCTTCTGATGTTAAATTATTTCTAAAATTTAAAATGTATGTTTAAAAAATTCCTCTTTATTAGTTTGCTTGCTTTGAGCGGCATATCGCTTTTTGCAAAACCCGTTTCTATGGAGTATGCAAAAGCAATAGCTTCCAAATGGTATATGCATTGCGCATCGGCCAGAACAAGTGATTTTTCTGTTAAAGATCAGTTTGAAACAAAGTATATGGGTTTAACAACCTACTATACATTTATTTTCAATGCAGGCGGTTTTGTCATGATTGCCGCCGATGATGCTGTAATGCCTGTTCTTGGCTATTCAGACGACAGCCCGTTTGACAAAAACAATATTCCGCAGAATGCCAGGGAATGGTTTGATACATATAGCAAAGATATCAAACATATTGTGGACTCAAGGCTTGATAATACTGAAACCTTAGCGGAATGGAATAAAATAAATAATGAGAATTTTGAAAAAGATGCGCAGGCAATAATTGGCCCCTTTTGCACTACAACATGGGACCAGTCGCCCTATTACAATGCATTATGCCCAGGCGGTTCGGTTACAGGATGTGTTGCCACTGCAATGGCACAGATCATGAAAAAATGGAATTACCCTACTACCGGCAATGGCTCTCATTCCTATACTCCTTACTCGCATCCGGAATATGGCGTACAAACCGCTAATTTTGGCGCAACCACTTACAACTGGACATCTATGCCAAATAGTATATACAGTTCAAATACTGCAATAGCTACCCTGATGTTCCATTGCGGAGTATCCGTAGATATGGACTATGATCCCAATGGATCAGGAGCTTCACCAACGGCTGTGCCGGGCGCCTATGTCAATTATTTCAGATATCAGCCAACCGCTGAATGTAAATACAGGGCATTCTTTACCAATAATGCAGACTGGACAACCCTTATAAAGACTGAACTTGATGCAACCAGGCCGGTTTTTTATGCGGGTGATGACAATGCTACGGCAGGCCATGCTTTTGTTTGCGACGGATACAATTCTACAACCAATAAATATCATTTCAACTGGGGATGGTCCGGATTTTCCGACGGTTATTTTTATCTTACAAGTTTGAATCCGTCTGGGAACGACTTTAATTATAATAATGTGATTGTTATTCGTATCAGGCCACTGGCAGCTAATGTACCCATTGCTAATTTTGCTGCCAGCACCACAACACCGCCTGTAAGTACTCCTGTAACTTTCACTGATCAGTCGTTAAACAGCCCTACTACCTGGTCGTGGACATTCCAGGGCGGCACTCCCTCTACATCCAATGCTCAGAATCCTCCTGATGTTACATTCGCCGTGAACGGTTATAAAATAATTACACTGACAGTGAGCAATGCCAACGGATCGGATACAAAAACCATGGAACATTATGTAAACGTGGGAGGCGCACCCTCCGCATGGATCAAGCAAAATACAGCTTTCAGCGCAGCGTCGAGAGGTATAGACCAGATTTTTATTGTAGATCAGAATACCGTTTGGGCCAAAGCGTATGACGGCGTTAATCCATCGGGCTACATAAGAGAATTTACAAAAACTATTAATGGCGGCACTACCTGGACTCCCGGAAATATCACCTTTACCAATTCCACCTCATATGGTGCGGCAAATATTTTTGCTTTTAGCTCCACCGTAGCTTTTGCAGCCATGTTCCCAACCACTGCCAATGGCGGAATGGTAGTAAAAACAACAGATGGAGGCGCCACTTGGTCAACAGCCAATTCGCCTGATTTCAGCGCAAGCTGGCTCGACTTTATTCATTTTTTTAATGCAAATGAAGGAGTATGCGTGGGCGATCCCAACGGAACTGAATTTGTAATTTACACCACAAGCAATGGCGGAAATTCATGGACGATTGTTCCGGGCGCTAATATCCCGAATGCGGTCAGCGGTGAGGCAGCCATTGTTGATTTCTACGATGCTGCGGGTGATAATATCTGGTTTGGTACGGGGGGCACTTCTGTACAGGGCCGTGTTTTTAAATCAACCGACAAAGGACATACCTGGACGGTTTCAAGTTTAAATATGGGAACAAATGTTCAAATAAATTTGGCTTTTAAAGATGCGAATGCAGGATTTGCTATCGGTTCTGCTTCGCCGTATCCTGTGAAAAAGACTATAGACGGCGGCGCTACATGGACAACATATAACCCGACAGGTTATTATGTTAAAATGCCTGATTTTGCTTATGTTCCGGGCACATCAGCCATGTGGGTTGACGTGTCGTCAGGACCTAACTACGGATCTTCCTATAGTCTCGACGATGGCGCATCATGGATCAATATTGATACTGGATCGGTGCAGTATACCGCCGTGGCATTCCTTGATGAAAACACAGGATGGGCCGGTGGTTTTAATACCAATTCTGTTGACGGCGGAATTTATAAATGGGATCCTTCCGTTATGATCGGAATAAAAAACACAACTGATATAAGCAATGGCAATATCACTGTTTTCCCTGTTCCTGCAAAGAATTTCGTAAATATCAAGTTAGGGAAAATCGAAGATGAAAATCTATCCGTTGTTATTTATAATATGATCGGACAGCCCGTTGTTTCAAAGCAAATGAAAACTGTTTCCAATGATATTATCCAGTTGGATCTATCCGGTAAAGAAGCCGGTTTCTATTTTATAAACATCACGAATGGCAGCCGAACAATTACCAAGAAAGTTACCATTGTGAAATAATCATTCAGAGGTTATAAAAGACCCAAGTCCCAAATTTCAAGTCCCAAGCCCCAAGAGATTTGTACTTTCCTACTTGGAATTTGGAATTTGAGGCTTGGAATTTGGGGCTTAAAAAATGTACTGTTTCCTGCCGCAGGCAAGGCCTGCCTGTCCGGTAGGCAGGTATCCCGTTTTTAGTACAAGTTGTACTAAACTATACTGCCCCGTTCAACGTAGTCTCTGACTGCAACCTAAAATAGAAAATAACAAAACAACATAAATCCCATAATGATTAACGATTGAAGAACAACGATTGCAGATTGCAGATTTTTATCACTTCGTATATCGAATATCGTTAATCGTTAATCTTCAATCTTCAATTAAAATATTTCCCAAACCCTTTGTATTTCCAAAACCTAAATTAACATCAATTTGTTAATAACTATGTAAAATTTTATTTGTTAAAATTATGATAATAAATAATTTTGTATCCAAATTATAGTTATTAATTTATATTACTATGTCATATATTGTAGAACAAAAGATTAAGGAT
>JACREX010000156.1 GCA_016212695.1 Bacteroidia bacterium
TATACATCTTATGTATGGTCAACAACTGCAACCACACAAACCATCGCCGCAACCATTGCTGATAATCCGGTAACCGTGCAGGTAACCGACGCAAACGGTTGCACAGGAACATCGGCAAGTGTGAATGTAATTGAAAATGCGCTTCCGACCCCGTCAATAACAGGTACGCTGAGTTATTGCGCAGGTTCAAATACAACCTTGGATGCAGGAGTCTATACATCCTATCTATGGTCAACAACTGCAACCACGCAAACCATCGCTGCCACCATTGCCAACAATCCGATAACGGTACAGGTAACAGACGCAAACGGTTGCACAGGAACATCGGCAGGTGTGAATGTAGTTGAAAATGCGCTTCCGGCAACCCCAACGATTACAGCCGGCGGCCCAACAACCTTCTGCGCCGGCGGTAGCGTAACCTTAACCTCAAGCGCAGGCACAAGTTACTTATGGTCAAATGCAGCAACTACAGCAAGCATAAATGTTACCACAGCAGGAAGTTATACTGTTCAGGTAAGCGATGCAAACGGATGTCAAAGCGCAGCATCAGTAGCCACAGCAGTAACCGTAAACACCTTACCGACCCCGGCAATAACAGGTACTTTAACTTATTGCGCAGGTTCAAACACCACATTGGATGCAGGAGTTTATACATCTTATGTATGGTCAACAACTGCAACCACACAAACCATCGCCGCAACCATTGCTGATAATCCGGTAACCGTGCAGGTAACCGACGCAAACGGTTGCACAGGAACATCGGCAAGTGTAAATGTAGTTGAAAATGCACTTCCGACACCGGTAATCACAGGCACACTAAGTTATTGTGCCGGTTCAACCGCAACACTAAGCGTAGGAGCTTATACATTATATCAATGGTCAACCGGAGCAACAACACAAACCATCTATGCCACGGTAGCAGACAACCCAATCAATGTAACAGTAACTGACAATTGTACGGGGACATCGGCAAGCATAAATGTAATAGAAAATGCATTACCAACAGTTAGTGCAGGAATTGACCAGACAGTTTGTGAAGGAACATCCGTAACATTATCAGGAAGCGGAGCATTAACTTATGCTTGGGATAATGGTATTACAGATGGAACGCCTTTTACAGCATTGACAACCACTACTTATGCAGTAACAGGAACAGATGCAGTCGGATGTACAAATACCGATGCTGTTCTAATTACAGTAAATTCTTGTTCTCAGGTTGATTGGTGTAACCTTCAGTGGCCAACATCAGCAGCAGTATGTAATGGAACAGTTTACACTGTTTATGCACAGGTTTATGAATTGGGAGTAACAGAACCCGCAGGACAAGGCGCGGGTATCACTGCATGGATAGGTTATAATAGTACTAATACCGACCCAAGTACATGGATTAATTGGGTCCTTGCAACTTATAATATAGATGCTGGAAACAACGACGAATATAAGGCAGATTTGAATTTGCCCGCCGGCGTATATTATTATGCAAGTCGTTTTGAATATACCGCTATTTATTCTTATGGAGGATATAATGTTGGAGGAGGCGGTTTCTGGGATGGTGTAACTAATGTTAGTCAGGTATTAACGGTAAATGCACTTCCAACCGTAGATGCAGGAATTGACCAGACAGTTTGCAGTGGAACATCCGTAACCTTATCAGGAAGCGGAGCATTAACTTATGCTTGGGATAATGGTATTACAGATGGAACGCCTTTTACAGCATTGACAACCACTACTTATGCAGTAACAGGAACAGACGCAAATGGTTGTACAAATACCGATGCAATAGAGGTAACCGTAAATAATCCAACACCGGTAATAACAGGTACATTGAGTTATTGCGCAGGTTCAAACACAACCTTAGATGCAGGAGTATATACATCTTATATATGGTCTAATAATGCAACGACACAAACAATAGATGTAACAGCAGGAACTTATGATGTAACAGTTACTGATGCTTGCGGTACCGGAACATCGGCAAGTGTTACTATTACCGAAAATGCACTTCCGACTCCATTTATAACAGCAACATTAAGCTATTGTGCCGGTTCAAACACTACGTTGAATGCCGGAGTTTATACATCTTATCTATGGTCAACAACAGAAACGACACAGACTATTACAGTAACAGCCGGAACTTATTCAATTCAGGTAACCGACGGCAATGGTTGTACCGGGACTTCTCCGGAGGTAACTGTAGTAGAAATTGTTAATCCGACACCATCAATATCCGGAATATTAAGCTATTGCCAGGGTTCAAGTACCGACTTGGATGCAGGAAGTTATTCATCGTATAGCTGGTCAACATCTGAAACAACACAAATGATAACTGTAACAGCAGGGACTTATGATGTAACAGTTACTGATAGCAACGGTTGCACCGGAACATCGGCAAGTGTTGTTGTAACAGAAATTACAACTCCGACCCCGGTAATAACAGGCACGTTAACCTATTGTGCGGGTTCAACCACAACCTTAGACGCAGGCGTTTATGACTCCTATTTGTGGTCTAATAATGAAACAACGCAAACAATAGATGTAACGGCAGGAACTTATGATGTAACAGTTACTGATGCTTGCGGTACAGGAATATCAGCAAGTGTGGATGTTACAGAAAATCCATTACCTACAGGTTCGACACAAATAACCGGGCCAACAGCAATATGTATTGGAGATACTACCGAAATAACCCTGTCATTCACTGGTGTTGCGCCATGGTCGTTTGTTGGAGATGATGGTTCGGGACAACAGACTTTTATCGGTATTCCTGCACAGTTTATTTTTAATGTAAATCCGGATTTAACAACTACTTATACAATAGTATCTGTTACTGATGCAACCGGTTGTACTGCTCAGATTAACCAGGGTGCCACAGTTATTGTAAATCCTTTACCTGTTGTTAATCTTGGTTCAAACATTGTGTTCTGTGCCGGCGATTCAGCAACACTTGATGCCGGCAATTCAGGTTCCACCTATCTGTGGAGTGATGCATCAACAGATCAGACGCTGACAGTACATACTGCAGATATTTATTCCGTTGTTGTAACCGACCCCAACGGATGTACAGGCACAGATGCGGTTACTGTATCCGTAAATGCGCTTCCTACAGGTACGATTCAGATTAGCGGAGCATCTACCATATGTAGCGGCGACAGTACTGAACTGACTGTTTCCTTTACCGGCGCTTCACCCTGGTCATTTGTTGGCGATGATGGAAGCGGGCAAACAACGTTCAGCAATCTAACAAGCCCAAGTACAATGTGGGTATATCCGATACAAACTACTACATATACTATGGTGTCTGTTACAGATAATAATGGATGTACAGCCCTTGTAGGTCAAAGTGGTACTGTGACAGTAAATCTGACCCCAGTAGTTAATCTTACAGGTGATACAATCTGTTACGAACAAGGCGATTCGTTAATATTAGATGCAGGTAATCCGGGCGCAAGTTATTTATGGAGCGATGGAGTAAATACGTGGACAACACAAACAATTACAGTTGATACATCTGCCGGTATAGGGTTGTTTACATATTATGTAACTGTAAGTAATGGTAATTGTGAAACTGTTGATTCAGTTGCAATTTTAATAGATGTTTGCAATAGCGCCGCTAATATTAATCAGAATATAGTTATTTCAATGTATCCGAATCCCACAAAGGGAATGATTAATATCTCACTCCTTGGATTAAAAGATGGTGAAATTACAATTCTGAATATCGAGGGTAAGGAATTGATAAAAGAGCAGGTAGAAAATACTACAGGCAGAATAAACAAAAAGATTGATTTATCTGCATTTCCCAAAGGTATTTACTTAGTGAAGTTTAATAATAATAATATTGTAAAGATCGAGAGAATAGCGCTTCAATAATAATCTTTTTGAGGTTGATTTATCAAAAAGTGCAGATAATTCATCTGCACTTTTGGTTTTTAAGTATTCGAAAATCTAAAAAAGTTATTAACAATTGTCAATTGTTATAATAGTTTAAATAATTGTAATAAAATAAATTAACAACATTGAATTAAGTGTTAATAATTATATATAGGACTAAAATTATATTAAATTTTAGTTTAAATTTTTATAAAATTCATTAGTTTTGCAAAAACATAAAGAAAATCAAAATGAGAAAAATTATTATCCTGCTTGTCATAGCAATTGTATTAGCTGTATCATTTTCTGCTTGTAAAACAAAAGAAAAATGTCCTGCCTACGGTCATTCAGGAAGTATAAAATAATTCCATTGGGATTCCATTCGGCTTGATTTTTCGTATTTGCATCGAAATACTTCTCTTTTTTAATTTATAACTACATTTAATAGTATTCTTTATTAGCTAACAAGTTCATTGATTTTATATCAGCTTTTTGTATATTTACAAAAATTTATGAAAAATTATTTATTAACCATAATATTATTGCTGATTTGTAGCTTTTTATTTTCGCAGGGTGAAATTGCGGAAACAGATAAAATTTTTATTAAAAATGAGAACACCTTCGGGATGATGTTCAATTCAAACGGATTTGGCGTTAATTACAGGTATGGAAAAAGAAAAGATGCTTTTAATAAAAAAATATTTGAAGCAGATTTATCCATTATCAAACATCTGAAAGAAATAAAAGTTACCAGTACAAATCCATTTATTGACAGCCAAAAGAGATTTGTCTTTGGCAAGTTAAATGAAACAGTATCTCTCAGAGCCGGCTATGGAAAGCAGAAAGAGGTATTCAGCAAATTCGATAAAAACAGTATTTCAATTAAGTATTTTTATTTGTTTGGAGGAAGCTTGGTTTTTCTTAAACCCATATATTATGAAATGGTGGATTGGGATACTATTAATAATTCAACAAATACATATATTTATTATACCGGGTACCATAAATTCAGCAATTCACTGCATATGAATCAGGATATTATTGGAAAGGCCCCGTTTAAAACGGGGTTGAATGAAATTGCGGTAATCCCCGGAATATACGCAAAAGCAGGATTGAGTTTTGAATACAGTAATACGGATACGTTGATCAGGGCGATAGAAACAGGCGTTTGCATTGATATCTTCCCTAAAAAATTACCCATAATGGCAGATGATCCTGATAAAAGTAATATGCCTCAAATTTCTGTTTCACTTTTTCTCACATATCGGTTTGGAAGAGTTCTTAACGGCAGAAAAAAACATCACTCATACAGGAAAAAAATATTTTCAGGAAAAAAAGATAAAAAGGGAGTAGGGGAAGAAGAACCAAATAATGTCATTAAGGAAGAAGAACCGAACATTGAAGAATATTGATGGAAGCAATTGAGATGGTAAAACCGGGAAAACCCGAGTGGCTTAAAATTAAATTGCCTCAGGGTAAATCATACTTTACGGTTAAAGAAATTGTAAAAAAATATAATCTTCACACCATCTGCCAAAGCGGTAATTGCCCGAATATAGGCGATTGCTGGGGATCCGGAACAGCTACCTTTATGATATTAGGCGAAATTTGTACCCGTTCGTGCAGGTTCTGTGCAGTTAAAACCGGGAAACCGGATCCTGTTGGCAGGAATGAACCTGAAAATATTGCCGCTTCTGTAAAATTAATGAACCTTAAACATTGTGTGATTACTTCTGTAGACCGGGACGACCTGAAAGATGGCGGTTCAGTAATCTGGTCTGAGGTAATTAAAGCAATAAAAAAAGAAAGTCCTTCAACCACAATTGAAGCGTTGATTCCGGATTTTAATGGGAATCCGGATAGTCTAAACCGGGTTGTAGAAGCACATCCCGAAATAATTTCACATAATCTTGAAACAACAAGAAAGTTAACCGGAGAAGTCAGATCTTGTGCAACTTATAAACAAAGCCTTAATGTGCTTCAGCAGCTAAAAAATAGCGGAACGATCACCAAATCGGGTATAATGGTTGGTTTGGGCGAATCTGACAGCGATATTTATGAAACCATGGATGATGTTTTAAATGTTGGTTGTGATATTTTTACTATTGGCCAGTATTTACAACCTACGCTAAATCACTTGCCCGTGAAAAAGTATGTAAGTCCGGAAGAGTTCATACGATTTAAAGAAGCAGGACTTAAAAAAGGATTTAAAGTTATTGAAAGCGCTCCATTGGTGCGTTCTTCATATCATGCTGAAAAACATTTGTTTCAAAAATAAAAATATTTTTTTATTTTTTCATTAAATCATTTATATTAGTAAATTTAAATATTGAAAATAAATATAAAAATAATAAACATATAATATTATGAAAACCAAGTATTTGATCGTAACTGTGCTTGCATTAATGGTTGCAGGTTCTGTATTATTATTTTCTTCAAGAGTAAATATCGCTCAGAAATACCAACCCCGCAATATGTTGTTATCTTCCGCAGAACAGGGAATTAATGGCGCTATGGAATGGTTAAATATGAGAAGAGTGAATCCTACTACCGGAACCATAGAACTCAAGGATATAGAGAGAGCCTTGACTCAGGTCAGAGAGATGAGAATGAATAACTCTTCTAAAACTACAGATTTAACATGGACAGAATTAGGTCCCGATAATGTGGGCGGACGTACCCGCGCTATTCTGATTGATAAAGATGATCCTTCATTAGTATTTGCCGGCAGCGTTTCCGGCGGATTATGGAAATCCTCAACAGGAGGCCAATCCTGGGTGCCGGTTGCTTTTACCAACGACCCGAACAGCGCCGGTATTAACGGAAGCGATTTAATTGCTACATTAGCCATATCAAGTATTTGCCAGGCTACAAATGGCGATATTTATGTGGGTACCGGGGAATGGTTTGGAATGGATCCCAATCCGGTTAATCAGGGTATTGGAGGTACTTGGTTTTATGGACAAGGTATCTGGAAATCTCAAGACACAGGACGAACATTTACAAAAATTCCTTCCACATGGTCTGATACTGATACCACATCAAAGAACACATTCTGTTTTGTTAATAAACTTGCAGCCGATCCAGCTAATGCAACTAAGATATATGCTGCCACAGCACGCGGTTTAAGAATTACTGAAGACGGCGGCGGTACCTGGACAAATCCCTTAGCTTCTGCTGAAGGTAATAACATGGCTGAAGATGTTAAAGTCGGGACAAACGGGACGGTAGTTGTTTCTATTGCGCCTTCCAGCGGAGCGCATTATGCTTATATCGGCAATAACGGGAATTATGTTAAGAAGATTATTTCGACCGATGCGTACAGAACGGAATTTGCAATATCACCGGAGGATGATAATTATATTTATTGTATGGCAGCAAAATCAAACAAACATTTACAGGGTGTGTACAAAAGCACAAATAACGGACAGGATTGGACTAGCATTGCCAACGAAGGTATTGATTTCAATATATTAGGGACACAGGGCAATTATGATAATGTTATCGCCGTATATCCGAATAATAAAGATAAAATTATGTGTGGCGGCACGTTGAATTTATGGGTTTATACTTCCACAACAGGATGGAACACAGTTTCTATGTGGGATTTACCTTCCATCTATCCGTGGTATGTTCATGCAGATCATCATGCCATTGTATTTCACCCAACCAATCCTAATATTTTATATATAGGGAGTGATGGCGGAGTTTCCAAATCCAGCGACGGCGGGCTAACTTTTGTAACATTAAATAAAAGGTATAATGTCACCCAGTTTTATTCTATTGCCTGTTCACCCGAAGGCAGGGTAATGGGAGGCACACAGGATAACGGCACGCAGTATATAGATTATTCCGGCAATACGGTACAAACTGCAACTAAAGTTAAAGGCGGCGATGGCGGGTATTGTGATTTTTCAAGTTTAAAACCGGGCGTTAATTTTGGAACCACCTATTATGGTTCACTCTGCCGCATTGATGAGCAGGGTGCATCATTAGAAAGTAAATTCTTTTTCAGCACTTCTGCCAATAAACCATCTATTATAGACGAATATTGGCCAGCCAATGCGGTTATTGGAAGTACTTCCACTCCTTGTGTATTTGTTACACCCGTCGAATTATGGGAAAGTTTCAATGATTCCCTGAGCACGGATTCCGTTACGTTTAAAGCAGACCGGAACTACAGCGCCGGTGAAATGATTTATGCAAAAAGCAAGATGGACAACAGGGAATTGACGCAGGCGCTTTCGAGGCCATTGCTTAAAGACAGCACTATCAGAGTTCAGGATATTTATCAATCCATACTTGCGATATGTCTGAAAAACAGGGTTTGGATAACAAGGCAGGCGTTGGATTTTTCTATTAACCCGGCAAACTGGTACCCGATAAATTCAAAAACGCTTAATCTCGGATCCCTTTATACGCTTGCGATCTCCAAAGACGGGAATAATATTTATTTTTCGAACGGATACAGCCTTTGGAGAAGTTCCAATCTGAATTATTCGCGTTCTGCCAGACAAATGAATGCCGATACGCTGGCAAACTGTACTATCACAACACAAAAGATTGCTACTTTTACAGGATTTATAACCTCGATAGCCGTTGATCCGGGAAATCCCGGTAATGTAGTCGTTACCCTGGGTAATTATGGCGATACTTCCGGAAAGATATGGTATTCTACGAATGCTGCTACTACCACGTCAACTTTAACGACCGATAATTTTACATCAAAAGATAATTTTGTATTCCCTGTTTATACTGCATTGGTGGTGTGGAATGATTATAAAAAAGTGATTATCGGAACAGAATACGGTATTTATTCAACCGATGATATTACAGCCTCTTCGCCGACATGGATAGACCAGAATAATAATTCTATGGGAAATGTACCGGTGTTCATGCTGCGTCAGCAAACCATTCCCAATACGTGGAGAACCGGGGTAACGAATCATGGAACTATTTATGCTGCAACCCATGGCCGGGGCTTATGGAAATGTGAAACATTTAAAGGCCCGGTTGGCATAGAAGAAAATACAGTTTCAAATAATCCCGGCAATGTTTGCATTTATCCGAATCCTGTAAAAGATAATGCTCATATAGCATTGGAATTATCAAAAACATCAGATGTTTATATACATATATATGATCTGCAGGGCAGGCAGGTTAAATCTTTGTTACTGCATAATCAGGGGGAAGGATCCCACAATTATCCGGTCAGTGTAAGCGAATTCAGAACAGGTACTTATATATTGAATGTTATTGCCGGAGATAAGAAGGTTGTTTCAAAATTCACAGTATACTAGACTATTTATATGATTTAACGAAAAAGGTTTCAGGAAATATGAAACCTTTTTCCTATTAAATGATTTGCCGTACCATTGATTTTTTTATAATTTTGAAATTCATTTTAACAGAAATACTAATACTTAAAATAATAAATATATGTCAAAGATCAAAATCGGAATAAACGGATTCGGAAGGATCGGCAGATTGGTTTTCCGCGCTGCCTGCAGTAATGATAAAATAGAAGTTGTAGGGATTAACGATATCATTGATGTTAATTACATGGCCTACATGCTGCGGTACGACTCGGTTCATGGCCGGTTCAAGGGCGCAGTTGATGTAAAGGATGGCAAGTTAGTCGTTAACGGGCATGCTATCCGTGTAACAGCGGAAAAAGATCCCTCAAAATTAAAATGGGATGAAGCGGGCGCAGAATATGTAGTAGAATCTACAGGCCTGTTTCTTACAAAGGAAACTGCAGAAGCACATATCAAAGCAGGGGCAAAGCGGGTTGTTTTGTCGGCTCCTTCAAAAGACGACACGCCTATGTTTGTAATGGGAGTAAACCATAAAACCTACACAAAAGATATAGCCATTGTTTCGAATGCTTCGTGCACAACCAACTGTCTTGCCCCAATCACAAAGGTGCTTCACGATAATTTTGGCATAGTTGAAGGATTGATGACTACGGTTCATGCCACAACAGCGACCCAGAAAACCGTTGACAGCCCGTCGTTGAAAGACTGGAGAGGAGGCCGCGGAGCAGGCGCCAATATTATTCCGTCTTCAACCGGCGCAGCAAAAGCTGTAACCAAAGTTATCCCCTCATTAAAAGGGAAATTAACCGGTATGGCATTCCGGGTTCCCACAGCCGACGTGTCTGTGGTTGATCTCACCTGCCGCCTCGAAAAACCGGCTTCATATGATGCGATTAAGGCAGCCATGAAAAAAGCTTCGGAAGAAGAATTAAACGGAATATTGGCTTATACGGAAGATGACGTTGTATCCACTGATTTTATAGGCGATCCCCATACATCCATCTTTGATGCAAAGGCAGGCATATCATTAAACGATAATTTTGTGAAAGTGGTTGCATGGTATGATAATGAGTGGGCTTATTCCTGCAAAGTTCTGGATATGATTGTTTATATGGAGACAGTAAAATAGAGGTATATCAGTAATCGGTGGTTTTTATCTGATTACCGAATACTGTTTACTGATTACAAAAATCTAAGCTATTCGAAGCGGAGGGCTTCGATCGGATCGAGCCGTGATGCTTTGATGGCAGGGAGCAGCCCGGAAGCAATACTTACCAGAAAACACAGGATGACTCCACCTATAATCCATACCCAGGGAATAATAAATGCACTTCCTATGAAAGAAGCTACTGCATTCCCGGAAAGGATTCCGAAAATAATACCCAGGAAGCCGCCGATCTGGCCGATAAGAACGGCTTCAAATAAAAATTGCTGTTTGATAATTTTCGATTTCGCACCCATCGCTTTTCGTGTTCCAATCTCACGCGTACGTTCAGAAACCTGAACCAGCATGATATTCATTAATCCGATGGCAGCTCCCAGCAGGGTTATAATACCAATAATGGTTGCGGCAATTGTAACATATTTGAGATCGCTGATCAGCATGTTCACTAAGTTATCGCTTTTTGTGATTTCAAAGTTGTCTTCATCTTTATAGGTAAGTTTTCTTATGGTTCTGAACTGGCCTTCCGCTTCGTTAAAAGCAAGTTCAAGAAATTTACTGTCGGCAGGCATTACGCTGATGGTGTATGACATATCCGGCCTTGCAAAATATTGCCTGACATTGTTTAGCGGAAGAAGGCAGATTTTATCTCCCTGCCCTCCAAAACTGGTTCCTTTTTCTTTAAGAACGCCGATCACCCGGTATTTTCCGTTTCCTATAGCGATAATTTTTTCTAAGGGGTTTTCATTTAAAGCAAAAAGATTTTTTACAAGCTCGTTTCCTAATATCACTACATTCGTGTTCATAAGAATTTCCTGTGCCGTGAAATTTCTTCCTTTTTTAACTTCGTGCCCGGCAACCTGGATATATAAATCATCAACACCCAGAACCTGGATATTCGGATTGGTTTTTACAGTATTGTATTTTACGGTAGCAGTGCCTGATGCCCTGGTGTAAATTGAAACTGTGCAAGGGAATGTGAATTCATCTTTAAACTGCATCGCCTCCCTGAACGTGATGTTTTTATACCGGATGCGTTTTCCATGTTCGCCGATATGGATTCTCATTCCCCGGTTGCTGATTGTAAAAGTGTTTGCGCCCATATTCGTGAACTGGCTGTTCAGCGAACTTTTAATCGAATCAATGGCTGTGAGAATCCCCACAAGGGCTGTGATCCCGATTGCAATGATTAGTATGGTAAGCACAGTTCGCAAGAGGTTAGAACGGATTGACCGGAGCGCTATCCGAAAATTCTCGCGGAATAACAATAGGAAACGGAATACCATATGATCTTGTTTTATTTTTCAAATGTAGATTTTTTTGTTAATAAAATCAAACCGAATGATCTTTTATTTGGATTTGATAACTGGTTTTGTGATTGAAAAATTTGCTTTACCTTTGAGATATTATTGATATATGGAATCGTTCATAAATTGGTTAGAACAACATATGCTCCCGTGTTTTTTTCACAAAATATTCGGGATACAATGCCCGGGTTGCGGCATGCAAACGGCTATCATCGAACTCTTAAGGGGGAATGTATTGAAAAGCATAAAAATATATCCGGCACTTCTTCCAACTATCGCCATGTTTATATTATTAGCGCTGCATTTGAAATTTAATTTTAAAAATGGCGCATTATATTTAAAAATTTCATTTATATTTACCGCAATGATTATAATCGTCAACTATATTTATAAAGTAATAACACATAATATTTTTTAAAATGGAAAATAACGAAAATGCAGGACAAGTGAACCAGCCTCAAAACCCTGTTCATAACACGGTCATTGGCGGACAACAGTCTTTACCTAATTCCGGAGGGATATTAGCCATGGGGATTATTTCCATAGCTGTTTGCTGGTGCTATGGAATTGTGGGAATTGCTTTAGGTATTATATCTCTGGTTTTAGGCAATAAAGCATTGAAATTGTATAAAGAGAACCCATCCTTATATACGGAATCATCTTATAAAAATGCCAATGCCGGAAGGATTTGCGGGATTATCGGATTATGCCTTTCCTGCTTATGTATTGTGTTTTTCATTATTTATTTTCTTATTGTCGGATCACTGATTTTTTCTGCCATCCCGTTTATGAGATAAGAAAGTATAATAAAATTAAAGAAAAGAGGGCAATCTATGTCCTCTTTTTTATTTTTGAATTGTAGTATGAAACCACAGGAAATCATCGAATCGTTTGTAGAACTTGGAATATTTTTTTCTCAATTTGAAAAAGAAGAAATACCGCGAAATAATTCACCGCTGAATGTTCCATTTTATTCTCCATTTAATGAATTAATAAAAACTGTTGAAATTTATAATGCATGGTTTACAGAACGGAATACCCGGCATGCCGTATTTTCATGGGCAGAATTACTTACTGAAAAAAATTTGAATACATGGATATCCGGTTATAATATTTCGGAATTTGGCAAAAGAAAAAAGATCGGCGTTGTAATGGCCGGAAATATTCCCATGGTAGGCTTTCACGATATGCTCAGCGTGCTGATCACCGGGAATATTTTTATCGGAAAACCCTCGTCGAAGGATGATAAACTGTTAAAATTTGTAACGGATATTTTAATTCAACTGAATCCGCATTTCAGCGATTTCGTACACTGGGAAGATCAGTATATAAAAGGTGTTGATGCCATCATCGCCACAGGGAGCAATAATACTTCGAAGTATTTTGAATATTATTTCGGGAAATATCCACACATTATCCGGAAGAACAGAAATTCCGTTGCCATACTCACAGGCGATGAAACCGATGATGAGTTAAGATCGCTGGCAGATGATATATTTTTATACTTCGGACTGGGCTGCCGGAATGTTTCAAAAATATTTGTTCCGGAACACTATGATTTCAACAGGTTTTTTGAGTCCATTGAGCATTATAATTTTTTGCGGGATCACAATAAGTATGCAAATAATTATGAATACAACCGGGCAATATTTCTTGTTAACGGTACGCGCCACCTTGATAACGGATTTGTTTTAATAAAAGAGGATACAGGATTGTCGTCGCCGATAGCGGTTGTTTATAATGAATTTTATAATGATTTTGAAAAGTTAAGAAAAAATATTATTTTTGATAAAGATAATATCCAGTGTATTGTTTCTAAACCGGGCTTTCTTGAGAACAGTATTCAATTTGGAAAATCTCAGAAACCTGAACTCCGGAACTATGCCGATAATGTGAATACCCTGGATTTTATTTTAAACAGTTGACAGAAGTTATAAGACATTAAAAATACCGGTTATGATTTATAGATTCAGAATTATTTCAGACGAGAGCGATGATTTTTTCTGTGATATTGAGATTCGGTCCGAACATACTTTTTATGATCTGCATTATGCGCTTCAATATGAAGCCGAATGGGACAGTTCTCAATTGGCATCGTTTTATCTTACCAATGAAAACTGGGAAAGGAAGCAGGAGATATCCCTGATAGATATAAAAGGAAATACATGCCTGATGGATAAAACCAAAATATCGAAATTCATTAAAAAAGAGAAGCAGCGGCTTATTTACCTGTTTGATATACTTTCTGACAGGGCCTTTTATATAGAACTTGAGAAAATACGGGAACTGGAAGAGGATGAGGATAAGAAAAAATTTCCAGTGGTTGTAAACGGCGGCGGCGAATTTCCGTCACAGCTTATGACCAAGAGGGGTAAGGCCCGGATTCCACGGGATATTTTTGATGAAGAGGATTTTGATGATGCTGATTCAGGCCGCAATCCATACGATGAAGGCAGGGATGATGAGTGATTTCCGATGAAAAAAAATCTGATAGTCCTTCTTGGCCCCACCGGTGTGGGCAAAACAGACCTTAGTATTGACCTGGCAAAACATTTTTCTACAGAAATAATATCATCCGACTCGCGGCAAATCTATAAAGAACTATCCATTGGCACGGCTGTTCCTTCCGTGAACCAGCTTAATTCCATAAAGCATCATTTTATTCAGATCCGGTCTGTTGCCGGTTATTATAATGCGAGCATGTTTGAATTTGAGGCGCTGGCATTGCTCGAAAATTTGTTTAAAGAAAAAAATAAAGTATTGATGACCGGCGGTTCGGGAATGTATATTGATGCGGTGTGCAAGGGGATTGACGACATACCGGATATTGATATGAACCTCCGGCAATCGCTGACAGACCAGATCGAAAAGGAAGGAATAGAAAGTTTACGGATGATTCTGAAAAAACTGGATCCTGAATTTTATGCTACGGCAGACCTGAAAAACAAACAGCGCATTCTCCGGGCTGTTGAAGTGTGTATTCAAACCGGAAGACCTTTTTCGTCGTTCAGGGTACAGGCGCAGAAGCCCCGGAAATTCGGCATTATAAAAATCGGACTCAACCGCAACCGGGATGAATTGTATGACCGGATCAACCAGCGCGTTGATGAAATGATAGCGGAAGGATTGGTGGATGAAGCCCGAAACGTTTATCCGTATAAAGGAGCGTATGCTTTGAAAACAGTGGGGTATAAAGAAATTTTCGATTATATCGAGGATAAAATTCCGCTTGAAAAAGCTGTGGAACAGATCAAGCAAAACACGCGTAACTATGCGCGCAGGCAACTTACCTGGTTCCGCCGCGACCAAGATATACGATGGTTCCACCCTGAACAGAAAGATAAGATAATTGAATACATTAAAAGATTATACAACCAATGAATAGAAAATGAGTTTTATCAGAATAAACTTATGCTTCAAATATTATATTTGTACAAAATATTAAAAATAATCCTATGAAAATTTATGATATTTATGTTGGAGGCGTTTTTAAAAAAACAGCTATCAACCTTGACGTAAAAAATCCATTTACCAATGAGGTTTTTGCACAAACTTTTCTTGCCGGGAAAGCGGAGTTTGAAGAAGCGATTGAAAAAGGACTGGCAGCAGAGAAGGTGATGAAAGAGATGCCTTTATATAAAAGGTATGAAATTTTAATGCAGATATCTGATGAAATCAAGACAAACAGGCAATATCTTGCAGAGGTGCTTGCCAGCGAATCGGCAAAACCTTTTAAATTTGCCCTTGCAGAAATAGACCGCGGAGTTCAGACATTCTTGGTTGCGGCAGAGGAATCAAAACGATTGCCTAAGGAGTATGTTGCTTTGGATTGGCTCCCTGTAGGTGAAGGCAAGGAAGGGCTTGTAAAATATTTTCCATTGGGATTGGTTGCCGGAATTTCACCGTTTAATTTTCCGTTGAACCTGGCTGCGCATAAAATAGCGCCTGCTTTTGCAGCCGGAAATCCGATCATTTTAAAACCTGCCCGGTCAACGCCGTTGTCTGTGCTTGAGCTTGCACAGATTGTTGATAAAACCGAATTACCCAAAGGAGCCATGAGTATCCTCCCTATGGACAGGGATGCCGGCAATCAGTTAGTAACGGACGAACGTATTAAATTGCTCACGTTTACCGGTTCTTCAAACGTGGGTTGGAAAATGAAAGCCGATGCAGGCAAAAAAAAGGTGGCGCTTGAACTTGGCGGTAATGCCGGTGTGATAGTTTCTGATAAAGCAGATATTAATCTTGCTGTAAAAAAATGCACGGTGGGCGGATTTGCCTATTCGGGACAGGTTTGTATCCATGTGCAAAGAATTTATGTGCAGGAAAAAATATTTGATGAATTTACAACCAAATTCACTGAGTCGGTAAGTAAATTAAAAGCGGGAAATCCGCTTGATCCGAATACGGATATTTCTGCCATGATTGATGAAGAAAATGCAATCCGTATTGAAGAATGGATACAGGAAGCTGTTAATGGCGGCGCGAAAATACTTACAGGGGGGAAACGTAAAAATTTATTGGTTGAACCCACGATACTCACATCTACCAATCATACCATGAAAGTGAATTGCCAGGAGGCATTCGGCCCTGTGGTTACGCTTGAAAAATACCAATCTTTTGAAGAGGCCGTAGCGCTTGTAAATAAGACTGAATATGGATTACAGGCAGGGGTTTTTACCGACAGCATCCATGAAATGAATTATGCATTCAATCATCTTGAGGTGGGAGGAGTGATGATCAACGAAGCCTCTTTGTTCCGCGTTGACCATATGCCCTACGGCGGAGTTAAATATTCAGGAACAGGCAGGGAAGGAGTGAAATATGCCATTATTGAAATGATGGAACCCCGTCTTTTGGTAAAAAATAAATAATCTTTATCCGAAAATTAATTTATACTAAAACGAGATAAAATTACACATTTTGTAATCAGTGATCGGTGTTCAGTAACCTTGCCTACCGGCAGGCAGGTCGGTGGTTTCTATTACTGATTACCGATTACTGTTTACTGATTACAAAAAATAAAATGTATAAATCTATGCCATTTAAAGTATAAATTTTATATCTTTACTTGCTGTATTAATTACAACCTACATTTCTAAAATGGATTTTTAAATTAAATTCTATGTTTCAATAACCATGCGATATGTAGGATATTGATAAATCATTTTTTTTGTCATCTGGTAGATGAAAATTAATTTTGAGTTTATGTTATTGACTTTTCGGAA
>JACREX010000157.1 GCA_016212695.1 Bacteroidia bacterium
AGAGAATATGCTCGCTGTAAGTAATGGAGGTTGTGTGATAGTTACTGAGGGAGCCGTTACTATACAAGCGTTTGCATCAGTAACAGTTACCCCATAATTTCCTGCTATTAAATTTATTATTGTATCATTAGGAGTAAATGTGTAAGGAGCTGTTCCGCCTGTTGCCGTATATATTGCCTGTCCATTATTACCTCCGTTACAACTTACATTGAGCTGAGAGAATATGCTCGCTGTGAGTAATGGAGGTTGTGTGATAGTTACTGCAGGAGCCGTTACTATACAAGCGTTTGCATCGGTTACTGTTACAGAATATGTTCCTACTGATAGATTTGAAGCAGTAGGGGTAGTTTGAGCAGGTGCAGTATTCCAGTTATATGTATAAGGCGATATACCTCCGCTTGCTGTAACGGTAACACTTCCATTATTACCTTCATTACAGTTGACATTGGTTGAGGAACTTATCGTTGCTGTTAAGATGGCTGGCTCATTGATAAGTATTGAATCCTCTTTCAAACAACCTATACCGTCAGTAATAGTAACATAGTACATTGCACTAGTTAATCCATAGATATCTTCTGTTGTCATAAAATTTGACCAGTTATAAGAATAAGGCATAACGCCTCCGCCAGGTGTTAAATCAGCTATACCGTCACTGCCACCATTACATAATACAGCAGTAGGAATAATTGAAGAATTGACTTTGTATATATTTATTATTGTATCAACAGTATTAGAATTGCATCCATTACTTTCAACTACCTGTAAGTTTCCTGTCATTTCAGTACTTCCCCAGTTTACTGAAATACTGCTTGTGCCTTGCCCTGTGGCAATTGTACCGCCGGTAACAGTCCAGTTATAAGTATTCGCAGGATTATAGGTAACAGAATAATTTACTCCGGTATTTGCGCAGACTTTATCAGGACCATTAATTGGAGATGTTGAAAAAACAGCACAGTCGGTTTTACCAAGACCGAACTGGGTACCATCAGTTATTCCACCCGTTAAACTATTAGAGAAACATTTAGGACCAACAGCATCTAAATGTGAACCATCAAGCATCCATGAACCGGTTAATGTCCGTTTAATAATTCTGGTAGAACTTACTAATGGAAAGCTGGTAAAACCATTTGCTGTAAGATTAATATTATAATCAGTAGTTGCCAGACCGTATGCAGTATCAAGAGCCCAATATCCTTCAGAAAATTGATTTGTAATACTAACACTGCCGTCTATCAGAGGTAAACCGAGAGCGCCAGGCTCTCCAACAATAAAGTTTGCAGCAAGAGAGCCTGGGCTAAGGTTTGTAAAAGTGATATTTAAAGGGCGATAATCATTATTGGTTCCTATTGGAAACAAATATTCTACACCGGTAGAAGTGAGCCATCTTTCAAATTTGCCGAAAATAGTACCTGATGTGCGATTTAATGTTCCGGGATTTCCTGTACTTGTACCCAGAATAACCTTGTTTACACTAGTATTAATATTACCTGAAGTCATTGTTAATGTGTTGGAAACTCCAATATTACTGGCTAATGTCAGCGAACCTAAAGTATTATTAATTGTCAGATTGTAAAAATTAGTTTGTGATGTGCCTGAAATATTTTGATTAGCGCCTGTAAAAGTTACAGTACCTATACCTGTAAGGGTATCGTTATTAATCCAGTTACCTTTTATATCTATATTATAAGGACCTGTGGACAGAGTTCCGCTGCTAATTTTTAAGGTATCAATTACTGTAATATTATTTTTAAGAGTAGCTGTACCTGTACCTGCATCAATCCATAGTTTATAATATGTTATGGGTGCAATATAAGAACCAGCGCCCCAATAATATATTAAGTTTGGATTGGAAGAAGCTAATAAGGTACTAATGGAAGATGAATCTCTTATGGCTAATACGGAATTTAACCCCTGAGTAAGACTTCCTGAACCGTTCAATGAGTAAACATCTAATTGGGAATTAACATTAATATCGCTATTATTAGTATATGAACCGTTAATTACACAATTTGAAATCATAAAAGAGCCGGTTCCATTAATAGATTTTGAATTACCGGTCAGTGTCCAAGGCCCGGTACCCGCATCAAATGCTCCATCAATCTGCAAATTACCGTTGACAGTAATTGGAACATACCCTCCGCTTTCATTCCAAACACCACCATTATTTATAGTTATATTATTAAAAGTTTTAGTACCTGCTGCTCCGGTAATATTAAAAGTTCCATAAATAACAGTATTCCCGTCAACATTTATATTGTAGTCATTATTTCTGGCAACACCACCGCTTTTAATAAGAAAATCGTTTGTAATGTTAGTTGTTCCCGAAAAGTCGGCTATTTGAGCAGCAGTATTTGCAATAATCAGAGCAAAATATGTTGTTGGTTTAATATTTTGTCCGGTACTACCACTATAATAAACTTTATTTCCTGAAGCAGTAGCATCTAAAATGCTTATGTTAAAATTTGCTCCTGGTACCAAAATATTAAGTTTTGAATTTATTCCTTGTATAAAACTTCCTGTTCCATTAAAGAATGTAATAACCGAGCATGAATCATTATTAGTAAGGCTGTTTGATATTGTCAGATCATTAAAGTTTAACAAACTATTGTTGGTATAAGAGCCGCTGATTTCAACAGAGCCGGAACTAAAATTAAATCCGCTGATACCACTTATAGTTTTTCCCGCACCTGATAGAGTAAAATTACCAAGTGAAGAAAGAATACCATTATTTTGTAAATTACCATTTACAGTGACTGCCACAGTAGAAGCAACATCCCAAAAGCCGCTTGAGTTAATAATAATATTGTTAAATGTTTTAGTTCCTATAGCGCTTGTAAGACTTAAGTTTCCTGAAATATTTGTATTGCCCGAAACTGAAATATCTATTCCTGCAATATCAGCAGTTCCGCTTATAATATTAAAATCATTATTAACAGTTATATTACCACCAAATGTTGCTGTTCCTGTAGATTTATTAATATTCAAATTATGATATGTTGCAACTTTAACAGTTTGAGCTCCTATACCATTATATTCAACTGTATTAGGATTTGCAGATGCATCAAAGGCAGCTACCGTAATAACTCCACTTAATTTTAATAATGAATTTACACCTTGTGAAAGAGAGCCTGAGCCACTAAAAGAACTGGAAATAAGAGTTGAAGTATTCACATAAGAACCTGTGATTGTTAAAATTGGAATAGATATAGCTATTGTTCCACTTAGAGTTTTAGATGTACCTGCCAAAGTATATGTTCCACCACCGGCAGTAAATGTGCCATCATTCTGCAAATTTCCATTTATGGTAATTGGTGTATTTCCTGAATTATTCCAGGTACCTGAAGAATTTATTATAACATTATTAAATGATTTAGTCCCGGTAGCATTTATAATATTCAATGTTCCTGAAATAAGAGTATTTCCTGAAACAGTAACACTTACTGCACCTATTTCACCAATACCGCTTAAAATATTAAAATCATTGTTAATGCCTGTAGTCCCGCTAAAAGAAGCTATTTTCAGAGAATTATTAATATTCAAATTATAATACATTATTGGTTTTATGGTTTGATTATTAATCCCATTATATTCAACAGCATTAGGGATATTTACAGAAGTGTTTAAAGTAGTAAGACTTAGTGTTCCTCCGATTTTTAAAAGAGAATTTACTCCCTGAGTAAGGGTACCTGCTCCACTTAAAGCGGTTCCGACAATAAGAACAGTATTATTGTTATATAAACCACTAATTGATAAATTTGGTATTGAAATATTTGTAGTGGCATTAATAGATTTCCCTGTTCCGGCTAAAGTATAAATGCCGGTATTGGCATTGAAAGTACCATTATTGGTAATATTGCCATTTATTGTAAAAGGTATGGCAAGCTGAACATCCCATGTGCCTGTAGAACCAATATTAATATCGCCGAAAGTTTTTGTTCCGATATTATTATTAAGAGTTAACATCCCATCTATATTGGTTATTCCGGTAATAGAAATACCACCTCCACCGATAATTGCATTAGCCCCTGAGGAAATAGCTAAATTTCCGGAAATATTCAAATTAGTATTAGTTATACTACTAATTATACTGCCAGTTCCATTAATAATAACATTTCCTGAAACAAGGAGATTTACACTGCTTACAGTGAAATTTAAAGTACCATTAACTGTTAAATTAGAACAATTATATGTGCCATCTATGTTTACTGTATTGCCAGCGGCAATTATTACACTATCAACTGTACCTGGTATGCCTGCAGGAGACCATGTACTTGATAGCCCCCAATTTCCATTAGTGGCTACTGATGTATAAGTAACTGCAAGACTAATTCTTACAGATACAAGTAAAAATAATAAAATAAAGATTTTTGTTTTCATGATAAATAAATTTTAAATTAATAATGATTACTAATGAATGACTTTATATTCACAAAGAATGCAAATCCGGTTTCCGCTATTGTACATTTGCTATAGTAAAAAAAATGAAAAACATTAAACACAAAACATAAAATGTTTAAGTATTGAACAATGATATTCAGAACTTTTTCATTATTCATTTCATGTTATATGTTATTCATTGATATTTTGAAATGTATAAATTTATCCCGCGCTTAGTATAGCATCATGTTAAAATTAAAATAGCAAAATTAAAATAGCAAATTTAAAATTCAAACAAAATTAAGACTCGTAAAATTAAAAAAGGTTGCATAACAAAATAATAATTACAGAATTATTGTTACTATTCGGGTTCATTAACAAAGTATATGACACTAATTTCACTAATTTATGTTGAAAAAATTTGTGTAATTCGTGTCAGCAGTAACCCGAACAGATATGAATTATTCAAAAAACAAACAAAAATAAAGTAATTCAGCAAGCTTACCATAAAAAACAAATGGGTATTTTTACGCAAAAAAGTAAATTTTTTATGCAACCAAAAAGATTATATCAGCATCGGTCTGTCTTTATGCAACTGTAGCATAAAACAATGATGGGGAGTGCTTCTTCCTTCAAGCGCTTGTTTAAATTCGGTTTTGCTAACTTTCATTTTTCCATGATAGCATTTTACTAACTCATTAGCATCTGTTTGCCCTGCTATCAGGCTATTGATGATTTTCATTCCTACTGCGCCATCTACATCGCTTAAAACACTTGAAAGTTTTATGTTGGCATCTTCCAGTATTTTTATTATCCGGTTTTTTTCGCTTGCGGCCTGACCTACAACTTTTTTTTTATACCGCACTAAATCCCTAAATAAGTGGAATAAATTATTCTTTGTCGAAGTATATCAACTTCTGTACTTTCTCGAGTAGCACGGAATTAATGAACGGCTTGGTGATGTAATCCGCAGCCCCTTTGTTCATGGCTTTTGTGATATGTTCAAATTCCGACAAGGCAGAAACGCAAATAACCGGTATGTGCGCTTTTTCAGGGTTTTCTTTAATAAAGTCAAGCACCTGGTATCCGTCAATTCCGGGCATTACCAAGTCAAGAAGTATAAGGTCAATGTTGGAAGAAGTGATTTTTTCCATGGCTTCATACCCGCCGTAAACCGGGATAATATTATGACCGGCATTTTCAAGTATTGCCTGCAACACCTGCACGTTGAAAAAGTCATCGTCAACTACCAATACCGTTATTTTCCGGGTATCCATAACCTGCTATTAATGGAGGATTTGTTTCAACAAAAATAAATAAAATACAACAAACAAAAAATTATTTTATACGGGCATTGAGCAGTTCAATGGCATTGCTGATGGCGGCCTCTGTCAGTTGGCTTCCGCTGAGCATTTTTGCAATCTCGGTAATCCGTTCGTCTTTGTCGAGCAGCCTGATATTCGTGGTGGTAGTTTGTTTTCCTTCTGTTTTATATACCACGTAATGCTGGTCTCCTTTGCTGGCAATCTGCGGAAGATGCGTGATGCCGACAACCTGCATGCCCGAAGACATCTCTTTCATGATGTTGCCCGTTTTATCAGCAATCTCGCCCGATACCCCGGAATCTATTTCGTCAAAAATAATGGTAGGCAGATTATTGAATCCGGCTATCAGCGATTTAATGGCAAGCATTAATCTTGAAAGCTCGCCCCCTGATGCAACCTTTGATATATCCTGCAATTCGATATTTTTATTGGCAGAGAAAGTGAACAATACCTTATCCATACCGCAAGCGCTGAAGTCGTCTGATTTTGATACGACAACCTTAAACGAAGCATTGGGCATTCCAAGTTGCTTTAAAAGCGATAAGATATCTTTCTCAATAACGGGAACCGCTTTATTCCTGCCTGCAGAAATTTTTCCGGATAACCCGGTCAGCTCGTTCCGTACCTGTGAAATCTGTTTATCTGATTTTTCGAGTTCCGAATCGTATGAAGCAATCTCCTGTATCTTTGCCTCTAAATCATCTCTGATTTTTATAAGTTCTGCCACAGAGTTAACCCTGTGTTTTTGCTGTAAAGAATATATCTGGCCGAGACGTTCATGGATCAGGCTCACCCTTTCGGGATTGAATTCAACCGTATGGGATAAGGATTCTGTTTCTCCTGCAATATCTTTGATTTCAATGATTGAACTTTCGATGCGCTTTGTTAATTCTTCCGCTTCGGGCAACACTTTTTGAAGCCCTGAAATTAATGTCTGTGCTGATTTAAGTTCTGAGATAATATTTTTTTCCCGCTCCGAAAACAAATAAGCGGCATTGGTAAGATTCGTTTTAATATCTTCTGCATGAGTTAATATTTCGAGTTCCTTTTCAAGTTCGGCCTGTTCGTTTTTGGTCAGCTTTGCCTCATGCAACTGGTCGAACTGAAACTGGAAATAATCAAGATCCGATTTGGATTTCGCTGATTTTTCCCGGAGTTCATCAACGTCTGATTTTAACTGTTTATATTGAAAAAACATTTTTTTAAAATCCTGCAGAAGCTTGTTGTGCCGGGCATATGTATCAACAACTTTCAGTTGAAACTGGTTGTTGCTTAGAATAAGATTCTGATGCTGCGAATGAATATCAACCAATCTTGGGCCAATCTCTTTCAGAACGCTAACATTAACCGGGGTGTCGTTGATAAATGCGCGGGATTTGCCGTCTGTGCCGATTTCTCTCCGGATAAGGGTCTGATCTTCGTAATCAAGTTCATTGTTTTTAAAAAAACTTTCGATCGAATAGTTGGCGATATTGAACCTGCCTTCAACAATACATTTTTTGGTTTTGTCTTTTAATACGCCCGTATCGGCTCTTTGTCCAAGAATAAGAGACAGCGCTCCCATCAATATTGATTTTCCGGCCCCTGTTTCCCCGGTTACAGTGGAGAATCCCGGATGGAAATCCATCTCAAGATTGCTTATCAGGACATAATTCCGAATGTATAAAGACTGAAGCATTTACTTGCCTCCCGTACCCGTATTACCGCCGGGCATAAAATTCCCTCCGCCGCTGTTGGAGCCGCCGCCTATTGAACCTATACCTGAACTGCCCATGGTATTTATTTTCTGGTATTTTGAAGAATTTGCAGGATCAATCTGTGATAGCAGGTTAACCATCCGCGCTTTTTCGTCAGGATAGGCTTCAGAAAAAATATTCACTATTTCATCAGCCTTTGCTGTGAAAAATAACTGCATCAAAAAATTGCCGGGTTTATTGCTCCAGACTTTTTTTAAGCCTTCAAGGCCTTCGGCGATAGACGTCCTGCCTTCCGGCGCTTTTTCCGCCATTATATCTAGGCCGGTCCTTACTCTGTTGTGTTTTTTCAATGGCTATTCTGTTGAAAGAAAAATGTTGCTGAAGCGCAGTCCTTGTTTCTTTGGGCAGGTTTGTCATTTCATCAAAAGAGGCGGCTCCCTTTTTCCAGAGCCATTCATAAACCTGTTTTGCACGGAACGGCTTATCGTTGCTCCTTGTAAAAAAATTCAGAATATCTGTATAGCTCAGCTCCCTGATGTCTTGCTTTTGTGGATGCCCTGGCAAAGCGTCTTATACTTTATTTATTGTATTCATCGAAAAAATCATTCCCTTTATCATCTGTAATGATAAATGCCGGCATATTTTCCACTCTGATTTTTCTGATTGCCTCCATTCCAAGGTCTTCAAAATCGACCATCTCAACTGATTTAATATTTTCCGATGCAAGCAATGCAGCTGGTCCTCCTATTGATCCGAGATAGAATCCGCCATATTTCCTGCAGGCATCCATTACAGCCTTGGTCCGGTTTCCTTTTGCTACCATGATTAATGATCCGCCAAGACTCTGAAAAAGATTCACGTACATATCCATTCGCCCGGCTGTGGTCGGTCCGAAACTTCCCGAGGGCATTCCTTCGGGAGTTTTTGCGGGTCCCGCATAATAAATGGGGTGGTTCTTAAAATATTCAGGCATGGGTTTGCCCTCATCAATCAGTTTTTTTATCTGTGCATGAGCAATATCCCTGGCAACAATGAGAGTACCGGTGAGGCTCAGCCTCGTCTTAACCGGATATTTTGTCAGTTCAGCGAGAACCTCTTTCATCGGCAGATCGAGATTAATTTCAACAGGTTTTTCAAACTCCGGCGCTTTTGACGGCATGAAACGGGCAGGGTTCTTTTCAAGTTCCTCGAGGAAAATTCCTTTTTCGGTGATATGGGCTTTAATATTCCTGTCGGCGCTGCAACTTACACCCATTCCTACCGGACACGAAGCGGCATG
>JACREX010000163.1 GCA_016212695.1 Bacteroidia bacterium
CATGCCGCTTCGTGTCCGGTAGGAATGGGTGTAAGTTGCAGCGCCGACAGGAATATTAAAGCCCATATCACCGAAAAAGGAATTTTCCTCGAGGAACTTGAAAAGAACCCTGCCCGTTTCATGCCGTCAAAAGCGCCGGAGCTTGAAAAAGCTGTTGAGATTAATCTTGATCTGCCAATGAAACAGGTTCTCGCTGAACTCACGAAATATCCGGTCAAGACAAGGTTGAATCTCACCGGTACTCTCATTGTTGCCAGGGATATTGCACATGCGCAGATCAAAAAACTGATTGACGAGGGCAAACCCATGCCTGAATATTTTAAGAACCACCCCATTTACTATGCCGGACCGGCAAAAACCCCCGAAGGAATGCCTTCGGGAAGCTTCGGACCGACCACAGCCGGGAGAATGGATATGTATGTGAATCTTTTTCAGAGCATGGGCGGATCATTGATCATGCTGGCAAAAGGAAACCGTACCAGAACTGTAATTGATGCATGCAAAAAATATGGCGGGTTCTATCTCGGTTCAATCGGCGGGCCGGCTGCATTGCTTGCATCGGAAAATATTAAATCGGTTGAGATAGTCGCTTTTGAAGACCTTGGAATGGAGGCAATCAGAAAAATCAGAGTGGAAAATATGCCGGCATTTATCATTACAGATGATAAAGGGAATGATTTTTTCGATGAATACAATAAATAAGGGATAAGTGGGTTTGCCAGGCAATCAACAAAAGCAGGACATCCGGGAACTAAATTATACAGATATCCTGAGTTTTTTTACAAAGAGCAACGATAAGCTGTTCCGCGCAAAACAGGTTTATGAATGGCTCTGGAAAAAAGGAGCCGCATCGTTTGATGAAATGACAAACCTGCCCAAAGAAACGAGGAATGCGCTTCAGCAACATTTTTCTTTCAACAGAATAGCCATTGAAAAAACACAACAGAGTAAGGACCGGACGATCAAGACTGCATTCCGGCTTCACGACGGCGAGATCATAGAGGGTGTGCTGATACCAACGGAAAACCGTTCTACTGCCTGTATCTCAACACAGGTGGGTTGTCCGCTTGCCTGTAAATTTTGCGCTACCGGAAGCCTGAAATTCAAAAGAAATCTGAGCGCAGCCGAAATGTTTGATCATGTGATACTGATTCGCAAACAGGCACAGGAAAACTATCGCCTTACTCTCACAAACATTGTAATCATGGGCATGGGCGAGCCCCTGCTGAATTATGAAAACGTGATGCGGGCTATCGGGATCATCACGTCTAAAGAAGGGCTTGACATGTCGCCCGACCGGATCACCGTATCCACTGCCGGCATTCCAAAAATGATAAAAATGCTGGGCGATGAAAATATTAAGTTCAACCTGTCTGTTTCTCTCCACACGGCAAATGATATAAAACGCAGCAGCATTATGCCTGTCAACAAGCGCCACCCTGTTGAAGCGATCAAAGATGCAATAATCTATTTTTATCAGAAAACACATATACGGATCACGTTGGAATACCTTCTCTTAGATAATTTCAACGACGGCCTGAATGATGCAAAAGAACTTGCTTTGTTCTGTAAAAACTTCCCCTGCAAGATCAATATCATTGAATATAATTCAAATGAATATTCCCTTTTTAAGAAATCCGGTGAACAGAAAACGAAAGCGTTTGCAGCATTTCTCGAAAGTAAAAACCTGATCGTAAATATCCGTAAAAGCAGGGGAAAAGACATTGATGCAGCCTGCGGTCAGCTTGCAAATAAAAAACATGTGGTGATCCGCCAACTGGCGGACGAACCATGAATTGTTGTAAAATATTTTTATTATTATATATTTTCAATACTTTTGTCCTGTAATTAATAAATACTCAAGAATGGACGCGTTGATCATTGACAGGGACAAAAATACTCCTTACGTTAATTTTATTGCCGAGACCGGATTGATGGAGATCAAAGGAAGTTCAATACCCGAAGATACACATAAATTTTATAATCCGCTTGCAATCTGGATTGAAGAATATCTAAAAACAGAACCTAAAAAAATCACGATCAACCTTCAATTTGATTATTTAAATACCAGCAGTTCAAAATGGGTGCTTAAGATACTGCAACTCCTTGCGGAATATCATTACACCAGGAAATACGTTACCTTTAACTGGTATTACGACGAGCATGATATTTATGATACCGGCCACTATTATCAATCGCTGCTGAATGTTGAGTTTAATTTTATTGAATACCGGTAGGTAATCCATATTTTTTTAACGCTTTCCCAGTAAAAGATTCATTACATTTTATAATATCTGCAGGCGTTCCTGTTGCAACTATTTCTCCGCCCTTGTCTCCGCCTTCAGGGCCTAAGTCAATAATCCAGTCCGCATTCCTTATGATTTGTAAATTATGTTCAACGATAATGACTGAATGGCCGCTTCCGGTTAATTTATTAAAAAGTAAAATCAATTTTTGCACATCTTCAAAATGAAGACCGGTAGTAGGTTCATCAAATAAATACAGGTTGTTACCCGATTTTGAATCCAATAATTCTTTAGCTAATTTTAACCGTTGCGCTTCTCCTCCTGATAAAGTATTTGAAGCCTGACCAAGCCGTAAATAACCCAAGCCGACATCGTTTAAAATTTGCAGTGGTTTTTGTATTTTTTTATTTGCATGAAAAAAACGGATTGCTTCAGAAATTGTGAGATCGAGTACTTCTGCTATATTTTTGGCATTAAATTTACAGGCAAGCGTTTCATGGTTGTAGCGGGCTCCATTACAATCTTCGCAGTGCAGCCACACATCCGATAAAAAATCCATGCTCACGCGGATTTTTCCGTTTCCCTGGCAGGTGTCGCACCGTCCGTCGCCGATGTTAAACGAGAAGCGGTTTTTAGTGAATTTATTTTGTTTTGCCTGTTCGGTTGAAGCAAACAAATTTCTTATTTCATCAAATATTCCGCAATAGGTAGCCGGGTTGCTCGAGGGGCTTGTACCTATGGGTTCCTGATCCACCACCACCACGGAACCAAACCGTTCGATCCCGCTGATATGATTGCAATTTTTAGCGGTTTTTGATTCATAGGATTCCGCAATAACATTAAACAGTAAGCTGGTTTTTCCACTGCCCGATATGCCTGTTATTACAGTTATTCCACCTGTCGGAATCGTAACATCCATGCTTTTTAAATTGTTCGCAACGGCTCCGTTAATTTGAATGTATTCCTTTGGCGGTTTTGTTTTTGTATTAGTATTTATTGTTGAATTAAAGTTTTTGGATTGTGAAAAGTAAAACCCTGTTTTTGAATTTTGATTTTTTACAATATCTTCAAATGAGCCACAGGCAACGATTTGTCCGCCATGTTCTCCGGCGCCGGGACCCAGATCCATTATATGGTCTGCACATCGGATCATATCTTCATCGTGTTCCACAATAACAACTGTATTGCCGGTTTCTTTGAGCTTCCGGATACTATCAATCAGTTTTTCCGTATCATGCGGATGGAGGCCCACCGTGGGTTCGTCCAAAACATACAATACTCCTGTCAAACCGGATCCCAACTGGCTTGCAAGCCGTAACCGCTGCGCTTCTCCGCCGGATATTGTATTAACTTTTCTATTTAATGTTAAATAAGGTAATCCTGTATTTTCAAGAAATTTTAATCTTTTCAGTATTTCTTCCCGGATGTGAACGGAGATTTTTAAAACCGCTGTTTCTATGTTATATTTTCCATGAGAATTTTCAAGATCACCTAGCAGGTAAATCATTTCCGAGATTGATAAATTGCATAAATCAGCAATGTTGTAACCAGCAAAATATATTTCGAGAGATTCTTTTTTCAACCTGTTTCCAAGGCATTCAGGGCAGACCGCATCTGTCATAACATTTTGCATTGTAACGCCGCGGGCATCTGCATGTTTGCGCAGGTATTCATCGTTCACATGGCTCACTAAGCCGGGCCATTTTGTTTTAAAATGAAACTCCCCTTTGCGGTTTTTCCGTTTATAATTCCAGGTTACATCATATTCTGTTTCGCCGGTTCCATACATGGCTATGGCTTGCGCATTGCTGTCGAGTTTATTATATGGCACAGAAAAATCTATATTGTAAAAATTTCCAACAGTTATTAATGTATGTACATACTGGCCATAGATGTCGCCATAGAACTGCCCTGTCTTTGTGCCTTTCATGGCGCCGTTAAGAAGTGAAAGTTCCGGGTGAGTAACTAACTTTTCAGGATCGCATGCAGTAATATTTCCAAGCCCTTTGCACAGCGGGCATGCGCCCTGCTCGTGGTTGAACGAGAACATGCTGGACGACAATTGAACATTTGCACCACCGATTGATTTGCCAGCCCGTGAATAGAGAAGCCTTATGTAGTCATATATTTCTGTTATCGTCCCCACTGTTGAGCGTGGATTATTCATGGCTATTTTTTGATTGACAGCTATAGCGGGCATGATCCCGGAACATTCTTCGAAATCGGCCTTTTCCGCTTTATTCATAAATGTTCTTGCAAACGCCGGAAAATTTTCTGAAAAGCGGTTTTGTCCTTCGGCAAAAACAGTGTCAAATGCAAGCGACGATTTCCCGCTGCCAGATACGCCCGTTATAACCGTTATTTTATTTACAGGAATGTTGACATTTATATTTTTAAGGTTATGAGTAGTAACACCTTTGAATATTATAGGACCGGGGATAAATTCCGCATTTACGGGCTGATTCAGTTCTGCCGCAATGACAGACGATTCCTGATTTAAAACTTTACTCAGTTCCTTTCCTGTAAATGATTGTTCACAAATCGCTACTTTTTCAGGAATATTTTCAATTATCAGTTCTCCGCCGTTTTTCCCGCTGCCGGGGCCAAGGTCTATGACCCAATCAGCGGTTTTAATAAAATCAAGATTGTGTTCTATCGCAATAATGGTATTCCCTTTATTGACTAAGGAAGCAAAGGCATTCAGTATCACTTTTATATCTGCGCTGTGCAGGCCTGTTGTGGGCTCGTCGAAAATATATAATGTATTCCAGGTTGAAGGTCGTGCAAGTTCAGCGGCGAGTTTAACCCGCTGCGCTTCTCCTCCTGATAGGGTTGTAGAATTTTGTCCCAGCGTTAAATATCCCAACCCGATATTCGCCAGCGCATTCAGAAAACTCATGATCTTTGGCTTATCACTGAAAAATTGCTGCGCTTCAAGGACAGTTAATTCAAGTACATCGAAAATACTTTTGCCGTTGTATAAAACCGCTAAGGTATCTTTATTAAACCGCTGCCCGTTGCAGGTATCGCACACGAGATCTACATTTCCCAGGAAGTGCATGCCGATCTGCTGAACGCCTGCTCCTTCGCAGTTTTCGCATCTCCCCCCTTTAACGTTAAAAGAAAACCGCCCCTTGTCAAAACCGTTAGTTTTTGATTCAGGCAGATTGGCAAATAAATCCCGTATATGATCAAACAGTTTGGTATAGGTTGCAGGATTGCTTTTAGGAGTGCGGCCAATGGGTGACTGATCCACTTCAATGATTTTGTCAATATTTTCAAAACCTTCTAAGGTCTTATTTTTAAATTGATGTATCAGTTCTTCAACCAACGATGATTTCCCGGCGCCGGAAACTCCTGTAATCACATTAAACGCTGCCGTTTTAAAATGGACGTCTATATTTTTCAGATTGTTTTTCGAAGCGTTCCTGACCGTAAAGATTTGATCTCCGTTTCGACGGGAATGAGGAATATCGATTTTTTCTTTACCGTATAAATAAGCAAGCGTTGTACTTTCCGAAATTTGTGCGGCAGCGGTTTTGGACAGTTCATTTAGAAAACCGCAGAATAAAATTTCTCCGCCTTTATTACCCGCTTTGGGTCCCATATCAATTAAATAATCTGCACTAAGAATGGTTTCGTTATCGTGTTCAACAACAATAACCGTATTGCCATTATCGCGTAATTCTTTCAGTATCCCAAGCAGCCGTTTGTTGTCTTTTGGGTGCAGTCCTATACTTGGTTCATCAAGAATATAAAGGACGTTTCGCAACCCGCAGCCCGCTTGTGTTGCAAGCCTGATACGCTGAGCTTCGCCACCAGAAAGCGTTGTTGATTCACGGGACAGGGTGAGATAACCTAATCCTAACTTCTGCATCAGCACCGCTCTTTTAAGGAAAACTTTTTGAATGGATTCGCCCACCTGCATCTCGGTATTTGAAAAAGAAAGGCCATGAAAAAACTTAATGGATTCATCTATGGTAAGATTACAGAGTTCTGAAATATTCAGTCCGTGAAAATAAAACGACAGCGCTTCTTTGCGTAGTCGTTGTCCATGGCACGAAGAACAGGTAACGGAGCTTACAAAACGAAGGATATTTTCGTTCCGGTCTCTTTTTAATATTTCTTCCATGATCGGGATAATTCCCTTGTAATATCCTTCTTCCCGGGGCTTAGCAGTGATACCGCTCCAGTTCATCCGCGACTCCAGCGGGTGTTTGCCAAAGGGTATTGTAATGATGTCGCTGCCATATAAAATAATATGTTTCTGTTCTTCCGTGAGCCGGTTCCAGGGAATGTGAACATCGAATCCGTGGGCATTGCATACCTGGTTCAGGACATCCATGGTAACCTGGGAGTAGATAATATACCCGTTCGGAGCCGTAATTACAAGCGCTCTCTGGCTCAACGATTTTTCCGGATCTTCAATCAGCTTCAGGGGATCAATTTTTTCTTCAATACCCAATCCCTTACAGACAGGGCATGATCCATACCCTGAATTAAATGAGAACAAGCGCCTTTCCGGTTTTATTGAAACAGAATCGTCGCTGCATTTTCCAAGCCGTGCAAAGAGCAACCGCAGGTAATCATAAAGGCCGGACATGGTGCCAACAGTGGAACGGGAATTACTGACAATGGATTTCTGATCTATAGCAATTGCCGGTTTCAGCCCGCTGATATGATGAATGGCCGGACGTTTTAATTTACCCAGAAAATGACGCGCATACCCGGAAAATGACTCTAAGTAGCGACGCTGCCCTTCCCTGAAAATTATGTCGTACATGAGCGAAGATTTTCCTGAACCGGAAACGCCTGTAACCACAGTAATCTTATTATGCGGAATCTCGACATCCACAAACTTCAGGTTGTTTTCTGAAGCTCCTCTAATTATTATCTGATCGTGCATGAATCCGGTTTATATTATGGGTAACCTTTCAGTGGGCGAAATTAAAAAATATGTTGATATTATTTATCTACATAGACACTTAGGAATTGTTAAGAAATAACATTGTCATTTTAAAGTTAATAATATCGAATAACGAACGTCGAATAACGAATTCTGAAGTGCGTAAAAGTTCGGCATTCTGCGGTTCGACATTCGATATTCATAATTAAAGCAATTGTAAAC
>JACREX010000158.1 GCA_016212695.1 Bacteroidia bacterium
ATCAAAACGAGCCAAACCCTTTTGGCAACAGCACTATCATCCGATACTATGTTCCCGAGAGTGTAAAAGAAGCAATGCTTGTATTCTATGATGAGTTCGGCAGAGAAATAAGCAAAGAGTTACTAAACCAAAAGGGTTATAGCAAAGTTGATGTCGATGCCGAAAAACTCGCCAGCGGTTTATACACCTACAGCATAGTAGTTGATGGAAAAATTGCTGACACAAAACGAATGATAAAAGCAAAGTAGATATAGCGAAACAGGAACAAGAACCTGTTGCAGGCAAACCGATACCTGTTACAAACCAAGGGGTACAGGTTATAAACAAAGCGGTACCCGTTACAGCCAGATAAGTACTGGTTATAAAGAAACCGGTACTTGTTGCTCTTGGATAAGTACCTGTTGCTCTATGATAAGTACCTGTTACCCTATAATAAGTACTGTTTGCAGAAAAACAACTGCCTGTTCAGGGGAAACAGGTTCTTGTTACAGAGGAATATTACGGAAATAGCGTTAAATTGGCATAATAATTGGTATAAATACTGGGAAAAATCTTAAATGTTAAACCACAAAGTTACACAAAGGCAAACTGCATCACAAAGGACACAAAAGAAATTTATTATACTTTGTGCGCTTAGTGAAACCCTTTGCGACCTTCGTGGTAAATAAATCCTAAATCTTTAAAACTATGAGAATACATAAAAAAGTATCAAAAACGCTTGAAACGGCAGCTGTCCGTTTATCGGGCATGAAATCCATCGGGCAGAATCTCGATTTGGGCAACGGAGTGTCTGTAACCGCTTACAGTTCTTTGATTGCCGGTACGGACAGCGCTCTCGACACATACAACCAGGCGCTATCTGTGGTTGACGAAAAACAAAACATTTTCAGGCAGAAAGAAAAAGAACTTCGCAACCTGAACGAACGCGTGCTCGATGCAGTGGCCGCCGCCTACGGCAAAGACAGCAGCGAATACGAAAAAATGGGCGGAGTTCGCAAATCGGAACGCAAGAAACCCGTGAAAAAAGAAAAGAAAGCATAAAAAAAGGACGCTGAAAAGCGTCTTTTTTTTTCAACTGCATACACAAAGCAATCTGTATAAATCAGCAATCTGAATTTTTTTAAACAGAATATTAATATATTTGCATGAAATTAATACTTAAAGTGCACTAAAATTTGGAGTACTTAAAGTTAAAACTTCAAATATAAAATTTTACACCATGAAAAGAGACGAAAAAGTATTTGATATTATTGCACAGGAGCGAAAACGGCAGATGCACGGCATAGAACTGATAGCTTCCGAAAATTTCGTGAGCGACCAGGTTCTTGAGGCAATGGGATCTGTGATGACTAATAAATATGCCGAAGGCTATCCCGGCGCCAGGTATTACGGAGGTTGCCAGTATGTTGACCACACGGAGCAATTAGCTATAGACCGGTTAAAAGAGCTATTCAACGCGGAATGGGCAAATGTGCAGCCTCACTCCGGAGCGCAGGCCAATGCAGCGGTGATGCTCGCCTGCATGAAGCCCGGCGACACATTCCTGGGGCTTGATCTTTCGCACGGCGGCCATTTAACCCATGGATCGCCGGTGAATTATTCCGGTATTCTATATAAGCCCGTTGCTTACGGAGTGAGAGAAGACACAGGAAAAATTGATTACGACGCAATGGAACAATTGGCATTAAAAGAAAAACCTAAAATGATTGTTGCCGGAGCTTCTGCATATTCACGCGACTGGGACTTTGCCAGAATGAGAGCAATATCTGATAAAGTCGGCGCTTTATTGATGGCCGATATCGCACATCCCGCAGGATTAATAGCTATGGGATTTCTTAACCATCCATTCCCACATTGCCATATTGTAACCTCAACTACGCATAAAACTCTGCGCGGGCCTAGGGGCGGAGTCATTATTATGGGTAAGGATTTTGAAAATCCCTGGGGATTGAAAACTCCCAAAGGCGCAGTTAAAATGATGTCCCAGGTTTTAGATTCAGCCGTTTTCCCCGGCACGCAGGGCGGCCCCCTGGAGCATGTGATCGCTTCAAAAGCCGTTGCATTCGGCGAAGCGCTTACAGATTCATACAAGGAATATATTCAGCAGGTAATGAAGAATGCCAATGTAATGGCAAAGGCATTTGTTGATAAGGGTTATAAAGTGATATCCGGCGGTACAGACAATCATTTAATGCTTATTGACCTCCGCACTAAAGTTCCGCAGATCACCGGAAAACAGGTTGAGAATACTCTCGTCAAAGCAGACATTACATTAAATAAAAATATGGTGCCCTTCGACAGCCGCACTCCTTTTACCTCATCAGGTATCAGGGTTGGAACGCCTGCCATTACAACACGGGGCATTAAAGAAGACCTGATTGGCCCGATTGTGGAACTCATAGACGATGTTATCATGCACATCGAAGATGAAACCATGATTACTAAAGTAAGGGAAAAAGTAAACAGCATGATGAAGGATTATCCTTTGTTTGCTTATTAATCCTTATCTGCAATAAAATAAAAAAACCATCCCGTACCGGAGATGGTTTTTTATTTGTGTGAAACGAATGCTATTTCTTTCCTTTTGTATCTTTTGTGTCTTTCTTTACATCCTTAGCGTCTTTGGACTCTTTCTCTTTCTTTTCCATCTTTTTTACATCTTCATCTTTTATCCCGAGTTTATTTTTCACGAGGTCAAAAACATCTTTGCTGTCATTAGAATAATACAATAAAATAGATGTATCATAGATATACATAAATTTATTTTCTTCGCCTACATCTTTTATGGCTTTCCGGATTTTTTCATACAAAGGCTGCATTAATTCCTGCTCTTTTTTCTGCAGGTCTTGCTGTGCCTGTTGCTGGTAGTTTTGTATTCTCTGGTTCAGATCCTGCAATTCTTTTTCTTTTGTTTGTTTAATAAGATCACTCATTTTATCAGTGCCAGCCTGGTATTCATCATATTTTTTCTTCAGCTCGTCCTGCATTTTCATCAATTCATCTTCGAGCTGCTTTGAATAACCCTGCAATTCTTCGGTGGCTTTTCCTTTCTCGGGCATCACGCTGAAAAGTTTATTCGCATCAATATGCCCGAATTTCTGGCTATAAGAATTAAACAAACAGAAAACAAAAAATACTGTTAACGAAATTTTAATTAGTCTTTTCATACAATTAAATTTTAAAAATTTTCACAAAGTTATATATTTATTTTTTAAATCCTAATTTTTCTAAAACTTCATCGCTTTTATCGTATTTCGGGTCAACATAAAGCATGGTGAGGCTTCCTGCCGTATCAAAAATAACGGCATAGTTTTCGTTGGTGGCGATTTCTTTTATAGCCGTAAAAACTTCATCCTGGATAGGTTTTATAAGCTCCTGACGCTTTTTAAACAGATCTCCGTCTTTGCCAAAATATTTTTTCTGTTTATCCTTTACCAATTTCTCTTTGGCAACAATCTCATTCTCCTTTTTAGCTTTCATCTCTTCGCTCAGCAACACCTTTTCCACCTGGAAATCTTTATACATCTTGTCAATATCTTCATATAAAGCGTCTATTTCTTTCTGCCATTGTTTAGAAAGTTCGTTCAACTGGTCGGTTGCAGCTTCATAAGCCGGAATGTTCTTCAGGATATATTCCGTATCCACATACGCATATTTCTGCGAGAAACCCAGTATTGATACTAATAAAACTAAACCTGCAATTAATGCTGTCTTTTTCATCTGTTTAAATTTTTATAAGTTGATGATTATTTTGCACTTATATTCCATATGTTTTTATTTTAAACGCTGAGACGCTGAGACGCCGAGTTTTACTTTAATTCATGTATTTTTATTTTTCCTCTGCGACTCTGTGCCTCTGCGTTTATTTTATTTAATATGCAAATTTAAAAAATCCTGTTTATTTTTATATAATCTGGTTCAAACTTTTTACTTTTATCTTTTATCTTCAAATAACTCAGAACTGCTGACCCAGCACAAAATGGAACTGGCTGTGATTGCCGCCGATTCTCCCTGGTATATCATCAAAACCCCAGCCCCAGTCAACACCCAGCATTCCGATCATCGGGAGGAATATCCTGATCCCGAATCCTGCAGAACGCCGGATATCAAAAGGTTTAAAATCTTTGAACTGGTACCAGCAGTTACCGCCTTCGAGGAATGTTAATCCGTATAATGTTGCATTGGGATTTAAGGTTAAGGGGTATCTTAATTCCATAGTGATTTTATTATAAATATTTCCGCCATTGTCGGGAGTTAATGCGCCATTTTCATATCCTCTTAACGCAATTACATCACGGCCATAAAGGTTATACCCGGATAAACCATCGCCACCCACCGTGAACCCTTCAAAAGGAGAATGGCCCCATTTGTCATTATACATTCCGAGGAATCCGAAATTCGCTTTGGTATTTAATACCAGGTCGCCTGCCAGTTTTGTAAACCAGGATGCTGTAAACATCCATTTATGATATTCAATCCATGCATACTTATCTACTGCAGCCATATTGGCCCAGTCTTTATCAAATAATAACGAATAAGGAGGCGTTAATTGCAGCGACAGGGAAAACAAAGATCCTCGTCTGGGGTAAATGGGTTGATCAATTGAATTTCTCTGAAATGTAGTAGTAAAGCTCAAATTTTTCGCAGTACCTGTATTAAAAAGAAATGCATTCCATTTTTTCAGATTATACCGTTGAAAACTTATATCGTTAAATAATGTAAAAAAGTCGTCAGGCCATTTGAGTCTTCTTCCCAAACCAATGGATATACCTGTGATATGAATATAAGTCTTTAAGGTATCAACAGTTTGTCCGTTCGTTTGGATTGTATGATAAACGGAAGTAGAAAGGGAATTCGGTTTTTTCCCGCCAAGCCAGGGTTCGATAAACGATATGCTGTATGCCTGGTATGCCAGCCCGTTGGATTGGGCGCGGACGCTCAGGCGCTGTCCATCGCCGGATGGCAGCGGACGCCATGCTTCTTTTTTAAACATATTCTTTGTGGAAAAATTATTAAACGAAATACCCAGGGTTCCTACAATCATATTTGCTCCCCAGCCTCCGGAAAGTTCAATCTGGTCGGATGGTTTTTCTTCGACAATATATTCGATATCAACTGTTCCTTCAACCGGATTTGGCACAGGGTTTACATCTAACTTTTCGGGGTTAAAATATCCCAATTGCGCCAGTTCGCGCTGGCTTCTGATAATATCCGACCGGTTGAACAACTGGCCCGGTTTCGACCGGATTTCCCTGCGTATCACATGCTCGTTGGTTTTTGTATTTCCTGTAATGATTACCTTGTTGATCATAGCCTGCCTGCCTTCAAAAATACGCATTTCGAGATCAATAGAATCATTTTCAACCAGCACTTCGACAGGAGTAACATTGAAAAACAAATAGCCTTCGTCAAGATATAAAGAACTCACGCCATTGGGATCAATAAACAATTTTTCATCGAGCAGAGACTGGTTAAAAACTTCACCCTTCTTGATACCGAGGTAACCTGATAATAATTCAGATTTATATTTTGAATTGCCAACCCATGTAATATTCCTGAAATAATATTTCTTTCCTTCATCAATTTTAATATAAATATTAACCATTTTATCATCCCACTTATAAACCGAATCGCTGACAATCTTGGCATCGCGATAGCCTTTCTCATTATATTTTGCAATTATCTTCTTTTTATCCTCGATGTAATTCTCCCGGATGAATTTTGATACTTTAAAAATATTGTATTTGCTCGGTCCTGTTTTCTGTTTTGTGTTCTTCATTGCGCGTCGTAGCTGTGCCGGAGTAAAAACGGTGTTTCCCTCGAAAATCACTTCATGTATTTTTATCCTTTCATTCTTTTTAATATCAAAATATAAAATCACATGATTCATCATGGCGGTATCGTCTTCCTGTTTTAAATTTACATCAACATTCAGGTAGCCTTTTTCGATAAAATAACTTTTGATCGTATGGATGCTTTTCATTTTTAAATTATCTGTTACCTGGGCGCCCTTCACCAATTTAATTTTCTCCCTGATATCATCAGCCTCGCCTTTTCTGATTCCTGAAAAAGAGAACTTGGAAAGGCGTGGGCGTTCCTGCAAATAGATATCTAAGAATATCCTGTTGTCAATAATTTTTGTTGCATAAATTTTGATATCGGAGAAAAGCCCCTGCTTCCATAATTTTTCAATAGCTTGCGCAATATCTACACCCGGCACAGAGATGGTATCGCCCACTTTAATGCCTGAAAGGCTGATAAGAACATCCTGGTCAAGGAATTTAATGCCGGAAACAGTAATTCCGCCAATTTCATAATCTTTGGGATTTGCGTAATCAAGGGCGGGTAAAGATGATGTAACAGTAACCTGGGAAAATAAATTGATGCCAAACAATAACAATGAAACAATTAATACTATTCGCTTATCCATCCCTGCATATTATAAAATTTACTCACTCATTATCTTATACCTTGCATGGATTAAATTTATACCTAACCTGTACATTTTATCCCGTTTTTTAGTATAATTGTTCACTGGTTTTTCCGAATCGTCTTTCACGTTGTTGGTAGTCGTATATAGCAGCGTAGAAATCTTCCTTTTCGAAATCGGGCCATAATTTTTCGGTAAAATATAATTCGGAGTAAGCAATCTGCCATAGTAAAAAATTACTGATCCTCAATTCTCCGCTTGTCCTAATAAGCAATTCAGGATCGGGAATACCTGACGTATTCAAATAGTTTGCAAAAACAGAATCATTAATCGAGTCAGCCTGAATTTTATTTACATGGATATCATGGACAATCATTTTTACAGCATTAACAATTTCCCATCTTGAACTATAGCTTAACGCCAATACTAAGTTTAACCCTGTGTGAGTGGAGGTTTTTGCCATAGCTTCTTCTAATTTTTTACCAACATTTTTAGGTAACGAAGAAATATCGCCGATGGCTAATAAACGGACATTATTTTCATTTAGTGTTTTTAATTCGGAATTAATAGTTGAAACCAAAAGAGACATCAGGGCATTTATTTCTGTTTTAGGCCGGCTCCAGTTTTCAGTGGAAAAAGTGTAAAGAGTCAGATATTTTATTCCTATTTCGACAGAGGCTTCCACAACATTCCTTACAGCCCGGACAGCATTCTGATGGCCGAAAATACGGATGTTCCCGCGTTTTTTTGCCCAGCGTCCGTTACCATCCATGATAATCGCAATATGTTTGGGGAGCTTGTATTTTACTATATTATCTTTGTATGACATTTCTACTTTTTCTTTTCACCATATGCAGCGCATTTCATTTCTTCATTGAATATCATATAGGTGAGAAATATCCCGCAAAACGAGTACCAGTCTTTATTATTCACAAAACCCGTTTGTTTGTGCGTATCCATATAGAAAGACTTCCCGTCTAATCCGTCAATATCGTCTGTAAAAGTTTTTCGGAACGACCATTCAACGCCTGCCGCCCAATTATGCTTAATATTAAACTTAAAACCCATACCCAGAGGAATAGCTATTTGATGAGGCGTATTTGTATTAGGAACCATGAAATAGGTTACACCTGACAGGATATAGGAGCTATATGTATTTTTATCGCTGGCAACAATGTAGGGCAAAAAATTAAATTCGGCCTGAAAAGTAACATCCACAAGCGGTGTATTAAAAGACTGATTGCGCAATTGCTGGTACTGATTACTAAAATCTTTATCATTACCGCTGAGATTGCCGTATATAATACTTCCACGCAAAGCATACCTGGGGTTGAAGTTATATCTGTATAAAGCGCCGCCGGCAATTTTGGTTGAATAAAATAACCGCGAAGTATTTATATCTCCTAAATAAAATGAACCGCCGGCAAAGCCGCCAACATCAATTTTTGTTTGAGCATTTACAGATAAATAGGTTATAAAGTATAAAGAAATAAAAAGAAGTTTTCTCATCGGACAGTTTCACCATTACTTATTATTAGAACCTTGGCAATCCGGTTCTGGTTACTCTTAATTTGTAGGTAACATTAAAAAGAATAAACATGTATCCATCCTTGTTTTTCGGATTACCACGCCATTCCGTTCCACCAGGCATTTGTGTACCTTCCCTCGGATCTGCAAAATAAGCAGCTGCAGCGCCGCGGTCAGCCATAGCAATAGGGTCATAATAAGAACCGCTGACATCATCAATATAGTCGGTAGATGTGAACCTGTAGCCATACTCAAGGGCAAAACTCATTTTTCTGGTAAGACCATATTTAAACCCAAAACCAATAGGGAAACAGGCTGCCACACGACTATACTTTGCTTTGGCATCAGGGAGGCCCTGGCCTTCTGTGCCCAAAGGTTGTAATGCATACCATTTCCCGTTTATATACTTTGCTTTCGGATTAAAATAAAATCCTCCCACCCCGGCAAAGATATAGGTGTGTACGCCATCTAATCTTATTTTCTTGTTATTTGCTAGTAAATACCGTCTTCCGGTTTTTTCTTTTTGTATAGCAAACTCTCCCTGAACAGAAGTTTCTAAAATAATAGATTTAAAACTCAGATTCCTGTATGTTCTCTTACTATTGGACCATGCATCGCTTCCTGCAACGTTTCCGTATAATAAATTCCATTTTGCTGCAAATCGTTCCGTTATCCGGTATCTTATTCCTCCATTAAGAGCCCATCTGGTAGAAATAAAATCAATGTCGGCTATAAAAGGCCTGCCTTTACTATCACCGCCGCCAAGGTCGCCAAGAAAATTTGAGGCGCCGATTCCGTAAAAAAATTCATAACGGACTTTTTTCCAACGTTGAGCTAAAATCGTATTGTTAAATACAATACAAAATAATATTACCAATAAAACAATTATGTTTTTCATAAAATATAATAACTAGAACATAGGCCTTCCGCCTCTGCTTGTACGTAATTTATATACCAATGTCACATTCATAAACATATATGAATCCGTATACTTTGAGTCGCCCCTTTTGGCGCCGGGCGCTGTCCATGATGCATTGGCTCCTTCAGGAATTTCATTTCCAGATAATTCTCCGGATCTGTTGGATAATGCGGCTGCTACCGGATCGTTAAAAATACCGGGATCAACAAAGGATTTGCTGACATCATCTATATAATCTGTAAAGGTTTTTCTGTAACCATATTCCAAACCTACACACCAAAGCCGGGTAACAACCCATTTGAATCCTAATCCTATTGGTATGGAAACTGATACTCTTGAATATTTTGACCGTGTAGGAAGGATTCCCTGTCCTTCTGTCCCTAATGGCTGCAGAGCAATCCACGTTCCATTATAATTAGCTTTCGGATTAAAATAAAAAACATTAACTCCAGTAAAAATATACGTATTTGTTTTAAAATTTAATAAACCTGTTATTCCCGGTACTTTTTGAATACTGTATTTCTGGCTTCTGGGTTCTTTAACTATTGAATATTCAATCTGATTATTCCACTCCACAATCGGAGAACGGAAACTGAGATTTCTATATTGCCTGGCAGGCTCCTTTGTTTTATTATCGTTTCCTGAAAGCCATCCCCAGAAAATACCGGTTTTAATAGCTACCCTTTCATAAAGCTTGTAACGCCCCCCAACATAAAGAAGAGGCCTTGTCTGGCTGATTTCAAAATCATTTAAAAAATGAGTTCCTATTTTATCAGCTCCACCCAGTTCTCCGAGAAAATTTGTAGCGCCCAGCCCGGCAATAATTTCATATCTCATCTTTTTCCATTTACGGGATTTTTGCGCATTAGTAATAACAGGAATTACCAGTAAAAACAGTAATAAAAAGTAAAGTAATCTTCTCATCCGATTCAAAACCAAAATTATCAATCTGTAAAAATAAGAAAAAATCTGTAACTTGAAAAATAATTTATAAATTTACTAACATTCCGTTGTTAGTTTCTGGTATCAATACCCCACATCAATTTATTTCTAAGGGTTTCAAAGTAACTCAAGGATTGAAGTTTAATGCTTTTTACAGAAAATTTTGCCCGGGTAAGTAAAAAATCAACGGATGAATCTACAACTTCACTACGGTAATCGAGGGATACAAGATAATTTGTATCTCTTCCTTCAACCCGGATACGTAACTCATAATTATCAGGGATAACAATCGGCCTGACCGTTAAATTATGCGGAGCTAAGGGCGCTATTATAAAAGTTTCCGAATTGGTTGTAACAATAGGTCCTCCAGCGCTCATGGAATATGCCGTGGAACCGGTAGGTGTGGAAACAATCAGGCCATCTGCCCAATAGGTGTTCAAGTATTCGTTATTCAAATAGGCCTGGATTGTTATCATTGATGATGAGTCTTTTTTGTGAACCGTAAATTCATTTAATGCATAATTAAAATCATTAAAAAGTGATAATTTGGATTCAAGTTTTATCAAAGTACGGTTTTCAATAGAAAAGCGGCTGTTGAATATCTCGTCTAAAGCATTTGAAAGGTTATCTTGTGAAATATTTGCCAAAAAGCCCAGTCTTCCGCTATTGATACCTACAATGGGAATATTAGAATCCCTGATAAAAGAAACAGCTTCAAGATAGGTTCCGTCTCCCCCGATGCTGAACAATATATTCGTATTCCTGCCGATATCAGAATGCCCTGAAAAGAAACCCTTCACAGGAGGGGTTATACCTGTATTCGCAACTATGAAATCATAAAAAGGTTTATATACCAATATTTCCGTTTTTTCCCAAAAAAGTTTATTAAATAAAAACTTTATGGAATTATTAAACCCTTCTGTATAGGTTTTACCGTAAATTGCTACTCTCATTTTAATTATTTATAAAAATCGGCGCTCCAAAATGGAAATACAAACCTTTAAGTCCAAAATTATTAATCGTAAATTCTATTCTGAAAATTTTATCATAATATGTTACAAAATCAATACCTACGCCTCCGCTGTATAACGATGTATTCGTCATATAATTGTTTGATATGGCGGTTTCATCATTTACATATCCGTAATCAAAGAACAGGTTTGCATATATCGCATAATGCACTTTATTAAATTTTGGCAAAGGTATGGAATTAAATTGTTTTATCCTTGGCGCAACCAGTTCAAATTTTAAATTCGCTTTGGAAACAAAATAATCCGTACCATCAATTACGTAATATTCAAATCCTCTCAGAAAGTCCTGATATCCCAATGCTTTATTCAAAAAATACGGAAAATATCCGGCTAATGTTTTTTTTCCTTTTACTTCAACTCCCAAATAAACCCTGTTCATCAAAGAAAAATATTCCCGCAGCAGGCTTTTAGCATACCATACATTTATATCGCTTTTATCAGTAAATAGTGTTCCTTCTCTGCTTAAATTCATATCAAAATAATAGCCCTTCAGCGGATATACCCTGGAATCCCTGCAATCACGAGAAAAAGTATAATAAAAAAAAGGATACCACAAATTATTCTTTTTATTAATAAAAAAATTTGGATTAAGCTCAACAATGGTATCTGCAACCTCATGGTAGCAATAACCTGCAATAAGATTATGTGTGTTATACAAATATTTCCTGTAAAAATAATTCACTGATGAATTTATAGAATGTAATATATAATTATCTGAAGATCGAAAATAGAGCAGCTTATTTTCATATGTAATGTATGCGATTTCCTTTTGCCTGAAATAATCAAAACCAAGGCTGATACCGTTGTGCTGTTCATTGTCGAGATACGGATTGGAATAGAATATTGAATATTGTTCCCTGTAACCCAGTCTGGTCTTTACTTTTAGAATCTCTTTCCTGCCACGGAAGTTGTATTTAATAAAATAGGCCCCATAATTAATTTTATTAATATCCCGGTTTTCGATCCAGCTGCTGAAGTTCCGGTCTGCCTGTTCAAGAATGGGATAGGGCCAGAGATACCATCGTTCTTCGACCTTTATTGAAAATGAAATTAAATTTGAATTAATGGCGGGTTCTATGGTAACATAATTAAAAAGCGAAGTGTTCAGCAAATTCTTTTGAGCCGATAATACTAATTCGGCTACTTCACGCTTATTAATGGTATCTCCCGGCCTAAAGGGAAGTTCTCTTAAAATTATTTTCTCTTTTGTTGTTTCATTGCCTTCTATTTTAATTTCCTGAACGATCAGAAGGCTGTCTCCCAATATCATTGTCAGGGAATTAGGACTATTACAAGGGTTCCCGGAAACGAAATTTGTTATAATCAGGAGGAACAAAAAGATGTTAAAACAATGCGGCAAATTAAACATTTAAATAACGCATGAATGAATCGAAGCGGTCGTCAAGAAAATCATCCATCTGATTATCTTTTGAGAATATTCCATTAATAGTATAATTATATCGCAGAAAAGTCTGGATAATGGGAGAAAGATCGGTTTTATTTATTTTTATGATAATATGCAATTTTGTAGAGTCATGCGAAGAGGAAACATACAGGCTGAGAATCTTTGCATCGTTCCCTTCAACAATCTGCGCAATCTCTGATAAAGAATAATCGTTCACACTCATTTCCATGATTAATAATCCGCCTGGATTATCTACGGCAATTGTTTTTGCAAAATTCTGTGTCAGATTTATCAGGGTTATCAACCCCATATAATTTTTTTTATCATCCAGAACGGGTATAACAGACAACTTGAGTTTTGAAGCCACATCAATCACTTCGAAGATATGCTGATTTTCGGTTACATATGGACTAAGCAGCGATAAACGATGATTGCCTATGGGCTCTTCGGCCATATTCATATCATAAATATCCGTATCCGAAATCAAGCCAAGAAATTCCTGATGGTTAACGATCGGCAAATGCGAAATGCGAAAAAGCTCCATCAGGTTGAGAGCTGTTAAACCCGTATCAGAAGTACGGAGAGCAGGGATTATTTCAGACATTAAGTCTTTTGCTAACATAGAAAATATGTAATTTGGCTTTTCGTTTTTATTTGTTAATTTTACCTGCCGAAACAGGCTGCTATTATAAAGTTATTTCTTGTAATAAACAAATTATGACTAAACTAAGTGTCAATATCAATAAAATTGCAACATTACGAAATGCCCGCGGCGGAAATATTCCGGATGTATTAAAAGCGGCCATTGACTGCCAGCGTTTCGGCGCGCAGGGAATCACCGTTCATCCGAGACCCGATGAAAGGCACATCCGCTATAAAGATGTGTATGATATCAAAGATTCTATTACCACAGAGTTTAATATTGAAGGCTATCCTTCAGAAAAATTCATCGGGTTAGTTTTATATGTTTGTCCGCGCCAGGTTACTTTAGTTCCCGATTCGCCGGATGCACTTACTTCGAATGCCGGATGGGATACTATAAAAAACAAGTCTTTCCTGCAGGATGTGATTTCACGTTTCAAAGAAAAAAAAATCAGGGTTTCAATTTTCATTGATACAAATACGGATAATATATTTCATGCAAAAGAAACCGGTGCAGACCGGGTTGAACTTTATACAGAACCATATGCTTCGATATTTCCTGAAGATAAAGAGAAAGCCATAGCGCCCTTTATCAAAGCGGCAGATGCAGCAAATAAAGCCGGGCTTGGACTGAATGCCGGCCACGATCTTAATCTCGACAACCTGAAATATTTCAAAGACCATATTCCCGGCCTGATCGAAGTTTCCATCGGCCATGCGCTGATTGCGGATGCTTTGTATTTTGGTCTGGAGAATACCATTCAGATGTATTTGAGAAAGTTGAAGTAGTTTGAAGTTTGACCCTTCGGCTTTGCTCAGGGCAGGTGTTTGATGTTTGATGTTTGATGTTCGATGTTCGATGTTCGATGTTTGATGTTCGATGTTCGATGTTCGATGTTCGATGTTCGATGTTCGATGTTCGATGTTCGATGTTTGATGTTTGATGTTCGATGTTCGATGTTCGATGTTTACTGTCTGACAGTTAGCGATACCGACACACTGATACACCGATAACCGATTACTAAATTCACTTCTTCCCCTTCTTCTTCGGCGGCATGCCGGTGGCATCTGCTTTAAGGGTTATTTTTATATTTTTAATATCAATACCTGCTTCGGTTGATGTGTCCCATACAATTTTTTTCTTTTTCCCGGGAGTGATTCCTGCACCAATCTCGCCTTCGGCAGTTGTAATTTCCCTGGAATAGGATTGACCACCATCGGTTGAAATATATAAACTTATCAGGAATTTCTGTCCTTTGGGACCGTCAAGATCATATTTTATTGTCATTTTTGAACTATCAATCTCAGATTTGAGATTTTTGATCTTCTGCGAAAATGCAACACTGCAAACACAGAGCATGAGTAAGGCCAGGATTGTTTTCATATTTTTAAATTTTTAAAAATGATACTCTTTATAATCTCTTGTAAACTCCACCGATTGAAACTTATAATTCAGAAATACATTTGAAAATTCATATTCTTCATATAAACCAAGGTCATCATAAATCTTCATGATTACAGGAATCAGCTTTTTCTGATCGAGCCAGATTTCCATTTTTGCAGCATAATCATTAGGTATCTTAATCGTCATTCCGGGTTTGCAGTCTTCAAATTCTTTCATATCAGAATTTTTATCAATAACCATATAATCATTAATATTGAATTTTTTTGCAACCGAAAAAGGTGACTCTCCGGATTTAAGAGTATATGATTCATATTTAAAGTCCGGGTTCACCATGATAATTTTATAACACAGAATATTTTTATAAGTAATATTCCCATCTAAGGTAATTTGTTTTTCTATTACGGCCGAATACTTTTCCAGCAAGTGCTCAATAATAGAATATACATATCTAAATCCGGAATTATATATCGAATGATGCTGATCTTTTCGCATATGGGCGTTATTCGCGTCGAAATTCAGATTAGCCCATGGAAATCCGTTCGGATTAACCAATACATTATTATTATTTGTTCCTGTTACATAAAGTAACTCCATCCCTTTTATAGGGTAATCCTGCTTCATATACAATTTAAAAGGAGCGTATTGAAGTTTGAACGATGATTTCGACAGGTGAAACTTACCCCTGATTCTTTCTTTCATGGCAAGATCAAATTTCATGGTCTTGATTTTATCCCACTCTGCAATCATCTTTTTCACAAGTTCAAGACCAGTTTGAGCATGTAAAGAAAACCCCGAATACAAGGAAAAAAGTAAAAAATAAAAAATATTTAGTTTAATATTCCGCATTACTCTGAATTAGAAATTCAGCAAAATTATAAAATTTACATACATTTATTTATTCATTTTGTTCAATTATACTGAAAACGTAATAAATCATTACTTTTTTTTATTCGTTTTTATTTTCATTTTTAAGCTCAAAACATTTGTCTTATATTCTTATTCCGAGTATTGTCACGTCATCAATTTGTTCGTGTTCGCCTTTCCAGTTCTCAAAGGATTTGTCTAATATTTCTTTTTGTTCGTTCACTGGCTTGTGATGATGCTCAAAGAACAATTGCTGAAGTTGTTTTAGCATAAACTTTTTTCCTTTGGGTCCGCCAAACTGGTCCTGAATGCCATCAGTGAAAAGATAAAAGAACATCGGGGATGAAAGTTCTATTTCATTCAGTTTGAAAATACGCTCTTGTTCTGCTCCTTGCTGCGAGCCGCCAATGTAGAGTTTATCTGCTTTCACCACAAAGAGTTCGTTATTGAGAATATACACCAATGGATTTTTTGCTCCGGAATATTGGAGTTTCCCATTTTTCTTATCAATCACCACAAGTGCAATATCCATCCCGTCTTTGTTTTGCGTTTCCTCCTGTTTGAGTGCGTAACGTATTCCATTGTGAAGTTCGTTGAGGATTAAATCGGAACGGAGAATTTTTCGGACGTTGACAATATGGTTCAATAAATCATTTCCGAGCATGCTCACAAAGGCACCCGGAACACCGTGACCTGTGCAGTCGGCGGCTGCGATTATTTGTTTGCCATCCACTTCAGAAAACCAGTAGAAATCGCCGCTCACCACTGCTTTGGGTTTATAGATAATAAAAAATTCTTTCAGCGACTGACTGATGAGTTCTTCAAAAGGAAGCATAGCTAGCTGTATGGTGAGTGCATAGTTGATGCTGTCGTTGATGTCTTTGTTTATTGCTTCAATGATGCGTTTTTGTTTTCTCGTGATGCGAAGCGAGCGATAAATAAAACCTGTAAACACCAGAGCCAACAACAAACCACAAACTACAAACAGTATAACGAGTTTTTGTCTTCTGCTTTGTTCCTTTGCCACTGCCGCTTTTTTATCCTGCTCCGCTTTTTCAGATGCTTGTTTCTTTTCAAACTGGTATGTCATTTCCTTGCGCACCATTTTGTTGTGACGGTCTATGTTAAACAGTGTGTCTTTTAACACCATTGCTTTTTTGTAATAAATAAGCGACAATTTGTAACGCCCTATGGTATCGTAAAGTTGAGAGAGAAGTTCATAATCTTGCCTTAATCCATTCATAGTGCCAATGCTATCGTCAATGGCTATTGCTCTTTTCAGATATTGCTCTGCTTCCTGAAATTTTCCTGTTTTAGTATAAAGAGAGCCGATGTTGCCGAGCCAGATTGCAATTCCGTTTTTATTTCCGAGTTCTTCCGCCATTTTCAGTGCTTTAAAATAATACTCCAATGCTCTGTTGAATAAAAAATCAGATTCAACGAGGTAAACTTTAGGGGTTCTTGCTTGGTCAGCATAGACATTTCCGATGTTGCCGAGTACAGTAGCAATTCCGTTTTTATCTCCGAGTTCTTCTCGTATCTTCAGCACTTTGAAATAATAGTCCAATGCCCTGTTGAATAAAGAATCAGATTCAACAGGGTAAACTTTAGAGTAATCGCCTTGCTCGAGATAGACATTTCCGATGTTGCCGAGTACAGTAGCAATTCCGTTTTTATCTCTTAATTCTTCATATGTTTTAAGCGCTTTGAAATAATAGACCAATGCATTAGGGTAATCGCCTTGGTCTTTATAGACAATTCCGATGTTGCCGAGGCCTGATGCAATTCCCCTTTTATTTCCGAGTTCTTCTCTTATTTTCAGCGCTTTGAAATAATAGTCCAATGCATTAGGGTAATCGCCTTGAACGTGATAGACAATTCCGATGTTGCCGAGCAGTGCTGCTCTTCCTTTTTTATCATTTAATTCTTCATAAATCTTTAATGCTTTCAGTGCATATTCTATTGCTTTAGGGTAATCGCCTTGAACGTGATAGACAATTCCGATGTTGCTGTAAGCATTGGCAATACCTTTTTGTGCGATTTGTTTAATGAGATTCCTCGCTTCGCTCGGAATGACAGTTTCATTCAGAATGACTGTAGAAAATTGCAGTGCGGCATTGGCATAGTGCATGGCGGAGTCGTAGGAGCCGATGCTGCGGTATTCCCAAGAGAGATCGTTTAGGTGAATTATTTTGGAGGTGTCAGGTTTGTCTTTTTTGAGGAGTTGTAGTAAAGAGTCAATTTTGTTGTTTTGTCCGTATATGTTTATACACAAACAAATTGTTAATAGGATTAATGTAAAGATTTTTATCAGGGTCATATTGTTTTTTTTATTAAACCTAAATTAAATTCTTTTTTAAATGCGTTTATATATGCTGGGTGTTCCAGAAATTCAGGCAAGATGCGTTTTAACAACAACCATTTATCATTAATTCTGGTTTTAAAAACAATGCTGTTACTGCTTTGATAAGGGAATAATTCTGTTATTGAAGCATTACTGGGAACAACTGTATTTGCTTCAATATTTTCAAATCCTGAATTTTCAAAAGGCAAGTTCATTAAAGCGATAGATGAAGAATCTTTACGGTACTGTCTATTCCTTTAAAATCAGAGCTATTTGCAGTAAGTATATTGGCTTTTTTAACCTTAGCAGTAGCAAGGATTATTGCATCGGGAATTTTTATTTTCTTTTTTTTTCTGTAATGAATCGTACAATCTGTAATCTCGTCATTGGTATGGATTATCTCGAATGTTGTAATGATTTTTTCTATAAAAAGTCGTTCTTCGTCATTTTTAAATGGAAAGCCGAGCACTTCCATTTTCGTAATTACAGAAATATATATATTGGAGTATTGTTCAATGATTTCAAAAATACCCTTCTGTCCTTTTGAGAGGTAAATCAATACATTGCTGTCTAGTATAAGGTTATTGCCACTCATTTCTAATTTGTCTTTGCCATTCTACAGGATTGGTAATAGTACTGAAAACATCCGCTTTTGAAGCCTGATGAACAAGATTTTTTAACAGTTTTATATCGTAATTTTTTTCATTATCATTTTCATTGTCCCATATTACGATAACCCGAACCTCCTTCTCCTGTATGGGTACATGCAATTTGATATATCCGTTATGAGCATTTGTCTTAATTTCGATTGCCTGCATATTCGTAAATTTTAGATAACAAAGATACGAGTTTTCTGAAATATTTTTTAGTTAAAATTGATTTTATTGTAAAAGCTTACGCTTACGGCTGTTTGAGAGGTTCAATTTATTTATTTTTGATTACATTAATATTTGTAATTCCGCTAATCTTGCCTGCTTTGAATTGTCCCATGTTAAGCCCTTTTCTGATAACCGAATTTATTATTAAAGGATAATGTTTGACTATGTATAAATTTTTTAGTTTATCAACTTTTTGTAATTTGCTGTTTAATGATTCTGTTACTTCAAAATTAAAATCACCTTTGTACAGTATTGTTACTTTTCTGTTTGGCTCATATGCAAATTCAATTTTATCATTTTTACATAGGCTAGTAATGTCTAATTGTTCGAGGTTTACAAATTCTGAGTTTTCAATTTTAGAAAATTTATCAATGTATATATCCCAGTTTTCATGTCCTAAATACTGAGCAATCACATCAAGCGTGTATAAGCGGGGTTCTTTTGTTCCTTTGATAAATCCGAGAATCCGTTTAAGAGTAGATGTGCTCACACGCTGTTTGGTTTCCATTGATATATGGCCTCCTTCGTTCCTGAGAGAGAACGCAAATGTTAAAATTTTAAATCAGGATTTTGTATATTTACAAAAATTTATAAAGGGATTCAGAAAAAATATTAATAATGAAAAAATTACTTTTCTCTTTTATATACTGTTGGCTTAGTTTTTCAGTTTCTGCGCAGCCTGATTTCAATATAAAGCTGCTGGATGAATTTCAATGGGGCGGTGCAACAGGCATCCCTTATAAAATAGATTACGGTGAAAATACCTGCGTGTCTTCATTCGAAATGCTCGGTGATGATAAGGTAGCTTTTTTATGCCCGGTAAGCAACTCCATTAAGATATTTAACCTGAATTTGAAAAATTTTCAGACAGAGATTCCCATTGCCCGGGGAGCAAGGGATTTTATTTTTGTTGATGGTAAATATTATGTTTTGTATTCTTATAAAATTGTTGAATACAATGAGCATGGTTTTATCCTGAATATAAGGAATTATAACAGGACCATCAAAGACGTAACCGGTTTAAAATTTATAAATAACACATTATACCTTTTGTCTTACGATCAAAAAACTTATCCGGTAGCGGATGAAACGCTGAATGAAGATCAGGTGCATGACGGCTGGATGCTGGATGCTGATTTGTTTGGAAAAACCCTGAAAAAAGGAAATAATCAATTTGATCTTGTACTTGCCGGCCTGAATGGAATTTTTTATAAGAAAACATTTCATTCGGAACTATCGCTTGGCGCTATTAAGATTTTATGAACTATTTTACTTTATAAACCTTATAAACTTTAAACTCCTACCCTGAACTGCCGCCCTGAGGCCATTGAGCCTGTCGAAATGGTCGAAGGGAAAGCCGAAGGGTCAAACTATAAACTTTTTTTATCCGACCCTGCTGATTTCCTGCAGCTTTTTAAAATCCAGTATCTCAATTTTTTTCCCTTCAGTTTTTATAATTCCTTCTTTATGGAATTTTGAAAGTGTATTAATAATATTTTCCTGCGAGCACCCTACATATTCGGATAATTCTTTCCGGGTAAGCGTTAAAATAAAACTATCGCTTCTGTAAATTTTTTTAGAAAGATAAATGAGTATTTCTGCGACTCTTCCGTTCACATGTTTATGAGCAAGGCTGATAAAATTAAATATGGAATCTTTGAACATGTTGGATATGAATTCCAGTAGTTTTAACGTTAGATTACTGTTTTGAAGAACCAGTCGTTTAAGTACAGAAACGTCCAGTAAGCAGGCCTCGCACTCTTCAATGGCTGTAAAAGAAAAAATATTCAGGTCTTCGTTGAATATGTTTGCGCCGCCGAGAATGTTGGGTGAATTCACTACGGTTAGTATCACATTTTTTCCGTTTGCTTCCTGGTAATTCAGCTTGATTCTTCCCTTTGATAAAAATACGATGTGCGTAAATTTATTCCCCTGCTTCAGGATATTTTCTCCTTTTTCAAATTTTAATTGTATGGCATCCCTGCATAATGTATCAACTTCATTTTTGGTTACGAACTGGAATGCGACCAATCTTAATAAACACCTTTCGCAATCGTATAAGCAGGACTTGTTATTATTCATCATAAATTTTAAAGAATATAATTTTCAAGGTAAAAATATACAAAATTTTATATTTTATACTGTACTCTTTCAGTATAATTTGAGATTGCAAATATACAATTAAATTTACTTTTGTCCACTAAATTGATAGACATTTAAAAATAAAATAACAAAAAAGTTATGGACATTCAAAAAATATCAGTAATTGGAGGCATTGGAAAGGATGGCATCCCTGAAAAAGTTACAAGGTTTGACTTAAAAATGGGAGACATTGTTAGTATTGTAGGTCCAACAGGCTGTGGGAAAACTACATTAATCAATGATATAGAATTATTCGCGAATAAGAATACACCATCAGAAAGAAAAATTTTAATAAATGACGAGCCTATTCCTGACGACTTTTCTTTTGACCCCTCTAAACATCCTATTGCCTTAATTTCTCAACATACAAATTTTTTATCTGATTTACCGGTTGGTGAATTTTTAGAAATACATGCAAAAATCAGAGGTGCGGAAAATATTGAACAAATGATTAATGAAACATTAAATTTTGCCAATCAGCTTACAGGCGAAGCCATTATTAAGGAAACTGCAATGACTGAGTTATCAGGTGGTCAAACACGTTCCCTGTTGATTGCTGATGCTGTTATTATAGGTAATTCTCCGATTATTTTACTTGATGAAATTGAAAATGCCGGAATCCACAGAACAAAAGCCCTTAAATTATTAAAGAAATACCAAAAAATATTTGTTTTTGTAACGCACGACCCAAGAATAGCCTTACTGTCGGATTTCAGAATTATAATGAAAAACGGCGCTATGCAAAAAATGATAACTACCAACGAAGAAGAAAAATGGGCTGCATTAGGATTAAAAAAGATTGATGATGTAATGCTTGAATTCAGGAAATTTATCCGTGCCGGTGAAGAAATTACGGACAATGTTTTTAATGAACAAATAAGCGGCCTGGCTTCAAGCTATCAATTATATCTGAAAAAAAGAAAACTATTTTTAAATAAAAAAACCGCATGAAACTAATAATTTTTGCAGGACCCCCAACTTGCGGTAAAACAACAGTAATAAGACAGGTAATAAGACGGATTATCAAAAAAAATCTGAAACCTGCATATTTAAAAATTGATGTTCTTTTTGCCGACGAAGACGAGCAATTAAAGCGTGAATTTGGAATCCCTACAAAAAAAATATATTCCGGCGAACTATGTCCCGACCATTGTAATGTAGTTGTTCTTGATGAAGTTGTAGAGTGGGCAGAACAGCAGGGTGCAGAATATTTATTTGTCGAAACAGCAGGTTTGTGTTTGCGTTGTTCTCCTTATATCGAAAACTCTTTAGGTATTGTTGTTCTCGAAGCAACAAGTGGAATGAACCTGCCAAGAAAAATCGGGCCAATGCTAACCTTAGCCGATATTAGCGTGATTACTAAAATTGATTTGGTTTCACAGGCAGAACGTGAAGTTTTCAGATACAGAATACTCGAAGCTGCAAAAGGAATTACAGTTGTTGAGAGCAATGCCTTGTATGGAATAGGAATTGACCCGATTGTGAGAGATATTTTAAAATCAAACGATATTGAACAGCCCATGTTTCTTAAAGGCAATCCGCCTGTAGGAACTTGCACAATCTGCGTTGGGAAAAAAGAAATAGGCGCAAAAAATCATTTTGGAGTTCTTCGCACAATGGAAAACGATTTATTCTATGTTGGAGAATAGCAAAAAAATAGTTTATCTTGATAACGCTGCTACAACACCTTTAGATAGTAGGGTTTTAGAAGCAATGATGCCTTACTTTACAGATTATTTTGGAAATGCTTCAAGCCTTCATAGTTTTGGTACTTCTGCAAAAGAATCACTTGAAAAGTTACGCACAAAGCTGGCAACACTGATAAAAGCTCAAAACCATGAAATAATTTTTACATCGGGAGGAACAGAAGCAAACAATTTAGTATTAAAAGGTGTTGCTTTTGCAAATAAACAAAAAGGTAATCATATTATTGTTTCTGCAATAGAGCACGATTCTGTTTTGAATACATGCAGATGGCTCGAATCGCAGGATTTTTATATTACCTATTTACCTGTTGACAATAATGGTATTGTTGATTTGGAAAAGTTGGAACGCTTTATAAATCCCAAGACTATTCTTGTTTCAATCATGCACGCAAACAACGAAACAGGAACAATGCAGCCCATTACAGAGATAGGAAAAATTTGTAAAGAACACGATGTTTATTTTCATACTGATGCCTGCCAGTCATTCGGCAAAGTTCCGGTAGATGTTATTTCACAGAATATTTCTTTAATGTCTTTGAACGCCCATAAAATCTATGGGCCCAAAGGTGTAGGTTGTCTTTACATAAAAGATGGCGTTAAAATAACTCCATTGCTTCATGGAGGCGGACAAGAATACGGCATGCGTTCATCAACTGAAAACATAGCAGGTATTGTTGGTTTTGTTAAAGCTGCCGAAATATGTATTAATGAAATGAATTCAGAAAGCAATAGATTGTTTGCGCTTCGGAATAAACTTATAGATTCTCTGCAAAATCGCTATAATAATAATTTTTACCTGAATGGTCATACATCACAATGCCTGCCTAATATTATAAATTTTGCCTTAAGTGGTCTTGAAGGCGAAACAATCAGGCTTTTATTATTGCTCGATGAAAAGGGAATTGCTGTATCAGCAGGTTCTGCATGTTCCAATAATGACACAACAAAAAGCGCTTCTCATGTGTTGCAGGCAATGGGAAAAAATCAGTTTGAGGCAAGAGGAGCTATCAGAATAAGTTTCGGGAGATTTAATTCAGAAAATGATATTGAATATTTTTTGGAAATTATGTCTTGCGAATTAAATAAACTGAAATCAATTTATTCATAAATAAAACAAAAGAAGAAATAAAATTTGATGTGCGTTTTAGTAAAGCAATACTTCGGTATTTTTTTAAATGAAGGGCTAAAGCCCTCTGTTTTTAGGTGTTTTGACTTATCCCGCCCTTAAGGGCGGGGTAATTGATAAAATCCGCTTGTATCAAGGGCTTTAGCCCTTTTGAAAATAAAAAATTACCGAACTATTGATAAAGTATACTTTGAAAAATTTAAATTATTATCTTTGTTCAAACAGTGATAATTGCGAATTTAAGATTAAATATAAGATGTAAGTAGTTTAGCAAAAGGAATATATTTTGTGGAAGTGAAAACTGATGAAGTAGTAAGGGTTATGAAGATTATTATACAATAGTAATTCAATGTTAATCATTAAAGGTATTATCGGGATATTATATGAGTCGTTGAACTTGCTTAATGATATGTCAATATATTTAGTTTTCGGATTTCTATTCGCAGGTATATTGCATATATTAATCTCAACCGAAACAATTGCAAAACATCTTGGCAAGAGTAATTATATGTCGGTTATTAAATCGTCATTATTTGGTGTTCCGCTTCCTTTATGTTCATGCGGAGTGATACCTGCCGCAATTTCATTAAGAAAGTCGGGAGCAAGCCCGGGCGCTGTAATCTCCTTTCTGATTTCTACTCCAACAACCGGCATTGACTCAATATTTGCAACATATTCGTTAATGGGTTTCTTCTTTGCTATATTTCGGATTTTGGCTTCATTTTTTACAGGGATTTTTGCGGGTATTATTGTTAATATTTTCGTAAAACAAAAAACCGAATCCGATAATCCCGCTGATAGCGGGGCTACTCAAAATTCATGTTTTCCATGCGGAAGTCCGCCTGTAGCGGATGGCGAACATTCTGTCATTAATAAAATTAAACGAATATTTCAATACGCTTTTATTGAATTATTTTCAGGAATTGCCAAATGGCTTGTAATCGGAATTTTGATTGGCGGGATTATTTCTTATTTTATTCCTGATGATTTTTTCGTCAATTACATCGGAAAGGACTGGCAGGAAATGTTTATAATGTTAATTATAGGAATACCGATTTATGTGTGCGCTACCGGTTCTATTCCGATTGCATCGGCTTTAATGCTTAAAGGAATGAGTCCCGGCGCCGCCTTTATATTTCTTTTAGCAGGTCCCGCAACTAATGCTGTTACTATTACTGTAATAGGAAAAGAAATGGGAAAAAAAACAACTTTCCTGTATCTTATTTCTATTCTTATTTCATCAATTACTTTCGGATTTCTTATAAATGCTTTATGGACTCACTTTAATCTTCCTTCAATGCACTTACATCATCAACATCAGTTTTTACCCAGCTGGCTGCACATCTCTGCTACAATAATATTATTATCGCTTGTTGTTTATTTCTTTATTAGAAATATTCCGGTAAAAATTAACTTTTTTTATAAAATTTATTACACTACTGGACAAAATGATATAAACAATTATTTGTGAGCAACTTGTTAGAAGTTGCGGAGCAACATCTAACAAGAACATGTTTCTTTGATAAACCAAAATCTAAAGAAATATGCAAGCGCTCACAAACATTGACAAAA
>JACREX010000169.1 GCA_016212695.1 Bacteroidia bacterium
ATTATTCTGCGAATACCCTTAATTGCAAGCAACGCAAGGAACTTCGGAGATTTTTGATTTATGAAAATTTTTAGTGTCTGTAATTTTACCTCTTGAACTGCTCTGTTTTTTCAAAAAAAAGCTAAATTAGAAATTTAGGTTTTATATAATAATGGTAATTTATACGTTACGGGAGGCTTTCTATATGCTTATGAAATAGGGTTTAACTATAATGGCGGCACTCCCAATGACGGTGTGCATGTTCCAGGAACTATGGGAATTGCCCGCTGGGATGGAAATAACTGGTGGCCGGTAGGTACAAACAGCGATTGTGGTTCTTGTGACGGAACTATTGAGAAATATGACAATAAGATTTTTTTTAGCGGTAATAATATGCTTGGCCTGGCCTGGGGAGTTATTGCATGGGATGGTACAAATTGGGTAAACAGGTGTAGTTTGCCTCCTATTAATTTACTAAAAGGTTATTCAAATGATTTGCTTGCAGGAAATAGCTTTTGGGGAAATTTTTTAAAATTTGAAGGAGACACAAACTGGTCGTTACAACCTTATGGAGGAATATACGGAGGAATAGACAAGGCCGAAAGAGACACTGTAAATAATTTGTTATATGTAAGCGGTGATTTTGATTGGGTAAATATAAATAAACCCATACGTTCACATAATATTGCTATGTACGATGGTTTCGGGTGGCATTCGATGGATACATTAATTGGTTGCATACTTACAATAAAAGTTTATAATGGTTCTTTATATGCAGGAACATGCTTAGATACTATGACTAATGGCACAACAATCGGCTATATTGCAAGGTGGGATGATAACCAGTGGCATCCTTTAGGCTCAGGTGTAAATAATGGCGGTGTTAGCGCCCTTGAAGAATTCCATGATACATTATTTGTTACAGGAGGGTTCACCACTGCCGGGGGCGATTCAGCTTATGGTTTGGCCCGCTGGTATATGCCCGATACCAATTGCGCCTTTTTAAAACCGACAATTCACACATTAGCGTTACAGGATACTTTTTACCTTTCGGCAGGTCAGGTAAGCGTGCAGTTTTTTAATAACAACGCGTATGCCCAAACATGGCAATGGAACTTTGGCGATACCGGAACCGGTAACACTCAAAACCCGGCCCATACTTATACCCATGATAGCGTTTACACAATTACCGTTACAGTAACCGAAGACGGCTGCACAAAAACAGGTACAGCCGTAATATGGGTTTTAAACGGAAGCGGAAACGAAGAATACACGCAAGAGAGCCTGCAGTTTAAAGTTTACCCAAACCCAACCAATGGCGATTTTACAATAGAATGTACTTTACCACAAAACAAAAAGGGAACAGTAAAAGCCTTTAAAACTATAGGTTCACAATTAGGCGAACATCCTTTGGAACCCGGTTGCAATAATTTTATAATGCCGGCAGGCAGTTGGAAAGACAGCGTGATACTTGTAGGAGTTTATATTGACGGCAGGCAGGTGTTGGTGGAGAAGGTTGTGAAGCAATAAACTTTTTATTCTAAACCTGATATATTGTAACTACACCATTAACCATAACAACAACTAAATTTTGCAACATTAGTTAACAAAAAAACAAAATACAAAAAGCAAATTTCAAAATTAATTTGTCGAAACACTATTATACCTTAAAGCCAATCACGATTATATCGTCTATCTGATCGGTTATTCCTTTCCAATCCCTGTGGATTTTGAGCAGCGCTTCTTTTTGTTCCTGCATCGGCTTTTGGCGGTTATCAAGAAAAGCGCATTTCAACGATTCGTAACCGAATTTTTTATTTTTTGGCCCGCCAAACTGATCGGCAAAACCATCGGAAAAGATATATACCATATCCCCTTTTTCAAGACGAACCTCGTTATTGGTGAAGGGGAGTTTTTCTTTCATATAAATCCCTATCGGCATTTTGTCGGCTTTGATTTCTAACAGTTGGTAGTTGGCAGCAGGAGTTGGTAGTTGGCAGTTGGTAGTTGGTAGTTGGTGGTTGGTAGCCTTGCCTGCCGGCAGGCAGGTTGGTAGTTCCGGCGTTTCACTGCCTACTGCTACTGCTTCCTGCTGCTTTTTGATTATATACATCGGATTAAATGCGCCTGCAAAATACAGCAGATTTTTCTTCGGGTAATAGACGCAAAGCGCTATATCCATCCCGTCTTTGGTCTCTCCTTCCTTGCCTGTTTGATGAAGCGCCCGAATCACGTCTTCACGCAACTGGTTCAATATTTCACCTGCATATAATGGCGTTTCCTTACCCGTATCCGGTAGTTTATTTATTATTTCATTAAGGAATGATATGCCTAGCATACTCATAAATGCTCCGGGAACTCCATGTCCTGTGCAATCTGCTGCAGCAATAATAAAGCAATCTTTCTTTTTCCCCAGCCAGTAGAAATCGCCGCTCACAATATCGCGGGGCATGAACAGTATAAAATGTTCGGGAAGAGTTTTGATAATATCTTCGTCGGGTTGCAACAGGGCTTTCTGAATATATTCGGCATAATAAATACTGTCGGTGATTTCCTGTTTCTGCTGCGTAATCTGATCTCTTTGCTCGGTGGCTATGTCGCGCTGTTTTTCAATGATGTCTTTCTGCGCTTCAATTTCGTCACGCTGTGTAATAATCTCTTCTTTCTGCTGATGCAGTTCTTCATTCTTTTCGGATATCTCGTAATAGGCAAGTTCAAGGTCTTTATTCTTTTTCTCAATGATTTCGTTTTGCTTTTTCTTTTGCCTGTAACCGCGATAAATAAAGAATGCCAGCAAAAGGACTAAGAAAAATCCTGCAAAGAAGGCATACTTCTGAATTTTCTGAATTTTCAGGTCGGCTTCTTTTATCAATAATTCCTCATTTTTCTGGCTCAGTTCCAGTTCTTTTTTCATAGCCAGGGTTTGTGTTGCTAATTTTTGCTTTGCAACTTCTTCTTTTAACAACGTTATTTCTTCTGATTTCCGCAAGCTTTCCGATTCATACTTTACCTGGGTTTCGGAAAGCTGCCTCCGAATATTTCCTGACGAGAACTGCTTTAGCGAGGCAGCCGATTTGAAATAATCAAATGCTTTTTCGCAATTCTTTTGGGCAGAATACACATCAGAAAGCGCAGAATATGCGCCAAAAAGAATTTCATTAAAATTCCGGGTTTTGGAAATGTCGGCGCTTTTGTTGTAATAGCTTATTGCTTTATCATAATTGAGCAATTGCCGGTGAACATTTCCGATATTGAATAATGAAACGGCAATGCCCTTTTTATAATCCAGCTTTTCTTTTATTTTCAGCGATTTTTCATAATACTCCAGCGCATCATTGTATTTACTCCAATCATAGCTGATATTTCCGATATTATTTAATGCTATGGAGGCTTCTCTATCCTGCCCTGCCGATTCGTTTAGCTTCAGGGCTTTTTCGTAATAGTCCATTGCCTTTCCGTAGTTCTTAAGTTCGTAGTATAGAATGCCGAGATTATTGTATGATGCGGCAATATCTTTCTCATTTTTTTGCTGCTTGTCAAGGTCTAGGGATTTCTCATAGTATTCTGTAGCTTTTTCGTAATCTTTTTTCTCGTAATATACATTTCCAAGCCTGTAGCATACCTTCGATTCTCCCGGTTTGTCAGCAAGTTCCTGTTTAATTTTCAATGCATTTAAGAAATTTTTTACCGCATCTTCGTATCTGAAATTGTTGAAACAAACAACCCCCATGTTCATCAGCGCAACAGAAGCGCCGTCTTTGTCGCCAAGCTCTTCTTTTTTCTGGTAAGAAAGGCGATAATAATCTGTGGCATTATCATAGTCGCCCGAATTAAAATACAGTTCAGCCACATCGCCTGCGGCAAGGGAAAGGGCTTTGCTGTCGCCCGAAACCTGCAATTGTTTTACACGTTTTAAACAGGAATCTATTTTTTCGGCCGGCGTTCTTTTATCAGTTGTATTCAACTCCGTCTGCTGATTGTTCTGTGCTGTGACTGCATTTTCTTTTTTTGCATCGTCCTTGTTTTGTTCCTGATTCTGCTCCTGGTTTTGTGTTTGTGCAACGTCTTTTTGAGTATTGTCTGCATTTTGCTTCTGATCATTCATTGTATTGCTTACGAGATTTTTCGGGTTCTTCCTCAGGTTATCAGCCTGCGCTATGAGTTCATCTACTTTTTTGCTCATCGTGGCGCCATATACTTTATCAAGATCAAAATCATCAATAGTTGCAAAATACTTAATTATTTTGACGGGTTCATTCAGGCTTGCCGTATTCAGGCCTTCGACCGTTTCAAATAAACTTATGGAAAAACTTTTTGCCCAGTAAAGCGCATTCGTTTTCAGGTTTGCAGGCAAAAGCGTGGATGCTTTTATTTTTTGTGTAACAAACCCGAGTTTGGATATTTCGACCCTATAATTTTTATTCATGTCGAGCGTAAATGTAAACTCGCCTTTTTCATCTGTTGTAACCGTTTTAACTTTTGTGTTTTCCTCAAAAAGCGTTGCTGTGGCGTCTTTCAGTTTTTTATCTTCTTTAAAGACCGTTCCCGTAATTTTCAAATATTGTTTTTTGGTATCTGTGTTTGTTTGTGTATTCTGGGCCGTCTGGCTTTTGGTTTGTGCTTCAGAAATCCTGTTTTTTACATACGCATCAGAAGGGTTTACTATCAGGGCTTTATTATAACTTGCAATTGCCGACGTATAATCCTTGTTATTGAACGCATCGTCTCCGAGTTTTTTAAATTTCTGATAGGCCTGTTCTTTCTTAACGCCCCGCTTTTCTATATCTGCTATTTTTTTTAAGGCTGCTTTATCGCCTGGATAATATTCAAGCGCTTTATAATAATGCAGCAATGCTTCTTCATAATTTTTTTGTTCTGCCGATTTATATCCCTCCTGGCATTCGCTGTAGAATTTTTCCTGCAGTATCTTTGCAAGTTGTTTTATTATGGTTTCGATCTTGGGTTTTATGTTATCTTCAAAATCCTTATCCGAATCAAAAATATTGTCTTGTTTCATATACCTCACTTTTTGGGTGGGCTTGTCTTTTATGGCTAAAATATTTAACCCCTCTATCATCCGGAACAGGTCAATTTCCACGGAAGCAGTCTTGGTGTTTCCGGCTTCAATGTCGGGTTCCGGCGCGCTGGTATTAAAAAAAATCATTTGTGAAACATACCCCTCTTTTGAAATTTCAATCAGGTAATATTTTTTAACATCAAGCATAATTTTATATTTTCCGTTATTTGATCTGGTTGAAGACACCTTGCCCTCCTTTGTCATGCCCTGCGATGATGCATAGACCGTAACCAATGCATCATGAAGCATAGTTTTACCGTCTTTTACCACGCCCGAAACTTCAACTTTGATATTTGCCTGCGGGAAAGCATCTGAAGAAATTAAAAAAACAAGGGAAGCGATAAAAGTTAAATATGTCAGATATAACCTTATTTGCATGAGATAATTAGTTTGTTGTTTCATTGAATAATTTTTAAAAATAGAATAATTTTTAAAATTCACAAAACGAAATACGGTTAATTGTTAATTGTTAATTGTTCATGGTTAATCGTGAAAACCTATCCTGCATAAAGCAGTTTGCTTTACACGGCCGTGACTTCCTTTATTTCGGGAATTTCTTTTTTTAAAAATTGCTCTACGCCAAGTTTTAATGTCTGAAGGCTGTGTGGGCAGCATCCGCAGGCGCCGAGTAATTTAACTTTTATAGTTAAGTCCTGTGTTATCTCCACGAGCGAAATATCACCTCCGTCTGCCTGCAGGTATGGCCGGATACTGTCAAGCGAAGTTTTTATTTTTTCCGATAACTGGTTAAATTTTTCCTGTTCCATGATCGATTATATTTATTATACTTTGAATAGCCCGGGTTTATACAATTAAAAGGTATAGAGGAATTGGGTATAGAAGGTATAAAGTACACAAACCCTATACCCCTATACCATATACCTAATTATTTATATCATGTTTTTGATATTACAAATTTAAGATTTATTTATCACGTTTCTTGCAAAATTCAAAAATTCCTTACCTTCTAATGAATTTGCATTCAATACCGACGGGCTTCCCTTGTCGCCGTCTTCACAAATACTTTGTACAATCGGAATTTGTCCGAGTAAAGGTATATTATATTTTTCAGATAACCGGGCGCAGCCGTTTTTTCCGAAAATATAATATTTTTTACCGGGCAGTTCTGCCGGGGTAAACCATGCCATATTTTCAACCAGCCCGAGTACCGGCACATTTATATTTTCGCGCTTGAACATTTCTATTGCTTTTACCACATCGGCCAACGCTACTTCCTGCGGTGTGCTTACAATCACTACGCCCCGGATTTTTAAAGACTGTATCAGGGTAAGATGTATATCGCTTGTTCCGGGAGGCGTGTCAATAATCAAATAATCCAGTTCTCCCCAGTCTCCCTGATGTAATAATTGTTTCAACGCATTGGATGCCATCGGCCCCCTCCAGATCAGCGCGCTTTCCGGATCAACTAAGAATCCGATAGAGAGAATTTTAATGCCAAACTTTTCGAGAGGTTCTATCAGGTCTGTTCCGTCAACCGATTTCACTTGCGGATGTGTGTCTTCTGCATGTAACAATTTAGGTATTGACGGGCCAAAAATATCAGCATCGAGCAAGCCGGTTTTTTTCCCTTCGAGCGATAAGGCAATGGCAAGATTAACCGCCACAGTAGATTTTCCCACACCGCCTTTACAAGAAGCTACCATGATAATATTTTTTACACTAGACAGGGTATCTGTATGACGTTCTTTTCTTTCAGGCATTATTTTCTTAATATCAATTCAACAAAACTAATGATAAAAATAAAATGGTAATGCGTTTGAAGAAATATTTTTAATGAACTGCCGCGGGGTATAGAGGTATAGAGCGCCAACTTGTTGACACGGATTGCAAATCTATGCCAATGATATTTCTATCGATAATTCAGGATATTGGTTAAAATGGCGATGGTATCTCCAAGTCTTTGGGCTTGTAAAAAATTAAAGTTTACAATTTATAAATTCCAAGAACCAAGTTCCAAGCTCCAAGAACCAAGATTCCTTGTGACTTGGGACTTGTGACTTGGGGATTGGGGATTGAAATGGCAATGTTATTTCTTAACAACTCCTAAGTAAAATAGGCAGCCATGAATCTACAATAGTAGAAATTTAAAAAGTCTTTTAGATCTGCAAATCGTTTCCATTTCTGTCTTATCTACAATAGTAGAAATTTAAAAAGTCTTTTAGACTTTATAACTACTATATAGCAACATTGTACATCTACAATAGTAGAAATTTAAAAAGTCTTTTAGACAACATGGCCAAGCGGTTAGCCGACCTGAATCTACAATAGTAGAAATTTAAAAAGTCTTTTAGACATAGGATATGATAGGCAATCAGACACAATCTACAATAGTAGAAATTTAAAAAGTCTTTTAGACATAGTTTTGCAATGCTTAAAGTAATTAAATCTACAATAGTAGAAATTTAAAAAGTCTTTTAGACTTGAATCAGGAACGGACTGCAATCCACTATCTACAATAGTAGAAATTTAAAAAGTCTTTTAGACATTATATAGTTTGAGTCTTTCATTATGCATCTACAATAGTAGAAATTTAAAAAGTCTTTTAGACGCATAAAATAAATAATACATTCAATCAATCTACAATAGTAGAAATTTAAAAAGTCTTTTAGACCCTGGAAAATGAAAAATGAGAATTTTAGGGTCATTTTTCAACAATTTCATAAAAAAACAACCATAAAATAAAGATTTTTCAAGTTTTTACATCTCATTTTTTCAAAATAGTCCATTAAGACTTAGGTTTGCAATTATGAACTACAACAGTAGTTTTTTTTAATCGCACGCAAATATACACTTTTTTATTATATTATAATCAAATCTTCATCAGCATTTTTTGCATAGCCATATTTAGTTACCTCACAGGTATTACTCATTTTAAAAATCATAATACTATCGGTTTGTTCAAATTGTTTACTGAAAAAAATCTTAATTTGTGTTGTAATGATTTCTAAAATTCTGTCGCTATTGTGTATTTCAAAAACACTGTACTGCAAACGGTGGCCAAATTTGCTTAAAAATTTTGAGAACTGAGTGCGTAATTTATCATTACTTATATCATACGAAACTAATAGCATTAGTTAAATAATTTATTTTGGTTCATCAATATTAAAACAGGGATATTCTTCAATGGGTTTGTTTCGTATGAATGCCCTGTAATATTGCTGGCAATAAAGAAATATATCTGCTTTGTACTCTAATAATGCAGTAAGCATCCAACGGGTGTAGTCTTTGCTTTTATTAAATTTTAAAAAATACTGCCCTTTCTTCTCTTCAAAATCTTCGGGTTTTATTTGCCCTAACCCAAATGCCTTTTTCACCTGCCTGTCTATAATGCACCTGAATGGTTCCTGTAAATCGCAAACCAATGATTTGCGTTTATAAAAATTGGTATGATACACGCCTTGATAAATATCAAAGCCATATAAATGCAGCATATTTTCTACCAGATAAAATAAAAAAGTATAGCCCATATCTAAAAGCACGTTTGTTGTGTCGTGCTTGGTCCTTGGTTTCCTCCCTATCCAATTCATTTCTGCAAACCACTGTGTAAAATAAACTTTTGCAGCTACGCCTTCTATTCCCAAGATGGAATTCAAATCATTGGCAGTTTGCAGTTGTGTAATATAGATATTCAGGTTCTCTATCGCATTTTTACAATTGTCTTCTTTTTTTCGTATTGATTTTAAAGCGAGCAATTGGTTACTTATTTTATTATTGATTAAATGCCTGGCAATGGTCAAATCCTGATAATCGTATTGTTTCTTTCTCAATAAAAAATTTCCTTCGGTGGGTGCATTCCACACACCAATACACCTGAAGTTATAAGAAAGCAATAAAACGGGAAAAGCAAATTTTTTACTTCTTTCCAACAGACCGGAAGTTATAGAACAACCGCCTACAATCCACAATGCTAAAGTTCTGTAACAGGTGGTTTGAAGTATTGTATTTTCATCTTTGTCTTTTACAATAAGATTATCATTCAGAAACGAGAACTTTTGCCCTTCAGTGCAAAAAACAATGACCACTGTTTTTTCTTTAAAATCAGGATAGCTTAGCATAAGGAATAATCACATAATTGGTTATAGATGCAGTTTTCACATTTTTGCTTATTGGGAACAAAATCTGTTTTCAGCAAATCGAAATCATTTATTTGTTGTACCAGGTTTTCAAATTTTTGTTGCATTACAGGATCGTTTTCGGGGAGTGGAACAGGAAAGTTTTTATTGTGAACCAAATCGTGGATTATAATTTCTTTTACTTCAAACCCCATTTCGCGCAAGGCATGGCACTGGGCATATACCTGAAATACATAACCGTCATAAATAGTTTTTATTTCCCGTTTTCGTTCGGTGAGTCTTCCGGTTTTAGAATCAAAAACATCTATTTTCCCGCACAGGTTGTATTGTTCGGAAAATATTTCAATTCCCTGCAACACGTATTTTTGCGTACTGTATTTTTTTTCTTCAATGCTTGTATGTGCAGTTTCGCCTGCAATCTGAGGAGTTTGTTTATATATTGTATCTTTAAACCCGCTATATAACTGATGAAAATAAATAGAACGCGGACAGAAAATAAAATCGTTCAGAAAAGAAATTTGTATGTAGGGTTCCATTTTTCTTTTTTTAACCGCAAAGGGTGCAAAGTTTTTCGCAAAGATCGCTAAGAAACTATAAATTGTTTACAACCCGCTTTATTCCATCTTTAAGCCTGGCTACATTAAAATTCATTAATAAACCTAATTTGTAGTTACCCAATTTCATATAAGTAAGGATTTGTGCCAAATGGACGTCATTTAACGCTTCAACACTTTTTATTTCAATAACTAATTTGTTTTCTACCAACAAATCTATTCTGTATCCGCATTCCAATTTCACTTCTTCAAATATTAAAGGCATTGGTTTCTCTTTTGATACCATTAAACCGGATTTCCCGATTTTGTAGTACAAACATTCTTTGTAAGCGCTTTCGAGCAATCCGGGTCCTAAAGCCGTATGCACTTCTATGGCAAGCCCTATTACTTTATTTGATATTTCGTTTTCTGTCATAATTTTTTGTTTTCAACCGCAAAGAGTGCAAAGTTTTTCGCAGAGAACGCTAAAAGTTTCTTTGCGTTTTTTGCGTGTATTTTCTTAGCGAACTCTGCGGTTATTTTTTATTTTGGACAAATTCAAGCCATTCTTTATTGCTTATACTTAAATTTATTTTTTTCATATCATCTGCTTTATTAATTTGCTGTAAACACCATAAGCCTTTTAAGGCTATGTGATATGCGCCGTTGGCATCGGCATTTTGAGGCAGGGTTTTGTTTGCCGTGCGGCTGTCGTAAAACTCTCCTTTTTCGTTTGCCACCGGCGACAAAATAAAATCTATTTCTGTGCCCGACTTTGTATGGCGCAGCGATAGCGTCATTGCCATCAAATGCAATAAAGTGGAAAATATTTCTTTTCCTTCTTTTTGAATTACATCGTTTTTTAAATCTTTACCATCTTTATAATTGATATTATGTTTTTCAAAAAGCGTTTTCATTTCCTGTGTTACATTCACAGCTTCGCTTGCCTTGGTTTGCGGGTTGTAGCGGTAGCGGGTATCGCCATGCGTGCAAACAAACCAATCTGTTTTTAAACCTTCGACTTTGGCAGTAAAGTTTTTATAATCAAAAGCAAATTCAAAATAATCTTTTTCTGTATTGTATTTTATACTGTCGAATTTTGAGAAGAAATCTTTTGCTTTTTCTACATTTTCGTATTTTGGTTTCAGGAAATCAATAAACCCAGTTGTTGGATCAATTTTACTGGTATATGCCGCCGGAACATAATACAGGAATCCGCTTTGTTTTCCCATTTTCTGGAAACTTTCAAACTTGTTGGTAAGTTGCAGCGCATTGAATAAACCGCCTGTTTGCGTGGGTTCAGCATTTTTGAACACTAAGTAATTGAGTTTATCAATCAACATTTTTTCAAGTTTCTGATAAACCTGTTTTTCTACTTTAAAACGTCCGCGCTTAAAGCCAAAGTTTAAATCTTCCATCACCACAATGGCATTGTATTTAACCATCATTTCTGCGATTTTATGGACTACCTGGGATAAATAACCCTCCTTTAATTCCTTAATACTTTCGATGGTATTCCATGATTTGCGTGCAGCATCTCTTTCTTTTTCTTTTTCGTGCAATAAAGTATGATAAGCGGTTTCAATATTCCGTTCTTTGTTGCTGATGGTATTCAGCGATTCCTGTATGATGATATTTCCCTGCTGGTCTATCAGTGTCAGATAAATTAAATGTCGTTCGCCACGGTCTAAACCAATGATTTTTACATCGGGATTGTTTTCGAGAAATTCGTTTGTTTGAGCATTGATAACTTCAGAACCTGTTGCTTTAAAATTCATAGTAATTGGTACATGAAACTGAAATTTATCAACAGTATATCGTCTGTCTTTTATTAAATCATACTCAAAAGTATTTTTATTATTTGGTGTTAATGGATTCTTACTTTTTAGCGGTTCGTGGGCTTTATGAACTTTTTTATTCTTTTCTTCAATAGATGATTTCCTGAAGAAAACTTCAGCCTGCCCGTTGAGCTTATACACCACATCGGCTAAGTTTTTATTGTCAAACAGAGCTTTCCAATACATTGTGTGCATGTTGGACTTTCCTTTACTAAATTGAGAAAAGTCTTTGTTGTAAATCTGGAATAAATAAATTTTTCCATCTTCTACACTATTATCAATATAGGCAGAAGGTATTTTTTCAAATGTTATTTTATAGCCCTGATGTTCTACTTCCCTGTAAAACCCGCTTAGATCCTTATATGAATCTGTGGGTGAAAATTTAAAATTAAAATGTTTCCAGTCCTCATGTTTATCAAGGGAAGCCTTAAAAAAATCAATCAGGGCATGACAGTCGTTTATATTAAAAGTTTCTCCTTTTTTGTGGGTGTCGTTTTTATAATTTTCCAGAATTTCACCAGAAGGTTTAAAATATTTAATCCTGCTGTCGGCAAAAAAAACCTTAGGTAACATTTTATTTGCGCCAGGCAATAGCTTGTAATTCATTTTTTCGTACGAAGCTTCCGGTTTGTCTGTTTTAGGAGCTTTCTGAAACACTTTATTGTTCGCTTTGTCCATCACTGCAAGGTAATACAAACCATCCTTTCTCAGAATCACAGAAGTATTGTCAGGCTCTTTGTTCACATCCCACCCGTCGAGCAGGGTGGAATTTTCAAAATTCAACTTTATCTTTTCCGTGCTATATGGTTTTTGTGTAAGGTAGTTCCGCACCATGTTATACAGAGGGATGAATTTATTCAACTGTTCATACAAAGGGGCAAACTGGCTGTAGAAAGCATCGTCTTTATCGGAAATGGAATCGTCGGATAGTACAAGTGGTTTTACAAAATGGTTTAATTCCATGATGCTGTCTAAAAAAGATTTCAGTTGATGCACTTTCTCTTTGTCCTGTGCCAGCGCTTTATGGTCTGTTTTTTCAATATTCAGAAGTCCCTTAACGCCGAGATACTGCCCTGTTATTGCATAGAACAATTCCACATCAATTATTTTTTTAATGGTTTCATTATTTCTTTTTTCATCCACTTCCTGTTTGAGGGTATGCCTTTTAAAATAATCGGTGATAGCAGTCGCTGTGTATGCCTTTCTTATTTCGTGGTCAGCATCTAATGTTTCGATATATTTATACAGGGCTTTTTGCAGCAGGCCAATTGAAATAAAATCATGGTTCCATTTATTTTTTGTGTCCGTTAATTTTTTAACCTGACTATCAGTTTTAGCTTTAGCATATTTTGATTGAAAAGCAGGGTCAATCACCGTGTCGTAATAAAAAGAAATGGCATCCCTGAACACGCTGTAGGTGCCAAATATCCGTTGAGAAATATTGGTTAGTCCGGTATCGTTTCGCAGATAAACTTTTTCTGTATCGTAAGCCGGTATGGTCTCACACAATGTTTTTATTTCTCCGAAAACATTTTTTTGTTTCCCTTCCGTTTCAAATTCACATAACTCATTTTGATAAAAAACCTCAATGGCTTCAAGCAATTCACTGTCATTTTCAAAAGCTTCAAAGCGCAAGGATATGCTGGTTCTGTCACTTAAAATCTGTTTATACAGTTGTTTAAATTTGGGCGCTCTTTTGTTTTTTTCTTTTTGTTGTTGGTTATACAGATTAATATATTCATTTAAACCCCTTATTTTATCTCCTACTTCCGGGGTTTTACCACCAATAATAAAATTGATAAATTCAATTCCATTTTGAGAAAGTACATTATTGAAATATTCTAAAGAAAAAATTTCATCTAAACTTTTGCCTTGAATAACCTCTTCCATTTCTGTCAATATCGGGGAGAAATCTAAATCATGGTGTTTTTCTTTTATGCTTTGATACAGCTTAATGTTTTCAATGAATTTCGGCAGGTTTTCGTGAATAATCCTGTATGCAATAGCCGTTGATTTTTCTTCATCGCTATATATATTTTTCCTGTTTTCATGAAAGCCTGTAAAATAGGTTGTGAAGTTTTTAAATCTTTCATCAAAATACAGTTCATCCCTGTTTTCTTGTTGTTTTATCCATGTTTCTAAATCTTCTTTTATTAATTCTTTTGCAAAAAGATTCTTGTACTTTTCTTTTGCTTCACCGGAAGAAAAAGCTCTTACAATTTCTTTGCGTAAATCTTCCTTTACTTTTTTGTAAGCAGCCTCGTCCCTGTCTTCTTTGCTCTTTGAGTACAATTCGCAATACCCTTCAAGTTTAGTAAGCCTAACATTTTTTAATGCTAGTTCAATAAAATCCTTGTGGTATTTATCAATAGTTTTTTTCATCTCTTTGTAGCTCGCTGCCCTTTGGCTGTCTTGTTTTAAAAGACCTTTTGTTTCAATATTGGCTAATGTCTTGCCAACCGGCTTCAACTCAAACCGCAATGTCTTGCTCAATGAATATTGCTTTGTGAATGATTTAAAAAAATTTGTTTCCATAATTTATCGTTTTATATTTACTTTCACAAATGTACTCTTTTACAGAATTATATCCATAAAAAAATGAGAATTTGAATTTCCTATTTATTTGAAACCTCATACCTCTATACCTCTATTCCTTTATACCTTATATTCCTTTATAAAATAGAATTGATAATATTTTACTTTTTATTTTGTTTCAATATCTTTACCCATGAATTTAAAAAGTTTTAGCATGAAAAATATTATCATTCTGGGAGCGGGCATGGTGGGTAGCGCCATGGCAATTGATTTGAGTAAAAAACACCAGGTAACCTCTGCTGATATTAATAAGGAAGCATTATCTGCCCTTAAAAAAGGGCATAAAATTAAAACAATACACCAAGACCTGTCTGATAAAAAAGAACTGGCAAAGATCATTAAAAATTATGACCTTGTGATTTCTGCGGTTCCAGGTTTTATGGGGTTTGAAACGGTAAAAACCATTATCGGCTGCAAAAAAAACTTAGTTGATATATCATTCCTTCCGGAAGATATTTTACCGCTCGATACCCTGGCTAAGAAGAATAATGTAACTGCAATCACCGATATGGGCGTGGCTCCCGGAATGCCCAATGTTATTATCGGGTATTATAATGAACGGATGACGGTTACGGATTTTGAATATATGGTTGGCGGTCTTCCGAAGGTGAGAACATTCCCGTTTGAATACAAGGCGCCGTTTTCTCCTGTAGATGTGATCGAGGAATACACGCGCCCGGCACGGTATGTTAAAAATTTTAAAATGATTGTTAAGCCTGCCATGAGCGATCCCGAGCTTATTGATTTTGAAAAAGCGGGCACCCTCGAAGCCTTCAATACCGACGGCTTGCGCTCGCTGATTTATACAGTGAGCAATATTCCAAATATGAAAGAAAAAACCCTGAGGTATCCCGGCCATATCCGGCTGATACAGGCTCTCAATGCTGCCGGGTTCTTCGGGCATGAACCCATACATATAAAAAATAATAAAATTGTTCCTTTTGAATTTACAACCAAGTTGTTATTCAAACAATGGAAGCTTCAGCCGGAAGAACCTGAATTCACAATCATGCGGGTAAAGGTAACCGGAGTGGAAAAAAAGAAAAAGAAGACGATTGTATATGACCTGTACGACGAATACGATCCCAAAGAAAAAATATCATCAATGGCGCGCACAACCGGTTTCACGGGCACTGCCGGGGCAGAACTGATACTGCAGGGGAAATTTAAACAAAAAGGGGTTTTCCCTCCCGAACGGGTTGGCAAAGATGCCGCGTGTTTTAAATTTATATTAGATTATCTCAAACAACGGAATGTGATTTATAAAAAAACTGAAATATAAAAAGAGGCCGGTTCAATATGAATGCCGGCCTCTTTTTTAAATTGAAAAACAGTTATTTTATTTTGCTATTTTCCTGATCAGGGTTGTGTTGTCGCTGAACATTATTTTCACGACATAGATTCCTTCTGCAAGACTGCCCACATTAATTCTGTTCGTGTGGTTTGCCTGATATATTGCCTGACCCGTGCTATTATATAAAGTTACTGAAGTAACCGTTTTATCAGATTCAATATTCAATACCTCGTTAACAGGATTTGGGAACAGGCTCAACTGTTGATTATTTGAAATATCCCGGATACCAGTTGGCGTAAGTTCTTCCTGGGTTACATTATATATATCGGAAATAACGATCATGTCCTTTCCTCCGGTTGAACAGTTAATGATAAGGGTGATCAGATAGACGCCCGGTGTGTCAATATAATATTGCTGATCAAAATATACGGTGTCTCCATTAATCAGCAATACCCAGTTCACATAAATCCCGGAGCCATTGTTATTGATGCCGCCGACAAAAGCGGAATCAATGATCATTGTGGTGAAGCAGGTATCAACCTGGCTATAGATCGTGTCTCCGGGAATTGTGTTGGTGGAGTCGGAATAATTATAAACATTCGCGCACGCAGAAGCGGTTTGTCCCAGCGCATCGGTAACTGTAACACAGTAGAAGCCGGGGCAAAGATTATCTATATTCGGAGTGGTTGCTCCATTATCCCACATATATGCGTATGGCGCTACGCCTCCGTAAACGACAGATTCGGCATAAGAATAGCAGGTCTGGCCGTTGGGGTCAGAACCCGAATTAATATAAACATACATTACCGAATCGCCGGGGATATTATTCACGCCAATCACAAAGGTGGCTGTAGCCGAAAGGCCGTTTGCATCAATAATCTGAACAGTATATGAGCCGGGGCAGAGATTTTCAAAATAATTAGCAGAACTGATTCCGTTTGCCATGTAAAACTGATAGGGAGGCGTGCCGCCTGAAACTTCGATTTGCGCAGTACCGTCGCAGGCGCCCTGAACGGTTGCATTGGTTGTATAAATATAGTTTATAAACAGGCCTGTATCTACCGGGAATGAATCCTGGCTATAAACCATAAATCCCTGCGTGGCGCTGCAGGTATCTGAACCGGTAACCGTAACTTCGTAATATCCGTAGGGGATGTTTGTAAGGTCTTCGCTGGCGCATCCATTGCCCCATTGATACGTAACAGGCAACGTTGCTCCATAAACAGTAATATCAATGGCCCCGTCTGATGAATTAACAGTAGAAGCAGGTGTTACATAACCTGAAATTTGAATGTTGCATGGGTTAACATCTCCAATAATAACAGAATCGCAGAATGTGCTGGAACATCCGTTATCAGTCTGTATTTGCAGGCACACATAATATATACCCGAAGAAGAATTCGCCTGAAATGTAACATTTTGCCCGGTAAGCGTATATCCATTCGACATGGTCCATGTCCAGGATGTAACATTGATCTGCGAACTGTCGGTGTTATACGCATACCCGTTAAATGAAACCACATATCCGCCCTGATAGGTTTCGTATGTGAATCCTGCCTGGCAGGGACTCTGTGCCTGCGCAGAAAGAATGCCGGCAACAATTGCAAAGAGTAAAAATAATTTTTTCATAATTTTAAAAATTTAGGTTATACAATATTCAGATTTGATTTTCTATATAATAAAACACCATTTAACTTAAAAGGTTGCCTGAAAAATTTATTTATTTATTTTTTTCACAGCCTGAAGTTTACCATTAATTGCAACAGACAGGATATATAAGCCATTTGCAAATTTTTGCGTATCAATCTTCCAGAGATTATTGCCTGAATTACCTGCAACGGTATTATGATAAATAATCTGGCCTGTTATATTTTGAATTGAAAGACTTACCTCCGCTTGTTTTGATAAAGACATTTCAATATTCAGATTATCGCCGACAGGAACAGGATACGCTGAAACAGTTGCAGTATTTGAAATATCCGTCACGCCATTAATAGAATTAATATGAATGTAACTCATGTACGTGGATAATGTTTTAAAACCGCCACAATCCAGCGTGATAATAACTATCTGGTTTCCGATGAATGAAAAATTATATATTGCAGTGATTGTATAAGTATTGCCACCGGCAATGAAAACCCATTCAACAGTAACCGTGTTATTGTTATTAATTGTAATCTGTGTGATATAAAAACTATCAACCGGGGCATTAAAACAGGTGTCAACTATATCAGTGAAAAGGGTGTCAACCATATTGCCGCCGGCTGTATCATACGGTTCGTAAAGCTCGGCAGTAAAGTAATTATAGCAGCCATTTGCATCAAATACTTCAAGGGTATATATGCCGCTTGTAAGGTTATAAATGTTTGCAGCAGTTTGACCTGTGTTCCATGAGAAAGTATAAGGCGCTGTTCCGCCGCTTATAGAAGTTTCTATAAAACCATCATTTCCTCCAATAGTTGTTGGACTTTGGGTTATAATATCGGCAAATAATTGACAAGGGTTATTGTTCACAAAAATTGTATCGCAGAATGTACTTGTGCAACCACTTGAAGTTGTAATGGTAAGGCAAATATTATAAGTACCCGGCATTTGGTAAATTATACCCGACGGATTATGAACTGTTGATGTTGCAGGAGTGCCACCAGAAAATGTCCAGTTCCAATTGAGAATTGTACTATTACTGTCTGGAACCGATTGGTCAACAAAATAATAAGCAGTCATTGGGGGAACCGATATAGAGTCAACATAAGAATAAAAATATGCCTGGCATGATAAAGTATTCGGATCCAAAAGTTGTACTGTAGAATTAATTGAACATCCATTAGCATCAGTAACTATTAATGAGTAAGTTCCACTTGAAAGCTGGTAAATATTTGCTGTGGTATAAGCGCCATTATTCCACGAATATGTGTATGGCGGTGTGCCGCCTGATACGGTTGTTTCAATATATCCATCGCTACCACCCATAAAAGTAGGATTGTGAGTTATAAAATTTGCATAAATTTGACAAGGGTTATTGTTCACATAAACCGAATCGCAAAAAGCGCTTGTGCAACCGCTTGAAGTAGTAATTGTTAAGCAAACAATGCCGCCACTGCTATTAAGCGGATGAACAGGATTAGAAACTGTTGATGAGCTTCCGTCGCCAAAATCCCAGAAATATGATGTAATTGTACTGCTACTATCCGGAACCGATAAACTTGTAAAATAGCAAATATATGTAGTGTCGGCCTGATAGCTGAATGCTGCATGGCAGGTAGGCGATGCGTCAACAAGTTGTATGGTAAATGAACTGCTGCATCCATTAGCATCTGAAATATATAAAGTATATGTTCCACTTGTAAGGTTGTAAATGTTTGGCGTCATCATTTGTCCTGGTATCCACAAATATGTGTATGGCGGTGTGCCGCCTGATACGGTTGTTGTAATATATCCATCGTTACTATTCGGTGAAGTGGGATTATGAGGAGTGAGGGTTGCCGATATTGCTACCGGTTGTGAAATAGTTACAGTGCCGGATACAGTATTTTGTGCGGCATCAGTAACAATAACGGTATAGGTTCCTGCGCATAAATTATATATAGTAGGGGTTACGGTTGCATTTGAATCATTCCAAACATAAGTATATGGAATTGTGCCTCCGCTAACTGTCGCAGTAATTGAACCATTACAAACTCCATAACACGATACGTTTGCAGAAGTAAAATTAAGCGATAATTGTTGTCCAAAGATAGCGGTTCCTGAAATTGTCAGAAAAACAACTAATGATAAAAACTTTTTCATAATTTTAAATATTTCAATACTTCGTTAATTTTTAAGACGCAATTTTACCAAACCATAAGGCATCGCGATAAACCCTCTTATATTTTTTGCAACTCATATCAATTTTCAAGTTTGTAAAAATTCTATCTGCCATGATTTTATTGAGATGTATAG
>JACREX010000166.1 GCA_016212695.1 Bacteroidia bacterium
AATCTTAGTTCATTAAAAAGTTTCATGTTTTTTTGTATCTTTGTGTTTCAAGTAGGAAAGATACGAAAGTATTCTTGTTCTTAGCATTTGGAAACCCTTGAGTTATCAACATAATATTGTTTAAAGACAGACTCTAATTAAACTTACAATAAATTGTCAGTTAAATTTTGTTAATAATTTTTACCGGGTTTGCTCTTTTTACAAAATTCATGTAGGTTTGCGTGGGGAAAAAGTTTTATTTTTTTTAATATAAAAATATACAAAATTTCATATTTTATTCTGTACTCTTTCAGTAAAACTTGAAATTACAAATATACAATTAAAATTACATTTGTCTACTAAATTAGTCGACATTTAAAAATTAAATAATAAAAAAGTGAAAAGCCATAAAATAATATCAGGGAAAAATGTTCTTATTTAATAATTCTCAACTGCCGAAAACTAAATCAGGAACTGTCAGAGACAGGCCTGTAAGAAGCATTATCAAAGCAATAACCTGGCGGATTATCGGAACTGTTGACACTATTGTATTATCATACTTTGTGACAGGTAAAGTGATACTTGCTTTTTCAATCGGGTCAATAGAAGTGATTACAAAAATGGTATTATATTTTTTGCATGAAAGATTATGGGCTATTATACGCTGGGGACGGATGCTGGTGATTTTGCGGCGAAATACAAGGTGGACTACAAGAGTTGTTAAACGAATAATTTTAAAATGAACAGTAAAAATTCAATTGATTTTTTGACACGCGAATATCGGGATAAAACCATTCTGGAAACTTTACAACTTCTGGCTGAAAAATTTAAAAATAAAATAGTTTTTTCAACCAGTTTCAGTTACGAAGACCAGATGATTACTGATATTATTTTCTCAAATAATCTTCCGGTTAAAGTATTTACAATTGACACAGGCAGGTTGTTCTATGAAACCTATAAAGTTTTTAACAGCACCCTCGGAAAATACAAAAAACCGATTCGGGTTTTTTATCCTGATTTCAAAAAAGTTGAGAAAATTGTCACTGAGAAAGGCCCTTTCAGTTTTTATGAATCTATAGAAAACAGGTTAGAATGTTGCCATGCAAGAAAAGTGGAGCCGCTGAAAAGGGCGCTTAAAGGGATGAATTGCTGGATTACCGGGCTGCGTTCCGATCAATCGCCGGCAAGACAACTGATCGCATCATTTGAATGGGATGAAGCCAATTCAATACTTAAATACAATCCGCTTTGTCAAATGTCTTTTGAAGAAGTAAAAAAATATATTAAAGCGAACCATATTCCATACAACATTTTACATGATAAAAAATTTATAAGTATCGGGTGCGCTCCCTGCACAAGGGCTATCGAAGCCGGAGAAGATTTTCGTGCAGGCAGGTGGTGGTGGGAAAGCAATACAAAAAAAGAATGCGGGCTTCATAATAAAAAAAAATAAGTAAATTTACCTGATTAACTTTTTGTGTAAATGAACAAAAAAGAAAAAAAAAGCGGGAAGAAAAGCCCCGCAGGTGATAAACAGGAAACCGGCAGCACAAAAATTATTCAAAGGTTTTTAAAAACCAATCACCTGAGAGAACTGGAAAACGAATCAATATTTGTTTTCCGTGAAATTGCAGCTCAGTTTCAGAATCCTATTCTGCTTTTTTCAGGCGGAAAAGATTCTATTGTTCTTGTTCACCTGGCTCTTAAAGCTTTTTATCCTGCTATAATTCCATTTCCGTTGTTGCATATTGATACAGGTCATAATTTTATTGAAACACTCGAATTTCGCGATCATCTGGTTGAAAAGATACAGGGAAGGCTTATTGTTGGCTCCGTACAGGAAACCATTGATCAGGGAAAAGCGGTTGAAGAAACCGGGTTTAATGCAAGCAGGAACAAGTTACAAACCACAACGTTGCTGGATGCAATCTATGCGTATAAATTTGATGCAGCGATAGGAGGAGGTCGAAGAGATGAAGAAAAAGCCCGCGCTAAAGAACGTTTTTTTTCGCACCGCGATGAATTCGGACAATGGAACCCGAAAAATCAAAGGCCTGAGTTGTGGAATATTTACAACGGCAGAAAAAATGTCGGCGAACATTTTCGGGTATTCCCCATCAGCAACTGGACAGAACTTGATATATGGCAATATATATTAGAAGAAAACATTGAACTTCCCGGTATTTATTTTACTCATACCCGCGAAGTATTCTGCCGCGATGGAGTGTGGCTCGCCTATGCGCCATTCATGAAATTAAAACCCAATGAAAAAGTACTTGTCAAACAAGTGAGATGCCGGACAGTGGGAGATATTACCTGCACAGGCCTGACTTTATCGAAAGCATCATCGCTTAAGAAAATTATTAAAGAAATAGCGGCAACAAGAGTTACGGAGCGCGGCAGCAGATGGGACGATAAAAGGTCTGATACAGCAATGGAAGACAGAAAAGTTGAAGGGTATTTTTAATTGAGCTTTGTATGAAAAATAAAATTTTCAAAACAAAAAATATAAATAAACCAGTTCCTCCCATCGCCAGTTTGCTTAGGTTTACCACAGCCGGAAATGTAGATGATGGGAAAAGCACATTGATAGGGCGGTTGCTGTACGACAGCAAGGCAATTTTTGAAGACCAGATGGAAGCGATTGAGCTTTCAAGAATGCGAAAAGGAGAAGAGCACATCAATCTGGCATTACTTACGGATGGACTAAAAGCTGAAAGGGAACAGGGAATCACCATAGATGTTGCGTATCGTTATTTTGCCACACCGCAAAGAAAGTTTATTATAGCAGATACTCCCGGCCATATTCAATACACAAGAAATATGGTTACCGGGGCTTCTACTGCTGATCTTGCCGTTATACTGGTAGATGCCCGTCATGGCATTGAAGAGCAAACCATCAGGCATTCCTATATTGCCACACTTCTGCAGATACATCATATTGTTATTTGCATTAATAAAATGGACCTGGTTAATTTTTCGCAGGAAGTGTATGAACAAATAAAAAATGACTACAAATCTATTTCTGAAAAACTGGAGGTAAAAGATATTCACTTTATTCCTATCAGCGCTTTGCTTGGCGATAATGTGGTGAACAAATCGAGGAATATGCCCTGGTATAAAGGCCCGTCATTGATTTCTTTTTTAGAAACCATTCAGGTGGACGATACAATTAACCTCACTGTTCCTCGGTTTCCTGTGCAATACGTCATCAGGCCGCAGTCAAAGGAATTTCACGACTACAGGGGATATGCAGGTATGATCACAAGCGGATTTTTCAACCGGGATGAAGAAGTGCTGATTCTACCTTCAGGCTTGACTTCTATGATTAAATCTATTGACACATATGATGGGAAATTACAAACCGCTTATGCTCCGCAATCCGTATCTATAACTTTGTATGACAACATTGACATCAGCCGCGGGAATATGCTGGTGAAACCGGATTTTCTTCCTCGGATCAGTCAGAAGTTGGATGTAATGATCTGCTGGTTTAATGAACGGCCTTTGCTCTTAAAAGGAAAATATATTCTCCGGTTGATTGCAGGTGAAACCAGGTGTATGATTAATGAAATCAGTTTTAAAATGAATATCAATACTCTTGAAAAAGACAGCAGCGACAAGCATATCAAGATGAATGACATTGCCCGTATATCAATAAAAACAGTACAACCTGTATTTTATGATTCATACTCCATAAACCGTTCCACCGGCTGTCTGATACTTATTGATGAAGTAACAAATGAAACAGTTGCAGCCGGAATGATGATATAAAATTATTATATCTTGATCGTCCATGTGATTGAATTTTTCTCCGGTTTCATCGTATCTTGCTTTTCGGTTTTCTGATTTTCAGAATATGTATAAGAAACATTTACCTGAGATTTTTTCATCGTAAAATTGATCTTTGCCTTTTTTGTCACTTTCACACGCAGTCCCCTGTTCCTTACTTTTTTGAATTTGAGCAGGCCTATCAGCCTCAACGCTTCTTCGTCGCAACCATAACCGATACCTTTGATCACTTTTTCATTCAATACATTTCCATTGTCGTCTACTTCATAAGATAAAAGAACCTGTCCTTCGATATTATTTTTTATTGCTTCATCTGGATATACTAAGTTTTCTTCGATTATCTTTCGGAAAACCTCATTTCCGCCTTCAATTTCAGGGTATTTTATGAATTTCCTTTTCTTTTTTTCCATTTATCGGCGATCTATTTTTAAATTCAAAAATACCTAATCTTTTTTTGAAATTTGTGTTTTTATTTAAAATCTTGTAGGTTTGCTGTTAATATTTATAATAAAAATCTGAATAAATGTACATAGTAGTAATCGGTTATCGGTAAACCTGCCTACCGGACAGGCAGGCGGTAATCAGAAATACCGATCACCGAATACTGATTACTGATTACTTAAAAATATATAAACTTAGTCCATTCAAAATATAAAATGAATAAAATAATAGCTCCATCCCTTCTTTCAGCAGATTTCGGCAATCTGAAAAAAGATATTGAAATGGTCAATAAGAGCGAAGCCCACTGGTTTCATCTCGATATCATGGATGGGGTTTTTGTACCGAATATCTCTTTTGGTTTTCCAATCATTTCATACATTAAAAAATATACGAAAAAACCGCTTGATGTCCACCTGATGATTGTTAAGCCAGACAGGTATCTTGAAGAATTTAAAAATGTAGGCGCTGATATTCTCACGGTTCATTACGAAGCCTGTAATCATCTTCACAGGACAATTCAGAAAATCAAATCGCTGGGCATGAAAGCCGGAGTTTCACTGAATCCGCATACATCAGTGCATGTACTTGAAGATATTATTACTGAAGTGGATTTAGTTCTGCTCATGTCTGTGAACCCCGGTTTCGGAGGCCAGAAATTTATTGAAAATACATACAGTAAAGTAACCGCTCTCAAACAAATAATTACAACCCGCAAATCAAAAGCAGTTATTGAAGTTGATGGAGGCGTTGATAACACCAATGCGTTGAAACTTTCAAAAGCCGGAGTAGATGTATTTGTTGCAGGTAATTATATTTTCAAATCAAAAGACCCGTTGAAAACTATCCGGGAGTTGGGAAAACAAGTACAAATAAAGTAATCGGTAAACGGTAATCAGCAGTTAGTAAGCAGGATGCAGTAGGCAGGATGCAGTAGGCAGTCATCCGTCATCAATCTTACCTCCTACATCCTACCTCATACTTCCTACATCCTAATTCCCATAACCGTAATATCATCCGTCTGTTCATACTTTGTTCCATAATTATTCTTCCAGTTTTCTATAGTGTTATCCATTATTTCTTTCTGTTCCACCATTGACAAATGATTATTGACAGATAGCATTTCTTTCAATTGCTTTTCATAAAATTTCTTTCCTTTAGGTCCTCCGAACTGGTCGGCATAGCCGTCGCTCACCAGATATATTGCATCGCCTTTATACATTTGGATAATATGATTTGTAAAGGGCAGCATAGTTTCATGAATGGATACGGGCATTTTATCGGGTTTTAGTTCTAAAAGTTGGCCGTTGGCAGCAGCAGTTGGTAGTTGGTAGTTGGTAGTTGGTAGTTGGTAGTTCAGTCATTACAAATCCTACTGCTACTGCTTCCTGCTGACTGCTTACTATGTAAAGCGGATTATTCGCCCCGGCATATTGCAACTCCATTAACTCGGTATCAATCGCTACAAACGTCATATCCATACCGTCTTTCTGCTCTCCGGATATGCCTTTCTGCTGAAGGGATTTTATTATATATTTCCGTAATTCATCTAAGGTCTGGCCTGCAGTCTGCACATCTTCCCGCGCCACAATTTCATTGAGGAACGATATGCCCAGCATACTCATGAAGGCTCCCGGAACTCCATGACCCGTGCAGTCTGCAACAGCAGCAAGAAGCCAGTTGCGACGTTTAGCCATCCAGTAAAAATCTCCGCTTACAATATTTTTAGGTTTAAAGAGTATAAAGTAATCAGTAAGCGGTGGTGTTTTGTCTGACTGATTGCTGTTTCCCAATATATTTTCTAAATCTGGCAGCACCGCTTTCTGAATCCGTTCTGCATAATAAATACTGTCGGTAAGCTCTTCGTGGATGATTTCAATCTGTTCTTTCTGCCTTGAAACCAGATCGCGCTGTTCAGTTATTTCTACATTTTTCTGCTCCAACTCTTTGTTAAACATTTCGAGCGCATCTCTCTGGCTAGCTATCTCTTCATTTTGCTGGTTCAGTTCTTCGTTTTTCTCTTCTATTTCGTGCTTTTGCCAAGCCAGTAAAATATTGTCTTTTCTCTTTTGCCGGTAACTTTTAAAAATAACTACCGCAAACAGTCGGCAATACCAGTTTTATAATTTATCCGATTGGCAAGATCAAGCCCCTTGCGAACAAAAAACATTGCTGTTCCCGTATCGGAATAAATGTATTCCCTACAGAGTTTTAAGCAAGCTTGTACTTTTCCGGTATCTGTCGGAACAGAATTAACTTTTCTCAGAAGAGAATCAGGTATACCTGAAGATGTGTAAGCATAATTTGAAATAAATAGAAATAATAAAGCTATTAATATTTTTGTTTTATCAGGCATTGGTAAAAAAATTAAATTTTAAAAATAAATCCTGTAATAAACCCCCGGCATTATTCCAAACTGGTATTGTGTGTCAATTTGTTTCGTAAGTTTGTTATATGTGTAACGAAACACATTCTTATGATTCGTAAAATTATCGGCATATAACGCTAACTCCTGCGAAACTTTTTTCCCTTCAAACCTGCACCCGATTTTAATATCGCCCTTATAACACCACTTTTATGCACATGGGAAAATGCATTGTAAAAACAAAATATTAGAAACAAAATAACTAACCGGAATCTCATTTTGAGGCCTCTTTTGCTCCAAAATCCATCACTGTGATATATTGCTCGGTCTTATGCGGTTTATTGGAAACCCCTATAAACTGATACTCTTTGTTGAGAATATTATACCGGTGGCCCTTATCAGAAACACCCTCGTCAATCAGGAGGCTCATTACAATATCCATAGGTTTATTGTTTCCGTAATCACAATTTTCTCCCATAGTGTAATACTCCTTTTTAAATGGTTTGAACCGCTTACTTGTCGCGCCGTGGCCTGTTATTCCTTTTGTTCCGGACTCTATAGCGAACCGGGCTGCTTCATCAGACAAGTCTTTTGCCGGAGTTAACGGAGCTAATGGTTTCTGTTTTTCAAGATCCTGAAATAATGATTTTATATAAGGAGTACTTTTTTGATTTAAAGAATCAATGTATTTTCTTGCATACGTTTTTCCAAAAAGTTTTGGGTTCAATCGTACAAGATTACAATAAAAAACCACTTTCTTTTCGGTCTCTGACATGTATTCGGTATTCATGGCAGTGTTTGCTTTTTCAAATATTTCTGAAGTCCATTTATCAAACGGATATTCCTTATCGTTCTGAGCAAAAGCATTGATACAGCAAAAAAGGACAAAAAATAAAATTATATATTTCATAAATAAAATTGTTTCTTATTGAATCTTCAACATTATAATAGTCCCCAAAATTCATAAACCTTACTTAATCTGCAATAGATTTCAAACCAAGAAAAAGTTCTTTCAACCACCCAATGTATAGTAGCATCTATATATGCGGCGCTTGTGCTTTCTTCATGACCATATTTTTTTCTAAATCAAAACAGTTTCTGATATTACTTTCAAACCTTTTAACTATTATTTACCTGTCATCAAACTTCTTTGCCTTTTCCCATATACAGTTCATTTCATCAAGAGTCATATCATGCAATGATTTCCCTTTCATTATGGTTTTTTTCTCAAGATACAAAAAGCGTTTGATGAATTTTTTATTTGTCCGTTCAAGCGCATTGTCAGGATCCACATCATAGAGGCGTGCTGCATTGATAAGAGAGAAAAAAACATCGCCGAATTCCGCTTCGATTTTTTCAGGATCATTTTTTTTAACTTCTTTTTTAAGTTCTTTAAATTCTTCTGCAAGCTTATCCCATATCTGTTCCTTCATATCCCAGTCAAATCCAACTCCCTTAACCTTTTCCTGAATCCGCTTGGCTTTCACAACCGACGGTAATGACTTGGGAACGCCTTCCAAAACAGATTTATGACTCTCCATTATTTTTAACTGCTCCCAGTTTCGTTTCACATCTTCCGCGTCCTTGACTTTAACATCGCTGAAAATATGCGGGTGGCGGAAAACTAACTTTTCAGTAATACCGTCCAGTACATCTTTAATATCGAAAGAACCGGTTTCAGATCCTATTTTTGCATAAAAGACTATGTGCAGTAAAATATCCCCCAGTTCTTTTTTTATTTCATCCGGATTGTGTTCTATAATGGCATCGGCAAGTTCGTAGGTTTCTTCTATAGTAAGATCCCTAAGGCTCTCGTAGGTTTGTTTTTTATCCCAGGGGCAATTCTCGCGGAGTTTATCCATAATATCGAGTAGCTGACCGAAAGCATTAAGTTTTTCTTTTTTTGAATGCATTAGAAATTCTGAATTTTAAATTATAAATTTTGAATTGAAACACCCTCCTTCATACTTCTTACTTCGTACTTCATACCTCATTTATACCGTGAGCGGGGTAAATTATTACATTCTTTAAAAGCCTCAAGTCCAAGTCCCAAGCCCCAAGTTTGGGACTTTATTAAATGTACGGTTTCCTGCCTGCCGCAGGCAAGGCCTGCCTGTCCGGTAGGCAGGTATCCCGTTTGTAGTATAGTATTCATAAATTGTAGTGTTTTATCTATAGATTTCAGGCTGCAAATTTGGTAAATAATAAAACAAAAGCGGAAAAATTAAAATCATTTATTTTTCCGCTTTGTGCCCAGGACAAGATTCGAACTTGCACACCCTTGCGGGCGCCAGCCCCTCAAGCTGGTGTGTCTACCAATTTCACCACCTGGGCAGCGTTGGGATTGCAAAATTAAAAAAGAAAAAGAAATATACAAGGGAGTAAAAAAAATGGTTAAATATCAGTTACTGTTCAGGTTGTTTGGAAATTCTGATATTCCATAGTTATACTGACACAAAGAAAACAAAAAAAACTCTCCTGTTTATTTATTTGCACCTTTTATTTCATGGTAAATGAAAGGGAAGTCAAGCATTTCAGAAAGGTCTTGTCCTGCCTGCCGCATATCATCATCGCCTTCATCATAGTACCATTTTGCTTTTACATCAATTCCATGATCATAAAGTTGGTGTATCCTGTGAAGAGCATCATGAATAAATTTGGCGGAAGAAGAATTAAAATACCCTAATTTAATATCAATGATAAATTTTTCAATCACAGGTTTTCCCTTTGCTATCGAATCCAAGATTTCAGTATAATAATTTTCGAGCCAGATAACAACCGGTTCATAAAAAATGCGGACATTTTCAGGTCTTGATGCCCCTGTAATCTCAAATTTATTGTTCACAGGATCAAAAATGATTTTTGGCGTATTCCTGGTTTGATCAATCTTTAATGTATCCATCATTTATAGACTTGAAATTACCACCCCGACTGATTAAAACAACTGCCAAACGGTGAAAAGGAATATTGCGTACCGCATGAGTACGGATTGCCGAAGGGGCCGTTGTAATACATTCCATATGGAAAATTCCCTTTTGCAAATTGTATGTCGGCGCTAAGGAATACTTTTTCTTTAAGTTTGATATCCACTCCCAGATGATTTAAACTGAACGGATGAGGATTTATTGACAGATCAGAGAATTCCCTCATGCTGGTTCCCCGCAACCGTATTTTGTCGTTTACTTTATATTCTCCCTGTGCATACATGAAATACTGGGCGAGCCTCTGGCCGGGAGTTACACTGTTTTCATGGTAAATATAATTTTGAAGGTCGCTCATATTGCTGTACATTGCAACAGTACCCACTTTCAGATTGAATTTAGGGGTAAGCTGGTATTTTACTTCTGGAGCTACCCATGTGTTAAAAATATTTGCTCCGCCGAATGAAGCAAAACTAACCCCGGTCTGAAAACGAACCTGTAACTTCTTATTATCAGAAAGAGGCGTCTTATCGAATAATGAGATGGGCTTGTCGTTTAAAGTAGTTGTGTTGAGAGGAGTATTATCCGTATCGGATTTATCAGGCTTTATATAATAATCATCTATAGCCTGGGAAAATGCTGCATTACTCAATATAATTAGAGCTATTATCTGTATTAAAATCTTCATAGTATTTTACGTTCTAAATAGATTAATTACGTTTCAATTATAAATTTATTGTACTATTTTCCCATTCAAAATTATAAATTTTTATTATCTTCTGTCAAATATCATGAAAAATTTTTAAATAAAATTTTAACTTTCACATTTTAAATTAAGATTAATATTCCATATTATACTGAAAACGTAATAAATCATTACTTTTTTTGAAAATCAATGTTTGCCCCAAACCATGAAGGGAGCATTGATTTTCAATGATTTCCTTTAGGGATTACCTGCCGGCAGGCAGGAGGGCAAAAAATCATTGAAAATCGTAAAAGACTAACCCGTTTTCGGTATATATTTTGTTTATTGAATTAAGTGTGGTTATTTTGCAAATCAAAAAATCTCAAATCGTAAATCTAAAATTAATTTTATGAGCATATTAGTTAATAAAAATTCAAAAGTGGTAGTCCAGGGATTTACCGGGTCAGAAGGCACTTTCCATACAGGCCAGATGATCGAATACGGAACAAATGTAGTAGGCGGCGTTACACCGGGCAAAGGCGGCCAGATGCATCTTGAAAAACCGGTTTTTAATACGGTTTCCGATGCGGTTAAAAATACAGGCACCGATGTTTCTGTGATTTTTGTGCCGCCGCCTTATTCGGCAGACGCGATAATGGAAGCAGCCGAGGCCGGAATCAAAGTGATTGTCTGTATTACCGAAGGTATCCCGATCAATGAAATGGTTAAAGTAAAAGATTTTTTACATGGGAAAGATTCCCGGCTCATCGGCCCGAACTGCCCGGGAATAATTACACCCGGAGAAGCAAAAGTCGGGATCATGCCCGGGTTTATTCATAAGAAAGGAACAATCGGAATAATATCACGTTCCGGCACATTAACCTACGAAGCGGTGGACCAGGTAACAAAAATCGGTCTGGGCCAGTCTACCTGCATAGGAATCGGCGGAGATCCCATTATAGGTACAACTACCCTGGATGCCATCAAACTTTTTATGAATGATACGGAAACAGAAGGCATAATTATGATTGGCGAGATTGGCGGGAATATGGAAGCCGAAGCTGCCTATTGGGTTAAAGAACATGCCACTAAACCTGTGGTAGGGTTCATTGCCGGGCAGACTGCTCCGAAAGGCAGGCGCATGGGGCATGCCGGCGCTATAATAGGAGGGAAGAATGATACGGCCGCCGCAAAAATGCAGATCATGAACGAGTGCGGAATATATGTGGTAGCCTCGCCGGCACACATCGGAAAAACTATGATGGACGCTTTGAAAAAGAAAAAATAAATATTACTTTTGCACACTATTATTAATTAAAATCTTAGATCTATGAGAAAATTAGTTAAAGTATTGTTTGTTCTTGTTATTTTAGGAACAGTTGTTTTTACAAGTTGTAAAAAATACCCTGAGGGCCCTTTGGTAAGTTTGAGAACCAAAACTGCAAGGGTTGCCAATATATGGAAATTTGAAAAAGTTACTATTAATGGAACTGATCAAAATCTTGCAACCAGTTATTGGGGATTGCCCCCATGGGATAAATGGTTCTGGGAAATGACAAAAGATAACAAGGTTACCCATACATGGGAAGCTTATTCGTTGTTTCCTGCTGGATCCGAAAATGGGGAATGGAAATTTAATGACAATAAAGAAAAATTACTGATGAAAATGAATGATGAAACGGAGTGGACTGAATTTGAGATTTTAAAATTAAAGGAAGGTGAGATATGGCTCAAGGAATCAACCACTGATACTCTTTATTCAGGTGCCATTGTTACTTATGCATCGGAATATCATTTAATAACAAAATAAAAAAAACATAGAAAGGGCTTTTTTGTTTCTAAAATTTATATCCTAAAGTAAACAACAGTTGATTTGAATTTGATGTAATCTTGCTTGGTTCGGTATCTGATATATTCTGTAAATAATATAAATAATAGTACTCGGTTTTTACTGAATGAACAAAAGCAAAATCTAAGAACATATTTTCGTTCTTAATTCCAAAACCTCCTGAGAAACTCATCATATTGGCATTTTTATTAATCTGCGATGATTTGTAAGGCGAACCGTAATACGCATAACCGCACCGTATTCTGAAAGTGCCAAACGCATATTCAACGCCTGCCCTGATATTGGATGCAGCTTTATAACTTGTATTGACAGCCTTGTTCTCGAAAGTATAGGGATAATCATGCTTGGCGTCTTTCAGGCTGGCTGTAGAGTAATCCACAAATTCGTAATCAATGCCTAATACTGCAATTTTGTTTATAATAAACCCGACGCTCCCGACTGCTTTCATCGGAGTGGTGAGTTCATAAGCTGATTTATAATTTTCAGAAGAAGAACTGAACATATTCCCGTCTTCCAGATTAACTTTCATGGCGCTTGAATAACTATCCTCTAAGTTATAAAATGTAGGAGTATGTATTGCTCCTCCGATTCTGATCCAGTCAATGGGCCTTGCTATTACGCCGATTTTAAAACTATACCCTGTTCCAGAAGTTGATATATCCTGCTTATATGAAAATGAACTCAGGTTTGTTAATGTATCACCCGGCGCAGTTTCAGTGTACATGGATACTTCTTCATAATTCAATTTATGTATAGACAAGGCTGCCCCGATATAAAGTTTATGCCGGTAATTCGAACCAAGAGAAAATATATATTCTCCAATGGATCCGTTTGTCGAGATGTCTTTTCTCTGCAGTTCGCCATAATTCGCCCCATTGTTAGAGTAAGGGTTTTTATAATGAGTCGCGCTTCCTGCAATGGTATCAATAAGCCAGGTATCAAAAGCAAGCCCTTCCATATAACTATCAAGATTATCAATTTTGTTCCCATTGGCCCGGTTGACAAAAAAATCAATCATCGAGTTTTTGGAGTTATTTCCTTCTATCGTGATCTCATTGGCAAAACAATTGGTACGGATATATCCAATGCCGAAACTCGTGGATTTCCAGTCGTTGGATTCATAATCCGATTTATAAGTAGAAACAAAACCCAAGTTTCCGATTTTAAAACTGTAATCATTGTTCTCGCTGGCATTGTCAAGATAATAGGTTTTTGTTTTATTATAAAAAAGGGAAGGCGTGAAAGATAATTCGGAACTCCGGTAAAGGGCTATGCCCGCCGGGTTTATAGCTAATACTGAAAAATCTGCTCCTAAAGCGCCAAAAGCGCCGCCCATAGCTGTAAACCGGGCAGTGCCTCCATAAACGGTTTGTGAATAACGCAGCGCATCCGACTCGTTTTGGGCAATAAGAGATGAAATAATAATCAATTGAAAAATTGATACAATAATTAGTCTTTTCATAATATTGAGAGTTATAATTACCTTTTACGATTGCCTGAACCGGAAGAAGATCCCGAACTTCCCGAACCTGATCCGCCCGATCTGGACGAACCTGCGCTTGAATTGGATGACCCGGAACTGCTTCCTGAAGATGATTTCGAAGAGCCTGAATACGAAGAACCCGAATTGCTGTGGGAATTACTATCGGAAGAGCTGTGGCTTTTGCTGTTGTTGCCGCTGTTACTACTATTATTTGCAGGATGTGAACTGTTGGAATTATTATGAGGTTGGCTATTCTGGTTGCTGTTATAAGAATTTCCAGAGTTGGATTTTGAATTTGTGCGGGGTTTGTCGTTTGAATAGGAATTATTATTCACTTTCGGCTTGGAATCATAGTAATTTGAAGGCTTTGTAGAATGGCTGTTGTCGTATTGAACATTGGGTTTTGAATTATAATAGGTATCATTTGAAGGGTTTGTTTTTATATCTTTCGGTTGTTTATTATCCGTATTGGAACGAATATAATTTGGGTTTGTAACATTTATTTCATTGCTTCCGCTTCCGCCATTATTAGTGCCACCGCTTGTATTCACTTTATCTTTGGTAATAATCGGGCTGATGCCTGTTCCGGTCGGATTATTGTTTGTGTTGTTATTATTTTTATCAGGCGTAATTGTTTTGATATCCGTGACAGTAATCGGTTTTGTACCGGAATTTGAATTTGGGATCGTATTTTTTCCACTGCCATTATTCACAGGATTGATCGTATAATCAATTTGTTTATTATGCAGCAGGCCATTATTCGGAGTATTGGAGTTTGACCCGTTGCTATGGCCCTGATCGGTAACACTGTTTACAGGTATATTGTTTCCATAACCCGAAGTGGAACCTCTGTGATGATACGGATTGTTGCCATAATTATGATCATATCCGTAAGAATACGGATAATAATCCCAATACCCATTATAACACCATGGATTGTACCATGGATCATACCACGAATTGTACCATGGGTTATACCAGGAGTAATAATTATATGGATACCACCAGTTAAATCCGAAATGAATTCCCCAGTTATAATGCGGATACCACCAATTAAATCCTATATCAAAATAGAAAGGGCTGTAATAATTTCCATAATAATTGTGGTAAAATGGATCATCATACCAGTAATAAGAATCATGAAACCTCCGTATCCTTGAGTAATAGCTGTCATCATAATATTCGTAACCATTGCCATAATAATTGTTTGTAATATATGTATTGTTATTAGGGTCCTGATAATAACCGTTTGAATCCTGATACTGCTGGTTGTTATAGTTTTGATCCTGATATTGCTGATAGTTATTGTCTGGATCCTGGTATTGCCGGTTATTGTCATTCGGTTGATTATCCTGCTCGTTAGAATAGTTCTGATTATTATTAATCATCTCGATTTGCTGCTGGTTATTTTGGTTATTTAACCCGTTTTGCTTTGCGGATGCTTCTTCTTTGGGTGAAAAATACACATCATCATCTACGGATGTGCTGGCCGTTTTTGAAGTCATGCAGGAATTCAGAAACAGCAGGATTATCGGGATAAAAAAGGTTATTGCTTTCATAGTACTGTTTTTATTATGATAATTATTTTACTTAATTTGCACAATGATAAACGTTCAATTAATTGCAAAAATTATACAAATTCTATACAAAACATATTTTTATACGAAGTATTTATGGAAAAAGTTTTAACCGGCCGGAAAGAAAATTATTCACAATGGTATAATGATCTCGTGATCAAGGCTGAAATGGCCGATAATTCAGTGGTCAGGGGATGTATGGTAATTAAGCCCTACGGATTTGCCATCTGGGAAAAGATGCAGGCAGCTTTGGATAAGATGTTTAAAGACACAGGTCATTCGAATGCATATTTCCCTTTATTGATTCCGAAATCATTTTTCAGCCGCGAAGCAAGCCATGTAGCGGGTTTTGCAAAAGAATGCGCCGTGGTTACACATTACAGGTTAAAAAACGATCCTTCAGGGAAAGGAATCATTGTGGATCCGGATGCAAAATTAGAAGAAGAATTAATTATCAGGCCGACTTCTGAAACCATTATCTGGAATACTTATAAAAACTGGATCCAGTCTTACAGGGATCTTCCGATACTCGTTAATCAATGGTCTAATATAGTGAGGTGGGAGATGAGAACCCGGCTTTTTCTGAGGACAGCCGAATTTTTATGGCAGGAAGGCCACACTGCCCATGCTACAAAAGAAGAGGCTTTTGAAGAAACCATAAAAATGATAAATGTGTATGCAGATTTTGCTGAAAACTGGCTTGCCATCCCTGTATTGAGAGGCATAAAAACTGCAAGCGAACGGTTTGCCGGGGCGCTGGATACTTATTGTATCGAAGCCTTAATGCAGGACGGGAAAGCGTTGCAATGCGGCACTTCTCATTTTCTCGGGCAGAATTTTGCCAAAGCCTTTGATGTGAAATTTACTTCAAAAGAAGGCGCCCTGGATTATGTGTGGGCTACATCATGGGGCGTTTCAACAAGGCTTGTGGGCGCCCTGATAATGGCCCACGGAGATGATAACGGACTCATTCTGCCACCCAAATTAGCTCCCATCCAGGTTGTAATTGTTCCTATTTACAAAGGAAGCGGCCAGATGCAGGAGGTGGTGGACGCGGGTAATAAAATAAAAAGTAAACTCACTGCGATGGGAGTGAGCGTTAAATTTGACGACAGGGATACTTCTTCTCCGGGATTCAAATTTGCAGAATACGAACTGAAGGGAGTGCCTGTGAGAATAGCTGTCGGGCCCAGGGATATTCAGAATAATACGGTTGAAATATCGCGCCGCGATACGCTTGAGAAATTTGTGGTTTCACAAGATATACTGGTTGACGAAGTATTACGTTTACTTCTGGATATTCAAACCAATATTTATAAAAAGGCAATAAAATTCAGGGAAGAAAATACTTTCAAAATTGATTCTTACGATGAATTCAAACAATTAATAGAACAAAAGCCAGGCTTCTACGAAGCGCATTGGGACGGTACCCCTGAAACTGAAGAAAAAATCAAAGAAGAAACCAAAGCTACCATCCGGTGCCTGCCTTTTAATTCTGTAGATGAACCCGGAAAATGTATGGTTACCGGAAAACCTTCTAGTCAGAGAGTATTGATTGCAAGGGCTTATTAACAGGCAAAACCGGTATGAATATTTTGATTTATTATAAAAATGTCCGGTAAACCCAACTTGGACAAGCCACAACCAAACAGGTCAGAGGTTATTGGTTAGGGCAGTTGGTATAGTCTAAAGTCATTGTTCAGGGTTAAACCAAAGACTATGACTTACAACCAAACCAACTGCTTTACCCTCCAACCTTAGACATAATATTTTACCCAAAAGTGTCAAGATTTAAGTTATAAATATTTTATGGGACAGTCCGTTCGCTTTATGAAGAAAAGGCTTAGATATTATATTTTTCTTTTAATACTTATTGCAGCCGGTTCATGCAAAACCGGTAATAAAATTTCCATAGATATTAATCAGTTCCCCCTGAATCAATTTTATATTGCCGAGCTTAACGGGAAAAAGTTGTATGCACGAATTACAGAGGTAGGAGAGGGGATATCCGGCGAGTATTTCTTTGCCGGAAACAATGCTGTTACCACGGTAAATAAATTTAAAGCAACACCTGATGACGGAAAAATCCGCCTTACGTATTTTACTGCTAATGATTCTGTAGTATATTACGTAATTCCGAGAATATCGGCAGATAGTATTATTTTATCCTATTCAGTAAAACCAAAGATAAAAGCGGATGCTCCTGTTCTGGTTTTTTTGAAAGAAAAGCAGCAGTCGCCTTTAAAAATAACAAATCGCTATAAAGAAGAAATTTTCAAAAAAACGGATTTCTCCACACGGGTATTTGGTAATGCCGAAGGATACTATGCAAGCAAGCTATATGAAAACGTGAGCCCGTCGAATTACGGAACCATTATTTCGGACGTGGCAAAAAGCATTGCCAAGAATCTGCTCATGAAAAATCTGGATCTGGAAATGGATATTTACCAGCCGTCGGGCGATACTGCATCAAAGCGACCGCTTATTGTTTTGATACACGGAGGCGCATTTATCATCGGCGATAAAAGATCCGAAACCATGACCGATCTGTCGGCATTTTATGCGAAGCAGGGTTATGTGGTTGCATCCATAAATTACAGGCTTGGATACATTATTCTGCCCGGTCAGTATGATTATCTTGAAAGATGTATATACAGGGCAGTGCAGGACGCAAGAGCCGCCATACGGTATCTTGTGCATAATGCAGCGCTTTACAAAATTGATGTAAGCCGGATTGTTGTGGGAGGTAACAGCGCAGGCGGATTCACTGCATTAAATGTGGCTTTTATGAAAGAAGATGAAAAATTTGAAAGTGTGGAAAGCCATTTGCTGAAACTGCAGAAAGGCCTTGGTTGCCTTGATTGCAGTTCGAACAAGTATAAAGAAAATTTTTCCGTGAAGGGCGTAATTAATATGTGGGGCGCTCTCACGGATATAAATTTAATGGATGAAGACGAAAAGGTTCCGGTTATCAGTTTTCATGGCGATGATGATAATATTGTGCCTATTGATTTTGATTACCCGTTCAGGGACCTGAGCCCGGAGATAACGGCATTCTTTGTTAAAAAAGTTTTTGGTTCCAGGGCTTTGCAATACCAGGCAAATAAATTAAAAATCAACTACGAGCTTGTTACTTTTCCAAAAGCGAAACATGAACCACAACTAGATGATAATAATAAATTCAATCAGAATTACGATATCATAAAAAATAAAACCATCAAGTTCCTTTATAATATTATCACAAGCGGGGAAACCGGAATTAAAGGGAAATCTATTGTTTTTTACAATGATAGTTTGCCTGTTTACAATTTTGCATTTCGCCCCGCATACAAGTATTATTGGATGGTTTCCGGTGGAAAGATTGTGAATGTCAATAAAACCTGTAACGAGGCCAAAGTAGTGTGGTTTGAAAATTCCACAGAAAAAAGAATAACCTTACAGATTATAAATGATGTGGGCGCTGCAAAAGATTTTTTATTGGATGTAAAGCTGACTGGTAAAGAATAAATTATCAGGCCTGTATTATTCAATAATAATTATGGTACTTTCACAAAAGTTTTTAAATTTGCCTTCCCAATTTAAAACATACCCGGATGGCGGAATTGGTAGACGCGCTAGTTTCAGGGACTAGTGTCCGCAAGGATGTGCAGGTTCGAGTCCTGTTCCGGGTACTACTTCATATTTAAAATCAATAAGTTATAACGTTTACGGGGACGAATAGGGGACGAAATTTTTTTGTCCATTTTTATTATGTAATGATATGTCAGGCTGTAACCTCCACGATTTGACTTCATTTCAAAAATACTAACTTTAATCCAAACCAAGTAAATAATCTCAATATATTGTCATCAGTCTTGTCAAACCGAATTATTGCTAACTTGAGGCTCTGATTTGTTACGGAACAGGTTAGTAAAAAAAATCAGGTAAAGTATGCATAGATAAAACAAATTATTACATTTGTCATGCTTTTGGGGTGCCTAATAAGCAGGCTGAGATCAAACCCACTGAACCTGATGCGGACAATACCGCCGTAGGGAAAAGATCAATGAGTTTATCTGTCAAAAAATCAAAATCCCATTTGCCGTTTAATTTTTAATTCATACACTATGATCATTTTTGTGAATCATGCGGAGCACGAAATACCCGAATCCAAAACGGTTTCGGAAACACTGGCTCTGTTGAAATATGAAAACTTTACTGGTATTGCCGTTGCCGTGAATAATCATGTGGTTCCGCGTACGCAATGGAATAATCATTTGCTGAAAGAAAACGACAAAGTAACAATTATCAGAGCAGTACAGGGAGGGTGAGTAATATTAAAATGAATAATGAATAATGAATAATGAATAATGAATAATGAATAACGAATAATGAATAACGAATAATGAATAACGAATAATGAATAATGAATAATGAATAACGAATAACGAATAATGAAAGAGCGATTTATATAAAAAATACTATGGATAAAATCAAATCAAAACAAGAAGGAATCATTACACGCGAAGCTTTTCCCGCTTCAAAAAAAATCTATGTAAAAGGAGAGATTCACAATATTTCTGTTGCCATGCGTGAAATTTCACTTACAGATACATTAAAAAGCGATGGCAGCGCCCTTAAAAACGAACCTGTAACTGTTTATGATACCAGCGGACCCTATACAGATCCAAATATTGAAATCGATATCACCAAAGGATTACCGCGGCTGCGCTATAAATGGATACTCGAACGCGGAGACGTGGATATGCTCCCGGAAGTATCTTCAGAATATGGGAAACAGCGTTTAAACGATGCCTCATTACAAGAAATCCGATTTCCGAATCTTCATAAACCGTTACGGGCAAAAGCCGGAAAAAATGTGAGCCAGATGTATTATGCAAAACAGGGTATTATCACGCCAGAAATGGAATATGCGGCGATCCGTGAAAATCAAAAGATCGGTGAACTAAAAGATTCAGTTCAACACAAAGGATACAGTTTCGGAGCTAATACACCAACCGGAATCATTACTCCTGAATTTGTAAGGCAGGAACTTGCCGCGGGACGCGCTATTATTCCGGCAAACATCAACCACCCGGAAGCAGAACCCATGATTATCGGCAGAAATTTTCTTGTGAAGATCAATGCCAATATCGGAAATTCCGCAGTATCGTCGAGCATAGAAGAAGAGATTGAAAAAGCGGTATGGGCCTGCCGCTGGGGCGCTGATACGGTAATGGACCTGTCCACGGGTGCCAATATTCATGAGACCCGCGAATGGATTATCCGCAATTCGCCTGTTCCCATCGGAACTGTTCCCATTTACCAGGCGCTTGAAAAAGTTAACGGTAAAGCGGAAGAATTAAACTGGGAAATATTTAAGGATACGCTGATCGAACAGGCGGAGCAGGGAGTGGATTATTTCACCATTCATGCAGGGCTGCTGCTGAGCCATGTCCCGCTTACTATGAAAAGGGTTACAGGCATTGTATCGCGCGGAGGTTCTATTCTCGCCAAATGGTGTCTGTTTCATCACAAAGAAAATTTTCTCTATACTCACTTTGAAGATATTTGTGAAATACTAAAAGCATATAATGTCGGCGTTTCGCTTGGCGACGGGTTACGCCCCGGTTCTATAGCAGACGCCAATGATACGGCCCAGTTTGCAGAATTAAAAACCCTGGGCGAATTAACAAAAATTGCATGGAAACATGATGTGCAGGTAATCATCGAAGGGCCGGGACACATACCGATGCACCTGATAAAAGAGAATATGGAAAAGCAACTGCAGTATTGCGACGAAGCACCTTTTTACACCTTAGGCCCGTTAGTTACGGACATTGCTCCGGGCTACGACCATATCACTTCCGGCATCGGCGCCGCCATGATCGGGTGGTTCGGTACGGCCATGCTGTGCTATGTTACGCCCAAAGAACATTTAAGCCTGCCGAATAAAAAGGATGTGAAAGACGGCGTGATCACTTACAAAATCGCAGCGCATGCGGCAGACCTTGCAAAAGGCCATCCGGGCGCACAATACAGGGATAATGCATTAAGCAAAGCGCGCTTTGAATTCCGCTGGCACGACCAAATAAACCTTTCGTTAGATACGGATACTGCCAAAGAATTTCATAATGTAAAACTTCCTGTGGAAGATGCGAAAATAGCGCATTTCTGCTCCATGTGCGGCCCGCATTTTTGCTCCATGAAAACCAGCCACGAAGTTCGCGATTTTGCGAATACACATGGAATGGATGAAGAAACCATTCAGAAAGGACTTGAAGAAAAAGCTAAGGAGTTTGCTAAATCAGGAGGAAATATTTATTTATAAAATGCATGTTTCGACTACCCTTCGACCATTTCGACAGGCTCAATGGCCTCAGGGCTCAGTGTTCGTTCATGGCAGGCAGCTCAACATAACAAAAATTATAAATTACAACGTGAAGATTATTTCAAAATAATAAAATGAAGGATTTTAAATTAATCGTACTGTCAAATCCTACGCCGGTTGTTAGTGAAACAGAGATATTCCAATCATTATTTGATGAAGGATTAGAAATACTGCACCTGAGAAAACCCGGTTATACTATTTCAGGATTTGAAAAATGTATTTCAAATATTCCCGTAGAGTACTATAGCAGAATTGTAATTCATTCGCATTATGAGTTGGCAGAAAAATACAATTTAAAGGGCATTCATATTACCAATGCTTTTTTAGAAAGCAATCCTGTTGGCAAGGCAATTGAATTAAGGAATAAGGCACGGCAGAACCACTATACGGTAAGCAGGTCGGTTCACAGCATTGAAGAACTGGAACAACTGGAACCCTGGTACGACTATGTTTTCTTCGGTCCGGTTTTTGACAGCATTTCAAAAAAAAATTATAAAAGCCAGGTAAATCTTACTGAAATCAAAAAAATTTTGTTTTCGCGAACTCATAATACCAAAATTATTGCATTGGGAGGAATCAGTCCGGACAATATAAAAAAAATAATACATGCCGGATTTAACGGGGCTGCAGTGCTTGGCGCCATCTGGAACGACAAAAAATATATTGAAACCTTTAAAAAATTTAAGATAACTTTGTTAGCTATGAACTGGTAATGCTGTGAAATTATGAACACAAAAAAAAGACCTTACGTATTATCCATTGCAGGCTTTGATCCCAGCGGCGGAGCAGGTATCCTGGCCGATATAAAAACTTATGAAGCGCATCGTGTAACCGGCTTGGGAGTTGCAACATGTATCACCTATCAGAATGAAAATAAATTTGAACAGGTTGACTGGTTGAAAGCAAAACAAATCAAAAACCAGATTGCAGTCTTATTCGATGCCTATAAAATTAAATATGTAAAAATCGGTTTAATTGAAAATTTTAAAATCCTAAAACAAATCGTAACCTATCTGCATAAAATTAATCCTGAAATAAAAATTGTCTGGGATCCAATATTTAAAGCAAGCGCAGGTTTTTGTTTCCATCAGGATATCACTGCCGAAACTATTGAAAATATCTGTAAAAAAATTTATCTTATCACACCCAACCGCGACGAAATTCAAAAAATCTATCCAGATAAAACAGCTCTTGAAGGAGCAAAAACTTTAAGCGAATATTGCAATGTATATCTCAAAGGCGGGCATGATGAGGAAAACAAAGGGCGTGATCATTTATTTACAAAGAGCAGCTATCAAAACTACAGGCCGAAAAAAATAATCAAAAACTCCAAGCACGGATCAGGATGCGTATTTTCAGCAGCGCTGACGGCTAATCTTGCAAAGGGATTCAAGCTACATAAAACCTGCCTGAAATCTAAATCCTATATTACAAAATTTCTTGACAGCAATAATTCTTTATTGGGTTACCATAAATTTTAATCGCACGGAATTGATTTTTGGGACATGAAACAATTTTTCAAGCCGGAACGAAACCTGTTATCCGTAATCGTATTGCTGACCATACTTGTTTACTCAAACTCGCTGTTCAACGGGTTTACAAACTGGGACGACGAACTCAATGTTACTGCGAATCTTTCGATCAGAAGCATGGGTTTTTATAATCTGAAAATATTTTTCACCACTCCATATGTTGGCATGTATGTGCCCTTGACCATGATAACCTATGCCTTTGATTATTTAATAGCAGGACTGAACCCTATCATGTTCCATCTTACAAATCTTTTACTGCATATTATAAATGTCGTTCTGGTCTATAAACTTATAAAGCTTCTTACCGGAACAATTAATGTGTCTGCAATTGCCGCATTGCTGTTTGCAGTTCATCCCGTGAATGTCGAAAGCATTGCATGGATATCAACCCGCAGCAGCCTCTTGTTTACGCTTTTTTATTTTGCTTCGCTCATATATTACATTCGGTATTTAAACCATGGAGAAAAAAATAAACATCTGGTAATCGCTTTGATTTTTTTTGTTTTATCCCTGCTATCAAAGTCGCAGGCCATGACATTACCGGTTCTCTTATTTGCCTTTGATTACTGGTATAAACGAAAGGTTTGCACAAAAATATTTTTAGAAAAAATTCCGTTTTTTGCATTCGCAGTTGTGTTTGGAATCCTTACTGTTTTTATGAGGGAAGAAGCCGGACACCTGAATCCCACAAGCATGTTTTCATTTTTAGATAAACTGTGTTTTACATTTTATGCATTCCAGATGTATCTGTTCAAACTTATCGTACCTGTAAACCTGTCGGCATTTTATCCGGTACCTGACAAAACCGATAATTTTTTGCCAGTAGAGTTTTTTATAGCGCCCATTATTATTTTGATTCTGATTTTTTTTATCTGGAGATGGTTCAGGTATAACCGGAATGTTATTTTCGGAACCCTTTTCTTTTTAATTACCATTTCAATTGTAACCTTAAAAATAATTCCCTTTGGTCACCAGATCATTGCCGAGCGATATGGATACATCCCTTATATCGGCATATTCATGATTGCCGGCAGTTTTTATAACCGGATTGCTGAACAGCAAAAACTGAACCCAAAAAGCTATAATAAAACTTTATTTACAATCATACTTTCAGCTTTTATTTTGTTTTTTTCTATCACTACCTTCAGCAGAAATTTTATATGGAAAAACAGTATCACGCTTTATACGGATGTGATCCTGAAAAATCCGGATATTGCCCTGCCCTATTACAACCGCGGTCTTGCAAAGGTTTCCATGAACGACCTGAAAGGCGCTGTGGAAGATTTTACTGCTGCAATCAAATCAAAACACTACAAGACTAATGAAGTATTCCGCTTTTATATCAGCCGCGGGAATACATTTAAATTACTCAACCTGCCGGATAAGGCCATGGAGGACTATAACAAAGGAATTGAGATGAATCCTGACTATGCAGAAGCCTATTATAACCGGGGAAACCTGAAAGCTAAAACGAAAGATTTTGTGGGCGCCATGAACGATTATAAAAAAGCAATCGTGTTAAATCCTGAATTTCATCCTGCATACACACAATTAGGAACATTAAAGGCCATGATGAACCAAATGGATGAAGCCATGCAATACTTTAATAAAGCGCTGGAGATAAAACCGGATTTTACTGAAGCATTGTTAAACAGGGGCATTGCTGAAATATCACTGCGCGATTATAAGGGCGCGGTTCGCGACTTCTCAAAATTAACCGAAATAAATCCCAGCGATGCATATGCCTGGTTCAACAAAGGAATTGCAGAATTAAATCTTTCTATGAAAGACAAAGCCTGCGCTGATATTAAAAAATCTCTTGACCTGGGTTACAAAGAAGCTGAAAGTGTACTGAAACAGGTGTGTCATTAAATATGATATTTTGCAAAAAATAAGTTTGTATACTTGGAGGAACCTTTATACCTTATACCTCTTTTTGTATTCATAAAATGCCCTGTTTCTGTATAATTAATTATCTTTCGGGAAATTTTCCGGGAGAATCATGAGAATTTTTTTAACCATCTTTATTTTGCAGGGATTTCTTTTCCCTTCGCTTGCTCTTACCTGTGAAAATTCAATTACAGGTAAGGATACGGCAGAATATTTTGATGAAAATTATATCCGGTACAAAGATTTTATTTATAAAAGTAATATTCATACCGTATTGCTCTATAAAGAAGGATGGGAGCTTTCGCCCCCGATAATTGACCTGGCTAATCCCGTTAAATTGATTTTCAGTTTTGACGACCTCGATGCTGATTCAAAAAGTTATTCTTATACCTTTATTCATTGTGACGCCAACTGGCAGCCCTCAGACATTGTAACTTCGGATTATATTGACGGCTTTGCAGAGAACCGGATCACTGACTATGCCTATTCTTTTAACACGACCTTTAAGTATACACACTATAGTTTGAGCTTTCCGAACGATGATGTGAAACTGAAAATATCCGGAAATTATATTGTCAAGGTATTTGATAATTTTGATCAGAATAATATTGTTCTTACGAAACGATTCTATGTTGTTGACCATAAAGTGGCCGTTGAAGCAACTGTGAAACAGGCCACACTGCTCGATCACAGAAAAACAAGCCAGGAAGTGGATTTTAAAATCGAAAGAAAGTTTTATGCCATCAGCGACCCGTTTGGCGAGCTGAAAGTGGCGCTTCTTCAGAATTTCAGATGGGATAATGCCGTAACTACATTAAAGCCGTTGTTTGTAAAAGACGAAGAGTTTAGCTATGATTACGACGAAGACAATGTTTTTGATGCAGGCGGCGAATTCAGATATTTCGATATTAAAAGCCTGAGATATTTTTCTGAAAAAGTTGAAAAGATAAGCTATGTAAATTCAAACTACCAGGTAAAACTTTTAGATGATGAGCGCCGCACATTTAAAACTTACCTTTATAATAAAGACCTCAACGGAAAATACCTTGTTAAAGTAACGGAAGGGCAGAACAGCGACATTGAAGCGGATTACTGCTATGTATATTTTACACTTCCTTATGACGCCCCGATTGTGGATGGCAATATTTATGTTTTCGGAGCATTGTCTGATTGGGATTTTTTAAAACAGAACCAGATGCGTTACAACATGGAACGCAAGCAATACGAACTTACCTTGCTGTTAAAACAGGGATATTACAATTATCAGTATGTTTTTCTGAAAGACGGCTGTTCGAGAGGTAATGTATCATTGGTAGAAGGGAACCATTATGAAACTGAAAACGATTACATTATTTTTGTTTACCACCGCTATTTAAGCAGCCGTTACGACAAGCTCATCGGTTATCAGATTGTAAATTCTGTGATAAAAAATAAATAATCGCAGGTAAGGGAAAAATTATAATCCTCTACTTTGCGTCAATTTTAAATGAAGAATCCATGATAGAATCGTATTGCTTTTTATTTTTTAAAATTTCAATCGCTTTTTGAATGGCTGCATCGTGAGCAATGGATGCTTCAGCCCTTCCGGCCTGATAATAATAGCGGCTTATAATTTCATCTTCGAGTAATTCTTTGATTTCATCTTTGAATGTTTTCAGGTCTTTATCCCTGTTGTGAGCTATTTTTTCCTGCAATGCATCGAATTCCTTCTGCGCGATATCAAGATATTTTTCTTCTTTAGCAATTTTTTTAAGCTGTTTCAGCGATTCCTCGCTTTTGGTTTCATAATCGAATTCCCTGCCTGCTACAAATTTTAAGAAATCGCTGTATTCCATATCGCTCAGTTTAAATTCTTTTGCGGGAACTATTGATTTATGCTCGCCTGCATATTTAGTTGCATAGTTAAAGATCACATTTTTCACATAAAGGTTTTCAGATATTTTGCTCAGCCGTTCCTGTTCCACTTTTATATCAGGCATCACACCGCCGCCGTCGTAAACTTTTCTGCCGATTTTGGTTTTAAATTCAGAAATCAGGGAATCCGGAACCTTGCCCACGCTGCCGTCGGGATTCCTGTGTTCATAATCCAATGCTTGGATACACCTTCCGCTCGGAATATAATATTTGGCAGTGGTTACTTTTAATTTGGCATTGTATGTAAGGTCGCGTGTAGTCTGAACCAATCCTTTGCCAAATGTTCTTTGCCCCATAACAACGCCCCTGTCGAGATCCTGGATGGCTCCCGAAACAATTTCAGATGCAGAAGCAGAACCGCTGTTGACCATGACAATTAATGGAATATTTTTATCAACACATGGGCCGGATGCTTTATACGTTTTATCCCACTGTTTCATTTTTCCTTTGGTGCTGACGATATCCTGGCCTTTCTCCACAAAAATATTCACAATGGTAACCGCTTCCATCAGGAGGCCGCCCGGGTTTCCGCGAAGGTCTAACACTATGGATTTTGCATTTTTCTTTTCTTTCAGGTCAAGCAGCGCCTCTTTCACTTCTTTTCCCGCCTGATCTGTAAAGCTTGATAAACGGATATATCCAATATCGTCGCTGATCATGCCATACCAGCTCACGGATTTTATTTTTATCTCTTCACGGGTAAGCGTTTTCTCGAATTTTTCTTCTGTAAAGGGGCGTTTGACGAGAAGTTTTACTTCAGTATTTGGCTGGCCTTTTAACAATTCGCTGATATCATTGGATGTTTTTCCCTTGGTGGTTTTCCCGTCAATGGAAAGGATCATGTCTCCGGCTTTGAGTCCTGCCTTGTGAGCCGGATAGCCTTCGTATGGGTCTGTAATGACAACATAATCGGCAGCGCTTCTGATCAATGCGCCGATACCGCCATACTGTCCCGTGGTCATAAACCTGTAATCTTCAATTTCCGATTCCGGGATATAGGTTGTGTAGGGATCCAGCGATTTCAGCATTTCATCAATGCTTTTTTTAATCAGGTCGCCGGGCTTAACCTCGTCAACATAATAAAGATTGAGTTCTTTGAAAAGCGTGTAATAAATATCAAGATTTTTTACAATCTCAAAACTTTCGTCTTTAAAACTAAAAAAGAAAAACGAGGAAACGGCTAAGGAAGCAGCCAGTAGTATAACTTTTGTTTTATTGAAAAATCTTTTCATAATTTTATATTTTCGCTATTCAACTTGATTAATTCGTAAATTTTTTAAATTGTACCTACATTTCTAAAATGGATTTTTAAATTAAATTCTATGTTTCAATAACCATGCGATATGTAGGATATTGATAAATCATTTTTTTTGTCATCTGGTAGATGAAAATTAATTTTGAGTTTATGTTATTGACTTTTCGGAA
>JACREX010000170.1 GCA_016212695.1 Bacteroidia bacterium
AAAAGGTTTATTGAGAATTTTTCAAAGAGGACATATAGATGTCCAGTCAAGCGGCATTTTACATGTGAACTTGACCCTGATATGGTAGCAAAATTACAGTATATATAAAAATCAACCAATATTTAGATAAGAGCCTTTATTGTTAAATACTTTTACTACTTCAACAGTACCCCCGGAAGCTTCAACTTTGACGGCTCCTACGACGGTTTATGGAGTAGTTCTGCTTGACAATGTTGAAGTATTATATAACGAAATGTTCACGATTCAGGCAACACCCTCAAATGTCACACCCTGTTTTGGCGAAGATTATACCATTACTTATAATATTTGTCTGACGCCAAATACACCTGCTCCAACAAGTGATGTTGTTTTGAATTTTGCAACACCAACTGGCGTTGCCATTAATCAAACTTCATCATGTGATTTTGATATCTCAGGCAATGCGGTCATCCATCCGAATGAATGGAATGGAAATAATTGTATACATAAAACAATATGCCTTTCTGTTACTGCAATTTCATTACCAGGGCAGGCAATACATCATACTTTAATTACTAACCCTTGTTCTGTTTCAAGCGATGTATTAATTACGCCAGGTTATCCCGTACTAACCATTAACAAAGAAGCTATTGTTTGCGGGAATCATGTTACTTATAATATTACTGTGGAAAACAACTCAGATATTATACAGACAAATGCAACTGATATTATAATTACAGATGAATTGCCCCCTCTATTAACTAATTTTCAATCAATTCATTTTTATTTAACATCTGGAACTAATACGATTACTTTAATTAATCCATTATCTTTAATGCCGGGACATTCAGAGACACGTTCCTTTACACTGGATATCCCCGGTAATGTTCCTGCCAATACAATGATAATGAACTGTGCCACTGTAGAACATGCCGACGGTGTGTGCGGCCTACCGATAGAAAGTTGTATAAATTTTTATGTAACTACTCAGCCTTTAGCTATAACAAATCAAATTAGTTACAATTGTAATAATGCAAACTTAAATTCAATAAATATTACTGTTACAGGAGGCGCTCCGCCTTATACATTTTTCTGGTCAAACGGGGCAACAACCGAAGATTTAATCAATATCGGGAGTGCAACTTATACTGTAACAGTTACTGACGCTTGTAATACTACTATTACATCCACAATAAATGTACAACCTGTAACGCCCCTGACATTAACAAAAGTAATGACTAATATACCATGTGCTGGAGGTTCGACAGGAGCTATAGACCTGACGGTTTCCGGTGGTATTGCTCCATATACATATTTATGGTCAAATGGGGCGACTATTCAAGATGTTTCAGGATTAGCTGCTGGCACATACACTGTTTCTGTTACCGATGCAAATGCCTGTACAGCCACGGCCACCTTTACCATTATAACCCTCTACCCCCAACCCTCTGTTTCCATTACAACCAATCCATCAAATTTAAGCTTGTGCCTAAATCAGACATCTGCCTTCATGCTCACTGCAACCGCCTCTAATCTCTATAACCCTTCCGGTCCTCCCCCTTTATTTCAATGGAGCAATGGAAGCACAATGCCAAATATTACGGTTACGGTTTCGCCTGTAAACACACAACCTGTTTCATACACTGTTACAGTGACTGACCCGACGACAGGTTGCACAAACACACAAACTATATCAATCCCTGTAATTGCGCCGCCAACAATTGATATACAAACACCCTCCTGTATGGCGACCACTCAACCTATGAGTTTAACTGCGGTTCTTTCAAGCCCAGACCCGTCTGCAACTTATACCTGGAATTTCGGCGACGGCTCACCGACTCAAACCTCATACCTCTTTCCAGCTATACATACTTTCAATTACGACGGTTATTATTGTATAAATGTCATTTCTCATGGTGTTTGCACTGCTTCTGCTAATCAAACTATTTATTTATTGCCTTCGCCATGCGCCTGTCCTGCAAACCAAAATTACAATGATATTATTAACCCGGCACTTTTAAATATCAGTTCAAACACAACATGGCCGCCAACAGGTTTTACTACATTATATATAAACGGCACAGTTTCCGTAAATCCAAATAGTACATTAACTATTAACGAAAATATGATAATTCATTTTGGCCCCCAAGGGAAAATAATTGTTGATAAAAACGGTGTTTTATTTCTAAAAAAGAATTCAAAACTCACAAACATAAGCAGCAATTGCAATGGTATGTGGCAGGGCGTAGAAGTGTGGGGCGATGGCACCAGCAACACGGCCAACCAGGGAAAAATAATAATGGAAACTAACGCTACTATTGAAAAAGCTCACATCGGCGTGCTGCTTGGAAAAAGAAGAAAAATTACCGATATTTGTAATTTTAATATCCTCAACGCTTTTCAGCCCGAGTATGGCGGAGGTATTATTGTTGCTAATAGCAGTAATTTTAATATGAATGGTATTGCTGTTAAATTTGCCAATAAAACCGTGACCTCAGTAACACCCGGCAGTTCTATTGTTAACTGCACGATTAACGGAGGCAATCTTACGGCTATGGACCCCGGCTACCAAAAAACCTCCGGTGTGCCTTATTATCCCAACAGGCGCAATCCATGGGCAGGCGCTGCAAACCACCTCGGCATTTCGCCCGACGGCATTTATATTCAAAACAACCGCGGCCTTGTGATTGACGGCGGCTCTCAAACTAGTCAATATAATCACTTCTCAAATACTTTTGCAGGTATTGAAAGCTACAACGGAGCCTGCGGCATTACAAACAACTATTTCGACCGGCACTGGTACGGCATATTTATCAGCAATTCTACTTACAGCATGTATCAATACAATAAAATCACTAAAAACTTTTTTACCAATATCCCTGGAAACAGCACGGCTTTGAAGCCTTTTTCCTCTGCCATTTATCTTAATGTCGGGTATAAAGATTTGATTAAAAATAATTATTTTGGAGAGCCTGTTTCCCAAAATAAACCACAGACATGGAATTTAACAGGCATTACAACTATCAACAGCCGAAAATTGAGCATTATGGATAATCATTTTTGGCGTAATAAATGGGGTATCAGGATTAGCGGCAATGACCAGAACTCAACGGATAATAATGTTATTGGATGGAGCGCTCCTCCCGGTAACGAGTTTTTGCAGACTTATCAAAATGTGAATGCCACCGGGAACAATAAAAAACTTCAAATTCGTTGCGGAAAAAGTATTCATTCTAGTATTTTTAACGACCCCGAATACAATACCAACTGGTATATCAATAGCCCCTTATATTATTTTCAGGGGAGTTACCAGAACCCTGCAGGCAATCAATATTCACCCAGTGACAAAAAGCATATTCAAAATGCCATTTCACAGTATTTTGCTTATTATTATAACTTGGATGGCGGTCCGTTTATCCCGACAACTGTTGGTAATATAGCGCCTAATCCGGGCAATACGTATTTTAATAATGGCGCACAATGCCCTACTACAACTTTTGCTTTATCTCAATATCCAGGCCTGATAAACCAGGTAAGCACAAGCATTACACAGTTGAATGCTGAATTCCAGCAGGTGTTATCAGGCTTAGACCATGGGCAAACAGTAGCCCTGCTCAATGCTATAAACACTAATTCAAACGGGGTGTTGCAAAATAAGCTCATTAACGCTTCGCCATTGACGGACGATGTTGTGAGGGCTGTAATAAACAAGCCAAATCCGCTGCCTCCCGGTAATTTTAAAAATGTTATGGAACGCAACCTTCCAGTGTCAGACACGGTATATCCTGATTTTAAAACAAAGCTCGCCACATTGCCCAATGGTATAAAAAACCAATTGACAGCGCTGCAATCGAACAATCCGGGCTACCGCACGCTGACCTCTGTGAGCCGCGACCTAATTGCAATACAGGACGAATACACACGGCTCACAAGCGATTATATCAATGAATTAGTAAACCAGGGTATGACCTCGCAGGCGCTGGCATTTCTCAAAACCGATAATTCTTATCCTGCAGCCTCATTGCTTATCGGTACATATTCAACGCTCGACAGTATTTCAATTGCAAGAAATACGCTCGCTTCATTCACTCCCGCTACACAGGACGAAGCCGACTGGAAAGCAATACAAAGTTTATTGCTTTATTATTCCGACAGCGGAAGGACTATTTATGACATAGATACCACACAACTCGCTTTTGTCCGCAACCTTGCCCTTCAAGACCCGCCTTCGCAGGCTGCTTCGCAGGCATGGACTATTCTTGGTATTCTGTATGGCGAAAAATACAGTGTCTCGATTGATACTGTTGCCACAGGCGCATCGGCAAGATTTAGCCACAGCGACGATTCTTTTGGCAATATCGAAGAATTAGAAAAGCCTCTTGACTTTAATTTGTATCCTAATCCTGCTGCAAAAGAAATTATTGTTGAATATCCTGCTGATGAAACCCAAGATGCTTTGCTTGAAATTTATGATATTTTAGGGAAAAAGCAGAACGTCTATAAATTAGATGGTAAGGCAAATTTATTAAAAATTTCTGTTGAAGAATTTGCTTCTGGTATCTATTATTTCAGGTATATTGTTAATGGAGAAACTTTATATCAGAATAAATTAGTGATAAGCAAATAATTTATTTAACAATTTGTTTTTATGAGAACTGGTATATTAAGCATATTAATAATAATATCAAATTTATGTATTTCTCAAACATGGGATACAGTAGGCTCCCGGCTTTCTTTCAACAACCCAAATAGTCCTAATATAAATTATTTTAATGCTATTGACAGTGTTTTATATATGATTGGCGGTATAGATAAGATAGACTCGCTTAACGCATTTGGAGTAGCAAAATGGAATGGTAAATCATGGTCAACAATGCCCAATTGCAGCACAACAATGGGAGGTATTAATAATTTTATTAAATTTAATAATGAAATAATTGCTTATGGGAGTTTTGTTTTCATAGACACTATTAATTCACCTAAAATAGCAATTTGGGACTATCAAAACTGGCAGGCATTTCCTGTTCCATTCATTAATAATTTTTCCGGAGAAATAAAGTCTGCAGTCGTGTATAATGATGATTTAATTGTAGGGGGGAATTTTCCTGAAAACAACCGCATTGCAAAATTCGATGGTATAGGCTGGACAGACGTTGGCGGCGGGGTTACGGTAGATGCATTTGGCATTGAATGTATGGCTATTTTTGATAATAATTTATATGTGGGTGGTTTGTTCGACCAGGCGGGAGCAACACCAGCATTTAACATTGCCTGTTGGGATGGTTCGATATGGCACGATTTGGATACAGGGCTAAACAGCCGTGTAACTGATATCATTAGTGATACTGTAAATAATTGCATTTATGCCTGTGGGGATTTTGGGTATGCCGGTGGTGGCGTTCATGTAAATCATCTTGCAAGGTGGGATGGACAGCAGTGGCATAGTGTTGGCTATAATGAATTAACATATAATAATGCAATTGTCGCTCTTGTCTTATATCGTGGTAAACTCTACTGCGGTGGTGGTATTTTTGTTGTAGGCAACGATACTCTTGGCTATATGGCTCGCTGGAGTGGGACAAATTGGGAGTCGGTTGGCGTTATTAATTCATCCATTGAATGTATGACCGTTTTCCATGATGAGTTATATGTAGGCGGTTATTTCACAAAAGCAGGCGCTGACAGCGCTTTTGGCATAGCGCGTTACTACGAGCCGCCGGATACGGCTTGTTTGTATTTTGCTCCGGTTATACTTACAAGCAAAGACACTTTTTATTTATCCGGAGGCATAGCGCCTGTTCATTTCTATAACAACAACAACCGGGCAGATTCGTGGAGTTGGGACTTTGGCGATAGCGCTACAGATACGGTTTGGCAACCTACGCATAGCTATACAGCGCAAGGTAATTACACAGTTTCAGTAACAGTAACCGAGGCTCCTTGTACAAAAACAGCAAATAAAAATATTGTGGTTTTGCAAGGCACAAATGTGAATAACGAACAACGATTAACGAATGCAGATTTGCGAATTTATCCGAACCCTGCAAACAACAGCATTACTATTGAGATTACAGGCGCGGCTGCTCCCTTTAGGGAATCAAAGGGCAGCGAAGGCAGCGAATTACGCATCACAGACTCACATGGTAAATTGGTCAAAGCATACCAAATAAAAGAGAGCAACAGCAAAATTGAAATCATCACCAGGGGCTGGGCAAAAGGTACATATTTGTGTAATCTTATTCAAGGCGGCAAAACGGTAAAGGCGGAGAAGTTGGTTATTGAATAGCAGCGTAGTTATTTTTTGCCTGTGGCAGCATGGTTCAAAACAAGCCGGGCTGGTTGTCTCCGTAGTTTATCCGTCCCAAGTGTTTATAGGCTATTTCCGTAGCCTCCCTGCCGCGGGGAGTTCTTTTAATAAACCCTTCTTTTACAAGATAGGGTTCATACACTTCTTCAATGGTTCCCGCTTCTTCTCCTACGGCAGTGGCAATGGTAGTGATTCCTACAGGCCCGCCTTTGAATTTATCAATAATGGTAAGCAGAATTTTATTGTCCATTTCATCTAAGCCATAACGGTCTATATTGAGCGCTTCAAGAGAAAATTTCGCTATGGCAAGATCAATGATGCCGGTGCCTTTTACCTGGGCAAAATCTCTTACCCTGCGGAGCAGTGCGTTAGCAATCCTCGGTGTTCCGCGGCTTCTGGCAGCAATTTCCACTGCGGCTTTTTTATCAATTTCCACTTTCAGGATTTTTGCCGAACGCAGGACTATGCCGGTTAAAATATCTGCATCATAATATTCAAGCAGGCAGCCGATGCCAAACCTTGACCGGAGCGGGCTCGTGAGCAACCCTGCGCGCGTTGTGGCTCCCACGAGGGTGAACGGATTCAGGTTGAGTTGTATGGACCGGGCGCTGGGCCCTTTGTCTATCATAATATCAATACGGTAATCCTCCATGGCGGAATATAAATATTCCTCTATCACGGGGCTCAGCCTGTGAATCTCATCAATAAAGAGCACATCGTTCGGTTCAAGGTTTGTAAGTAGCCCGGCAAGGTCGCCGGGTTTGTCGAGCACCGGGCCTGATGAAACTTTAAAACCTACGCCCAACTCATTTGCAAGAATACTTGCCAGGGTGGTTTTACCCAGGCCGGGCGGGCCGTGCAGCAATACATGGTCGAGCGCCTCGCCTCTCATCTTTGCCGCTTCAACAAAGACCCTGAGATTCGCAACCACCTTGAACTGACCTGCAAAATCAGAAAATTCCAGCGGACGCAAAATGCGTTCAAATTCTTTTTCCTGTGCAGAAAGGTTCTCTTCGTCCGGTTTTAGAAACTGGTTCATCAGATATTTTTCTCAAAAATAACAATGAAATTCAAAAATATCAGAATATAAGCAATGATTTTTTGATTTTATGATTCATTTTAAAATTTTCAATTCCAATTAGTCAATCCTAAATTCTTAATTCTTAATTCTTAATCCTAATTTTTTAATATACGGAAATACAAATACGGCTACTATTGCCCCTATTGAATTCGCCGTGAAATCAGGCCAGTTGCCCGAACGGTTGATAAAACAATTTTCCTGCAGCGCTTCGATAATTCCTCCATAGCAAATTGAGAAAACAACAGAAATCAAAAGGGCGCGTTTAGCAAGCGAAGGGAAATAGGTTTGTTTTTTCAGGCCGTTCATGATCAGAACCGTTAAAATAAAATAAATCCCCACATGAACGATTTTATCGGCATTCCATATTGCATAAGGCTCCATAACCTGGCCGGGAATTGCGCTGACGATCATGATTAAAATTGCCCATACAAGGGCTTTCCAGAGTGATTTAAAAAACATACGCCTGATTTAAACGATGGGTTTCCCGGCAAAGTAATCAATAAATCTTTAAATAAAGTATATATCTTTACACAAAAAAAATTTAATGGAAGACTACAAAGCGCACATAAAAATTCTCTTTGGGCGGCTGTTGCTTTTGCTGGCTGTTTTTGAACTTTCACGGCTTTTCTTCTTTATTTTAAATTACAGTCAGTTTAAATCCATTTCCTTTTTTCAGGCGATCTGTATTTTTTTCTGGGGATTGCGGTTTGATTTTGCTTCGATTTTTTATTTTAACCTGCCGTTCATTGTCCTGCATCTGATCCCCGGTGAATTTAAAAATAAAAGGGTGTACCGGGTTTGCCTGAAAGCGCTTTTTATTCTTGTCAATGCCGTGATTCTTCTGCCAAACTTTATTGATTCGGCATATTATCATTACCTGAACAAACGCAGCACTGCAGATTTTTTCAAGCTTTTCGAAATGGGCGACGATGTGCCCACGCTTATGCCCCGGTATTTAAAAGATTTCTGGTATATCGGCATTTCGTGGCTCCTTGTAATGATAGCGGTCTGGTATTTTTATCCCAGGATTAAAAAAAATAATTACCTGAACAATGTTGTTACAATACGGCATTATTTTTATCAGGCGCTTATCTCCGTATTTATTTTATTTGTATTTTTTTCTGTTGCCAGGGGCTACCGGTTAAAACCGCTCCGCATTATCAGCGCCCTGGATTACACGGAAGCGAAATATGCCCCGTTGATTCTCAACACTCCTTTTACGATTTTAAATACATATAATATAAGCCAGTTGTATGAAAAGAATTTTTTCCCTGAAAAAAAGATTGCAACGATTTTTGATCCGGTAACTAAATTTAATAAACCGGCGGAATTCAGAAAACTGAATGTAGTTATTATTATTCTTGAAAGCTTCTCTAAAGAATATGTTGGATCGCTGAACCATACCGAAGGGTACACTCCTTTCTTTGATTCACTGATTCGCCGGGGCCTGGTATTCACCCATGCCTTTGCAAACGGAAAGCGGTCTATCGAGGCTGTTCCCTCAATATTATCCGGCCTACCGACGCTAATGAACGATCCGTATATTTCTTCGAATTATTCAACGAATAAAATCAACAACTTAGCAAGCCTGCTGAAACCTGAAGGATATTATTCCGCATTTTTTCACGGAGGCAGTAACGGAACCATGGGGTTCGACCTGTTTGCAAAAGCAGCCGGGTTTGATGAATATTACGGAAGGAGACAATATAATAATGAAAAAGACTATGATAACAACTGGGGCATATATGATGAACCCTTCATGCAGTATTTTGCACAAAAAATAAATTCATTCAGGCAGCCTTTTGTTACCTGTCTTTTTACGCTGTCATCGCATCATCCTTACTCGGTTCCCGCAAAGTATCAGAAGAAATTTAAGGAAGGCACACTGGATATTCATAAATCCATTCAATATACGGATTATGCGTTGCGGAAATTTTTTGAAACAGCATCTAAAATGCCATGGTATTACAATACGTTGTTTGTACTCACGGCCGATCACACCGCTCCTGTTACAGGCGAATATTACAATAATAAGGTAGGCATTTTTTCTATTCCCATTGCGTTTTATCATCCCGGCGATACCGCATTGAAGGGTTGCAGCCCGGTAATCATACAGCAGGCAGATATTATGCCCACAATTCTTGATTACTTGAATTATAACAAACCGTTTCTGTGCTTTGGCAACAGCGCCTTCAATAGCCATGCAAAGCATTTTGTCATTAATTATTTAGACGATTATTACCAACTGATCGAACACGATTTTACCCTGTTATTCGATGGCGAAAAAACGCTTGCATTGTATGATTTATCAAAAGACAGCCTGCTGACAAAAAATATTCTTCATACGGGAAAAAAGCAGGCTCAGGAAATGGAAGACCGGCTTAAAGCAATCATACAGACGTATAATCACAGAATGCTTTCCAATAAATTAACTGCTGAATAAAAAACCCCCAAGGTATAACCATGAGGGTTTCTGAAAAATATTTTGTCTTAGGTTGAAGGGTTGAGCGGCTTGTCTGGTTATAAGTTATTGGTCTTATGGTAAACCACTACTAACTCTAACCCATTTACCAAACCAGTTGCCCAAACCATTGACTATAGACTATACAAACTGCCCTGACCAAAAACCACCTGCCTGCCGGTAGGCAAGGTTGATATATTTTTAGAAGTGAAAGAGCAGGTATATGGAACCGTTGAAGTTATCGGTATCCATATCCAAAACGTATCCGCCGCCGGTTTCGGTTGTATACTTCCATACATCGCCGCCTGCAGTATTCCATTCTTCATGGGCTTGTTCGCCTTTACCTGTGGCAAGGAAAGCGATTCCCCATCCAAATTCACCGCCGATGCAAACTTTGGGCGCAAAGAAATATTCAACTCCGATAAATGCCCTGGCTCCAATGCCAAAAGTCATTCCGGATTTGTTGGTTATTACGCCATCCATTGCGGGATTAAATACATTCTGCTGAACCGGATTTATCGGGCTCAGTGCATTTCCATAGCTATACGCAGTTTTACTGCTGCTGAAAATCAAAAGGCCTTCGCCGCCATAAAAGCCCTGTATCCTTGATTTGCCTTTGTGTTTTTCGATCCCGCCGCCAAGCACGATATTGGTTGAAAATACATTTTGAACATCCTGAACCTGTACCGGGGGAATACCTGTTGGAGGAATAATATCTACAAATTCAATATTTTTTGTATTATTTACACCGATCCTGACCTTGCCCCTGTATGCGGTTTTTTCATCTATAAAATATTTCCCGTAAATGGCATTTGTGCCGTCAATAAAGCTGAATGTCGGAGAAATGTGTCCATTAAATAAGGTTCCGGCATAATCTAAAAACGGAATTGCATTAATACCGAGAGCCCAATCGCCTGATTCGGGCAGTACAATACATCCTTTCTTTGAGGTCAGGCAACCGGCAGGATTACCACTTGTTGAAGCGGATGTTGTGGTTGTACTGGTTCCTGTGTTTTGTGCCTGGGTATAAATCATCATACCCATCATAAATACTGTAAAAAATACTTTTTTCATTTTATTTATATTTAATTATTGTCAATAATGCCGCAAAATTAGGATAATTTTTCAGAACACACACAAAAATTTAAAAAATAAAAATTAAGTTATTATAAAACAATTATTTACTTCAAAAAAAAATTAAAATAAATTTTTTATACTTATTATAAAGTAATTTATTAATTTTGCCGGGAGAATTATTAATTAAATTTTTTGATATTATGAAAAAGATATTTATTTCATTAGTTTTATTAGCAGGCTTTTTAGCAGCGATTACATTAAACAGTTGTAACAAGGCAAACAAAGCGACAGCCGATCCTGTAACAACTACCGCAACGATTAAAGGAAAGGTTCAGGCTCAATTGGACCTTACCAATGCAACCATAGAAAATGCTCCTTCCGGAACCAAAATCACGGCATGGATCAATGCTTCTGATTTAGTTGATAACCCGCCGGCAGGAACGAATGGAAAAATAATATTTAATGGTACGGTAGACAATAATGGTGAATATACTCTTACTATTACTGCCGGAACAAAGCCGGTAACCGTAACTATTTATGGTGATGATTTTGTTTACAACACAATATGGAGCACGACCTCGGCAATCAGAACAATTTATACCGGAGCAACAGGTTCGGCCACTGTTCAGAAAGGTGTAACTAAATATGTTGATTTATCTTATTAATCATAAACGATATTCCGCATAAAACAAAAGACCGCTGAGAAGCGGTCTTTTGTTATTCAAAAATCTGATTTTGTCCCGGCAGGTGGAGAGTAAGGGAATCGAACCCTTGACCTACAGACTGCCATCCTAATTCAGGCATTGCTAATTCTCTGATAATCAGAATTATAATATTTTTCAGGCATCACAAAACTATGCATTTTATTGCATTTTAATGCATGGATTGATGCATGGATTTTGGAGAGCAAAATAAATATTTGATCAATGAACCTACTAATATAAAAAACCAAATAACCATAAAGGAATCTTGTTTTCATAGCCTATCTCAATATCATCTGCCACAATATAACTATCTTTAATTCCAGCAATTTGTTTTTTGTCTTTGCTGCTGCCACCCACTTCAAATGTATATTTATCATCCACCAGAAAATCTGCTTTTTCAGGTAATTCCACCTGATGATTACTTATAAGCTGGTTTGCAAAAAAAGTTTCCCGCAAAGTTCCCTTTTCCACATCCCCATTCGATAAACAATAATACAAATTGGGATGCTTTAGCATTATTTTTCCGGGCTTGCTGAGTTTTCCATAGAAGCTTCCCGTTTTATTAATTGAAATAATAATATCTGCCAGTGATAGATTGCCAAGATATTCAAGAAGTGTATTCCGGTTTAATTCTACTGCTTCGGCCAGTTTTACAATATTAGGCTGAAAAGGCACGCTACCGGCCATTATACGAAGCAGTTTTTTTATTTTTGAATGAGTCAGAACATCCGATTTAGTGAAAAGTTGCATTTCATTTTCCACAACATAACTTATCACTGATTGTAATTTCAACGGATAACTTTCTTCTCCCTGTACGAAAGACCACTTAAATAATGCAATACAGCCCTTCTACTCAAATCTACACCACCAGTGAGTAATTTTAATATAGAGGATCCTGAAAAAGTAATTTTAAGTTTTGGCAGGAGATCGTAAATGTTCTTTAATTCAATCGCCCAATGAGGATATTTGCGTATTTCGTCCACAAATAGGTGCTTTCCTCCTTTCTTGTAAAAATCATCAGCAAGTTCAAACAAATTTTTATAAGGAATAGCAGGATTATCATAAGTTACATACAACGCCTCACGGGAGTTGGGTTTGAAATTTTCTGAAATATATTGGAGCATGCAGGTTGTTTTTCCAACACCACGGGCTCCCAGCACTCCTGTAAGCCATTCATCCCAATGAACAGAATCAATGAAATTTCTTCTGAATGCAAAGGAGGTATTTGCAAGTAATACGTTTTGAAGACGATACAGACTTTCCATAATTATTGCTTATTAGAATATACAAAAATAAACAAAAAATGCTTAATACAATAAGCATTTTGCATTTTTTTATTGATTTTAGTCAAAAAACAATATGGTTAGAATTACAGTTCTTGACAAATTTCATAAAGAATTGAAAACAAAAACTTATGAAATGACTTCGGAAATAAGCATTAGAAAAAAAATTCACAATCATAATATTTTTACTCGGGGAACATAATTCTGATGCATGGAACTGATGCATGGAAAAAATAAAAAAAGCCTTACGAGTTGTAAGGCTTTGATTTTCTTGGTGGAGAGTAAGGGAATCGAACCCTTGACCTACAGACTGCCAGCCTGTCGCTCTAGCCAACTGAGCTAACCCCCCGGTGTAATTTAGGATTTATTGATTTGCGATTAAGGATTTGAATCGTAAATTAAATCCGATGCAAATATACATAAAAAGTTTTAATTCATTCACAGTATTAAAATTTCAGAGTTTTCGGAGTTTTTTATAGACTAAGGAATCTACAGTTGCAAAGCACATAGCAGGTTTTTAATATCGTCCGGGCTGATACCAGCCACATACAACGCTGCAACAGA
>JACREX010000012.1 GCA_016212695.1 Bacteroidia bacterium
GAAGAAAAAACAAGCCGTATCATTGAAGTGATTGTCTCGTCTGTGAAGCCTTTTCAGTTAATGATGGGCAAGATCATCGGGGTTGCATTGGTTGGCCTCACACAATTTTTACTTTGGGTAATTCTCACTTTTGCAATTGTAACGGTTGTGAAATCAGCAATAATGAAAGACAGCTCGGAGATCATCAGGCAGGAAATAAAAACGGAAAATATTTTTTCATCCAGCGGCTTTCAGAAGGCTCAGCCTGCGTTAAGCGATAAAACAGAACAGATCAATGATGCTTTTTCAGCGATCAAGTCAATCAATTTCGGCGTTATGCTTGGATCATTCCTTTTCTTTTTTCTTGCAGGATATCTTCTCTATGCAGCCCTGTTCGCCGCTATAGGATCAGCAGTAGACAGCGAAGCGGATACGCAGCAGTTCATGATGCCCGTTACCATCCCGCTGATTCTTGGGATGGTGATGCTACAGAGCATCATCCAGCATCCTGAAGGGCCTATTGCATTCTGGTTCTCGATGATCCCGCTCACATCTCCTATTGTTATGATGGTGAGGATACCTTTCGGCGTGCCGTATCACGAACTTATTATTTCTATGCTGTTGCTTGTCCTTGCTTTTATCGGGGCCACCTGGCTTGCTGCAAAAATTTACAGAACCGGTATTCTCATGTACGGGAAAAAAGTCAATTACAAAGAATTGTGGAAATGGCTGCGGTATCATAATTAGAAATAGCGTCATGTTAAATATAATGTGGCGTATTCATGATTTTTTTTTATCTTTGTTTTACGTTTCTGCTTTAAAAAATTATTAAATAAATTTCGTATGAAAAATTTATTATTTGCTCTGTTCTTCTGCATTGCCGGTTTTGCTTTTTCGCAGATTGATGTGAAAGTACCCTATCGTTATGCTTCTTTGTTTGATGAGGCGTATCAGCTTAACCCGGACATTCCCCGGGGTGTACTGGAGGCGGTTGCTTATACCAATTCACGTATCTGGCATATCCCGGCCGATGAACCTGAAAGTTGTACGGGTATGCCTAGGGCATATGGTGTTATGGGCTTGATTCTCGATGGGAAAAACTGGTTTCATGAAAATTTAAAAAAAATTGCCGCTTTATCCGGTTACAGCCAACAGGATATTATTAATAGCCCGGATGCAAATATTAAAGCATATGCAGCAGCTTACGCTGCCGTGAAAAATCAGCTCGGAATTACCAGCGGCAGGGTGGAAGATCAGGTTAATATTTTTCGGAAATTAAGCGAAATACCCGTTCATGAAAATAATGCCGGGGATGATTATGCATTAAACAGCCAGTTGTATTCTTATCTGTCTTTTTTAAATACCGGAGAATATCAGCAGGAGTATCAGTTCCCGTCATATCATATAGATTTACTCGAAGTGTTTGGTGCGAATAATCTTAAAATTTTATCATCGCCAAAAATACAGGTATCACAGGATGGCGTTATCAATGAAGAAGGAATGAATTATATTCCAAAGAGCATTGAAACAGCCTGCCCGGATTATCCCTTTTCAAATTGTGTTTGGGTTTCAACAACCAATCATTATTCCGGCAGAAACGGCCACACGCTTTCTGCTCTTGCCATGCATACCGTTCAGGGCAGTTATGCCGGATGCGTATCATGGTTTCAGAATACTTCTTCCAGCGCATCCACACAATATGTCGTGAGGTCGTCTGACGGGCAATTGACCCAGATGGTTCTTGAATCGGACGCGGCATGGCATGTTACTACGGAAAATTACTATACAGTAGGATATGAGCACGAAGGTTATGTTGATAATCCTGCCTGGTACACTACGGCAATGTATAATAGTTCCGCCGCTTTGTCAAGGGATATTTGTGCCGCATGGGGTATTAATCCGTTGCGAACATTTTGCCGCGACACATTGGATGATGGAACGGCACTGGATTATGGCCTGCATAATCTGGGCGCAGAAGGCAGTTGTATTAAAATAAAAGGGCATCAGCATTATCCGAATCAGTCGCATACGGATCCCGCTCAATACTGGAACTGGAATCACTATTTCAAGCTGATGAATCCGAGCCCTGCGCCAACTACCTATACTGCGGCATCCGGAACATTTTATGATACAGGCGGAGCATCTGCCAATTATGGCGATGATGAGAGATTGCTCTGGCTCATTGCTCCTGCCAATGCTTCGAGCGTTACCATAACATTCAGCAGTTTTGCTATGGAAACAAATTATGATTTCCTGTATATCTATAATGGCGATAATGTTTTTGCACCCTGCCTTGGCCGGTGGAACACGGTAAGCCCCGGAACCGTAACTGCAAATAGCGGGAAAATGCTAATTGAGTTCAGATCGGATTGTTTGACCACTGCTGCCGGGTGGACTGCTTCATGGACCAGTGCCGGTATTGATAATATAGCGCCCACAACCACGATCAGCTCACCAGGTAACTGGAAAACCGCTAATTTTACCGCTACTTTCACAGATGCGGATAATAGCGGCGGCAGCGGTGTTGAGAAATCATATTACCAGGTATTGGATAACAATGGAACAGAATGGCGCGCTAATAACACAAATGGATTCTTTGCCGATAATTTCGACCTTGCATCAATAAATGCCGACTGGTCGGTTGCTACAGGCAATTGGGTTGAAACAAACGGATACCTTGAGCAAAAAGATACTTCCAATACCAATACAAATATTTATGCGACTCTTAACCAGACATTATCAAACCGCTATTTATACCACTTTACTGCCAAGCTGGGATCTGGTGTTTCAGGATCCAGTCAGCGCCGCTTTGGTTTTCATTTTTTCAGCGATAACGGAAGCCTCGCCAACAGGGGCAACAGCTATTTCATCTTCTTCAGGCAGGAAACAAGCAGGCTCGAGTTTTACAAGGTTGCTAATGATGTATTCACCCAGGTGAAAGTGGTGGATAATATTACGATCAATATCGGGCAGTTGTATGATATCAAAGTGATTTACGACCGCATCTCAGGTAAGATGGATGTGTACCGTGATAATGTATTACTGGGAACATGGACCGATACCTCGCCGTATTCCACCGGAAATTATATTTCTTTCCGATCGGGCAACAGCCACCTGTATGTGGGTGAACTCAAGATATTCCGCTCACGTGCGGCCATGGTTCCTGTCACTGTAGGCGCTGCTGCAACCAATGATATCCGGTATCAGAATCCGAACCCCACTACCTTTGGTGCAAAGATCAAATCCATTGTAAACGATGCAGCAGGTAATTTATCTGTAATTGCGTCTCACGACCTGAATGTTGACTGGACACCCCCTTCGGATATAACAGCGGTTTTTGACGGTCTCTCCAATGATATTGATACGATTTATGTTAACAATGAACTATCGGCTAACTGGGCTTCATCAACTGATCCGAATTCAGGCATTGCCCATTACTGGTATGCTGTAGGGACAACAGCCGGGGGTACGGATGTGATTGACTGGACCGATAATGGCACAGCGGTTAATTTTATTGCCAGCGGGTTATCATTATCATATAATCAAAAATATTATGTATCTGTAAAATCAGAAGACGGCGCCGGATTATTTTCAAATGTTACTTCTTCCGATGGTGTTTTCGTGAAGCAGGCGGTCTCACAACCTGTTGCCGGGTTCACGTATTCAAATACATTTATTTGTGAAGGGACTCCTATCGATTTTATAAATACATCAACCAATGCTACAACTTACAATTGGGCAATAACCGGCCCTGCCGGTTTTAACAGTTCGGCGGCAAACCCGTCTATTCATTTTACCGCCAGCGGTTCGTATTTTGTAGAACTTATTGCCAATGGGCCGGGAGGAGCAGACACAACCGCCCAGACGGTAGATATCACAGTATATGCAAATCCAGATGCAAATGCCGGAAATGATGCAGCGGTTTGCAATGGAGAGAGTGTTACGCTCAATGCTGCTGGCGGCGCAATTTACCAGTGGAATAGCGGGGTGTCAAACGGTGTGGCATTTATTCCGATTCAAACAGCAGACTATATCGTTACGGTTACAGATACGCACAATTGTACCGATACCGATACCGTTACGGTTACTGTAAATCCCGTTCCTGATGCCAATGCCGGAAACAATCAGACCCTTTGTGCCGGAGAAAGTGTTACGCTTACAGCGACAGGCGGAGATACGTATTTGTGGGATCATGGAGTAACTAATGATGTACCGTTTACTCCACTTGATTCTGCAATTTACACGGTTACTGTAACAAATTCTTTCGGATGCCCGGATATTGCATCCGTTGCTGTAAATGTTATCCCGATACCGGTTGCTGCATTCGATGCGGTTGATACTTTATTGGTTTACCCGAATACTTCAGCAGTTTTTATGAATAATTCCATCCATGCCGCGAGTTACCTCTGGGATTTTGGCGACGGCTATACTTCGTATGACGAAAATCCCTGGCATACGTATGACACTACGGGATATTATACAATCATATTATATGCTCACAGCGCTTCCTGCGGTACCGATACGCTGGTTATGACAAATTATATTCATATCGTCCTGCCTTCCGGTATTTCAGAGATTCATAATAGTAGCCCTGTTCTTGTTTATCCGAACCCGTTTACTTCTGAGTTATATGTGAATCTGGGTGAACCGGCAAACCATGTTCAGATAAAATTGGTAGATATTTTAGGCAGGGAATTGTATGTAAGTAATATCTCTAAAAACAGCGGTTTAATAAGTCTGAAAGAGTTTTCTGCTAAAATAGCAAATGGTATCTACAACCTGCTGATCACTGTTGATGGTAAGACCACTTCAGTTCCGGTGGTAAAGTAATTGAAATTGTATTTTTGCAAAAATAAATTCTATGCCAAAAAACAACTTCATACTTTTTCTCTGCTTTTTTATTTTCTGTTTTGGCTATTTTTCCGCAGGGCAGAACAAAACAGACAGTTTGCTGAAAATGCTGAAATATGCCAAACACGATACTACACGGGTAAATATTTATATTGATTTAAGCAATTTATACCGTAAATCTAATCTTGATTCTGCTTTATATTTTGGGAATAAGGGTATGGAACTTGCTTTGAAAATCATATGGAATAAAGGGCTTGCACAATGCTACAATAAAATAGGAAATATTTATACAGAGCAGGGCAAATACGATAAAGCGCTTAATTTTTATTTGAAGTCTTTAAGCATTGCTGAAAAACTTGGCGACAGTAATAGGATGTCTGCCTGTTATACTAATATCGGTATTATTCATAGCTATCAGGGCAGCTATGACAAAGCAATAGAATATTATCATAAATCCTTAGAATTAGATATAAAACTTGGTAATAAAAAAGGTATAGCTTCTTGTTACAATCAAATCGGCAATGTTTATAAGAATTACGGCAGTTCATTAAACAATCTAAAAGTAAAATCAGAAAAGATTGATAAAGCCATAGAATATTTTGAGAAATCTTTGAAAATATTTGAAGAACTCGGTGATAAAAACGGTATATCGTATTGCTATAATAATATGGGTGGTGTTTTTTTCTCGCAGGGTAACTCCACGTCTGATACTAAAATTAGGGCTGATTATTATAATAAAACGCTTGATTGCTTTCTTAAATCATTAAAAATATTTAATGAGCTTGGTGATAAAAATAAAATAGCAGCAGTCAAAAGTAATATAGCAGGTTTATATTGTACTATAGCCGATTCAACAGAAACAAAATCATATTATAATGAAGCTATAAAATATGGATTAGAAGCTATACAAATTGCTAAAGAAAAAAAAGCATTATCAACCGAAAATATTGCTGCAAGAGTATTACAAAAAGCATATAAAGGTATTGATAACACAACGAAAGCATTGAAATTCGCAGAAATTGTCATTGCTACTAAGGATAGAAGAAAAAACGAAAGCAATAGCAGAAATGGAAACAAAATACCAGACTGAGAAAAAAGAAAAAGAAATAACCATGTTGAAAAAAGAAAAAGAAATTCAGTTACTGAAATTGAACCGGAGTAGATTTATTACGGGCGCCATAACCAGTATCTTCATTCTTATTCTTGTAATTGCTATTTTATTAATCAGGCAGTATAGGCAACGTGTCCATCATTCAGCAACTGAACTGAAACAAAAATTATTACGAACGCAGATGAATCCGCATTTTATTTTCAATTCTTTAATTGCCATACAAAGTTATATGTATAAAAACAAACCCGAAGATGCAGGAAAATATCTGTCTTCATTTGCAAAATTAACACGATTGATATTGGAGAATTCAAATTATGAATATGTTGCCCTCGAAAAAGAAATTGCAACTTTGAACTATTATATGGAGTTGCAGGAATTACGTTTTGAAAATAAGTTTAAGTATTGTATAGAAATTGACCCGAGGATTAACACGGAAACAATGGCAGTGCCTCCTATGCTCGCCCAGCCTTTTATTGAAAACGCTATTGAGCATGGTCTTAAAAATAATTCGGACAAAGGAAATATCCTTATTAAGTATCAGAAAGCAGATGATTTTATATTATTTGAAGTTGAAGACAATGGCTGCGGTTTAAAGCTGAATAAAATATATGGGGAAGAAAAAAAACGACAGGACAGGCCTCATGCCATATCTATCACACAGGAACGCTTATCAAACCTGAACAGGAAGAAAAAACAAAAAATCACATTAAATATAACTAATATCAATGATCTATCAGGTAATATATCCGGCACAAAGGTTTTGTTTTATATTCCGTATAAATATATTGATTAACAACAGTTCGGTAATTTTTTTGTTCATTTTGGGCTAAAGCCCTTTATTCATGGGCATTTTGAATTACCCCGTGCTTAAGCACGGGGTAATTGATAAAACCCTCTCATATCAAGGGCTTCAGCCCTTCACTAAAAAAATTACCGAAGTATTAATTAAATAACCTGCAAAAAAAATGATTACCGCTATTATTATTGACGATGAAACAAAAGCCAGGGAAACCATCATGCAGATGATTTCGCTGTATTGTAAGAATGTAACTGTGGTCAGCCAGGCCGATGGTGTTAACTCCGCATTTGAAGCAATCAATCTTTATAAACCTGATTTGGTATTTTTGGATATTGAATTAAGCGATGGAACCGGTTTCGATTTATTAAAACGATTTAATCAAATAGATTTTAAAATAATATTTATTACAGTTTATGACGAATATGCCATAAAAGTTTTTAAATTCAGCGCTGTTGATTATATCCTTAAACCAATCGGCCCGGACGATTTAGTTGCCGCTGTTGATAAAGCCGAAAAGCTGTATGAAAAAGAAAACATCAATCAAACGTTAAGCGCTTTAATATCTAATTTAGGACAGAAACAACCCGAACTTAAAAAGATTATTTTAAAAACCTCTGAAAATATTCACATGGTTGATTTACAAGATATCGTCCGTTGTGAATCTGAACAAAATTACACAAAATTTTTCTTTTCAGATGGTAAAAAAATATTAGTTTCACGAACTTTAAAAGAATATGATGAATTATTATGCGAATTTGGCTTTTTCAGGGTGCATCAGACTCACCTGGTAAATATTAAGTTTATTGACCATTATGTAAAAGGCGATGGCGGTTACCTGATAATGAAAGACAAATCTCAAATACCTGTTTCCTATCGAAAAAAAGATCAATTATTAAACCTGTTTAATAAATTATCGTTCTAATTACGAATTTTCAATAATCCGCTGCATTTAATAAACTATCTGCTACGATTAATAATTTCCTCTTTTTATTCTTCCCCATTCATTTTATTTTGGTATTGTTTTACAAGAAGGTGAAATACTTTTTTAATGACCTTAATACAGGAAATAAAAACTAAGGCAAAAATAGTTTTGAAAACTGCCGACCGTATTTATATTATTAAAACCGGTGATATAATACGATGTGAATCAACACAGAATTACACTACATTTTATCTGTGCGACGGAAGTAAAGTGCTGATTTCGGAAACAATTAAAAAATTTGATCTTCATTTTAGCAAAAAAAAAATTTTCAGGGTACATCAATCCCACTTGGTAAACCTCGATTATCTCAATTATTATTTAAAAGGCGAAGGCGGATACATGGTGATGAAAGACAATTCTAAAATACCTGTTTCCTATCGTAATAAAAAACGTTTGCTCAAACTGTTTGGCCTTTAACTTCTGCGAATATCTTACCCTTAGGAATTGTTAAAAATTAAAGTTTACTGATTGTATCGTTTTGCTGTGCTCAAATGTGGAACATCTACGATGTTCTTTTATAGCTAATTGCATGTTTTTACAATAATGTAACAGCTACGCTGTATTGCTCGTAGAGCATAAATTATTGTAACAACAGCAAAAC
>JACREX010000159.1 GCA_016212695.1 Bacteroidia bacterium
AAATAAAACATACCCAACTTTATAATGCTACACCATTCATTTCAGAAGTGTCAAAAAAACAAAGAAAAATTTTTGAAGCGTTTAATATCCCTCTGGCAAAATTACATAGTTATTAACTTTAAAAATCCTTTTAGGTTTAAAACCCAGTATGGTAATATCGTCTGTTTGTTCGTATTTCTCATTATATCCGTTTTTCCAATCTTCAATGGTTTTGTCTAAAATTTCTTTTTGTTCCACCATTGATAAATGACTATTGACCAATAACATTTCTTTTAATTGTTTTTCATAGAATTTTTTCCCTTTCGGCCCGCCGAACTGATCTCCGAATCCATCAGTAGAAAGATAAAGAATATCTCCCGGGCGTACTTTTAGAGTATGATTTGTAAAGAGCGGCATGTTTTCGTGAATGGCTACGGGCATTTTGTCGGGGCGAATCTCACGTAATGTAGAGACGGGGGAACCCCCCGTCTCTACATTATATAACGGATTATTCGCCCCGGCATACAGTATCTCCATAGTTTCTGTATTTAATGCCACAAAAGCAATGTCCATCCCGTCTTTCTGTTCACCCGAAATACCTTTTTGCTGCAGGGATTTAATAATATATTTTCGTAATTCATCTAAGGTCTGGCCTGCTGTTTGAACATCATCACGGGCAACGATTTCATTCAGGAACGATATCCCCAGCATACTCATAAAGGCGCCGGGAACCCCATGTCCGGTGCAGTCTGCAACAGCGATCAGCACCCAGTTGTGGCGTCTGGCGATCCAGTAGAAATCGCCGCTTACAATGTCTTTGGGTTTGAAAAGAATGAAGAAATTTTGAATTTCTAAATTCGATTGTTCATTCGTTAATTGGCATACTAAGCTTGTCGAAGTATGATATTCATTATTCCATAAGCTGCTGATATATTCTTCAGATGGAAGCATGGCTCTCTGGATTCTCTGGGCATAATAAATACTGTCCATCACTTCAAGGTTTCGTTCCTCAATAATGTGTTTCTGGAGTTCTATCTCATCACGCTGTGTGCGTATTTCTTCGTTCTGCTGGTTCAGTTCATCATTCTTTTCCTCGATTTCGTGTTTCTGTTCTGCAAGCAGGATATTCGCTTTTTTCTTATCCCTGTAACTTTTAAAAATTACTACTGCCAGTACCATCATTAGCACAAAACCGCCAATAAAAGCATATTTCTGTTGCCGCTGGCTTTTAACCTCCGTTATCTGCAATTTTTTGTCTTTTTCTAAAAGCTCTATTTCTTTTTCTTTTTTCTCGGTTTCGTATTTTGTCTGCATTTCAGAAAATTGTTTTTGGGTATTTTCTGTATAAATACTATCTTTTAGATTTGAATATCTTTGATAATTAAGGAATGCTTCTTTAAAATCTCCTTTATTAAATAATGTTGCGGCTAATTCTTTATATGTTTCGGAAATTTGTTTTTTATCGCCCACCTGGCTTGCAATTTCAATGCTTTTATTTAAAGCGATGGTAGAGTTTTTATTATCGCCAAGAGCCCTGTATGATTTTCCCATATTACAATATGTTTCTGCGAGGCCTGCTTTATCGCCGATTTCCCGGCGTATTTTAAGCGCTTTCGAATCGTATTCAAGCGCTTTTGAAAAGTCGTTGTGCTGCCTGTATATTATACTTAATATATTATAAGACTCACTAAGTCCTTTCCTGTCGTCAATTTCTTCCTGTAGTTTTATAGCCCGATTAGAGTAATCTAATGCTGATTTAAAATTTTTCTCTTCATAAAAAACAGAGCTAAGATTGTTTAAACAAAAAGCCATCCCTCTTTTATCATTCAAGTTTTCCTGTATTTCGAGTGCTTTAATAAGATATTCTTTTGTTTTTTTAAAATTATTCATACTGCTGTAAATAGCGGCTACATTTGACAAAAGCATGCTAATATTGGGAAGGTCATTTAATTCTTCGTTTATTTTCAGCGCTTTCAGAAAATAATCGAGTGCCTTGTCTATCTGTCCTAAAGTATAATAACTGGCGGCCATATTAGAAAGATTACCCGCCAAAAGTGTTTTATGGCCGATTTTTTCGGAAATAATAATTGCTTTTTCAATGTAGCTCATTGATGTTTTAATATCGCCCAAATACCCGTAACTGTTTCCTATACTGCCCAGCGAGGTTGCAATCCTTACAGAGTCATTAATAGTGTTGCCTAAATTAAGCGCTTTCGTGAAGTAATCAATAGCTTTATTATATTTACCCAAACGATTATGAACTACTCCAAGATATTGTAAAATATGCGCCTTTTCTTTCGGATTATTGAACTTTTCAGCTAACAGAATCGCTTCTTTGGAATAATAAATGCTTTTTTCAGGATTCACCCCTCTGTATTCCCAAACCATGTTTTTTAATACGCATATTCTCGCTGTGTCTTTTGCTTCATTCAGTAAAGATTCAAGGCTGTCTATAGTCCTGTTTTGCGCATATAATGTAGATGCGGAAAGATAAAAACAGCAGATAACAGTAAATTTTAAAATAGTATTTTTTTTCAGAGGCATTACTAAATGTCTATTTACAAAGGTTAAAAATAAAAAAAATTACTATATGTAACTAAAGGTCAGGGAATATTTTAACAAAAACAGAGAAGATGATATTAAATTTTTATTCCTGCAATCAGGACATCATCCACCTGTTCGTAGTCGCCTTTCCATGTTTCAAAAGTAGTATCAAGTACATCTTTTTGCTGATCCATTGGCTTATTGCTGTTGTCAGATAATAATTGATTTAATTTTTTTGAATAAAATTTTTTTCCGTTTGGTCCTCCAAACTGGTCTTCGTATCCATCTGAATATAGGAAAAGAATATCCCCTTTCTGCAACTGGATTTCATGATTGGTAAACCGCATCATTTCCGTATGTATTGCTACGGGCATTTTGTCGGGGCGAATTTCATCAAGCACGGGTTGTAGAGACGCGTCATGACGCGTCTTTACAATGTACAAGGGATTATTCGCCCCGGCAAATTGCAATTCTAAAGTTTTTGTGTTTAAAGCAATAAACGCTATATCCATCCCGTCTTTTTGTTCTCCTTCGATGCCCCGTTGCTGGAGGGACCGGATGACCATGTCTCTTAATTCATCGAGCACCTGGCTGGATTTTGTGATATCTTTCCGGGCTACGATCTCATTTAAAAATGACATGCCCAGCATACTCATAAATGCGCCGGGTACGCCGTGACCCGTACAATCGGCAACAGTTAATAAAAGATGGTCTCCGCGTTTTGCATACCAGTAAAAATCACCGCTGACAATGTCTTTGGGTTTATATAAAATAAAATAATCCGTAACGTTTTGTTTCAGGATATCTTCATTGGGCAATATGGCTCTCTGGATTCTGCGTGCATAATGGATACTGTCCATCACCTCCTGATTTTTTTCTTCAATGATGTGTTTCTGGAGTTCTATCTCATCCCGCTGTGTGCGGATTTCTTCATTCTGCTGATTCAGTTCATCATTTTTTTCTTCGATTTCGTGTTTCTGTTCTGCAAGCAGAATATTCGATTTTTTCTTCTGTATATAGCTTCTGTAAATAACTACCGCTAAAATTAACATAAGCATAAACCCGATGACAAATGCATTTCTGAGAATGCTCTGTTGTTTTATTTCCGCTTTTTTTATTATCAGTTCCGAGTTTTGCCGTTCTATCTGTTTTTGTTTTTTTTCACTCTGGTATTTTGCATCCATATCGGTAATCAGTTTGTTTTTTTCAAGTTTAAGGATGCTGTCTTTTATAAACAAAAATTCATTTTTATAATGAAGGGCAAGTTTATAGTTTCCCATTTTCTCATAAGCATCTGATAAATGGGAATTAGCATATTTTATGGATTGCAGGGCTCCCGCTTCTTTGGCCATACTGATACATCGCTGAGCATAATCTATACCCTCGGGATATCTGCCCCAGTCTATCAACACTTTTTTATCTTTCATGCCGTAATAGACATTCCCCAAATTATAATATAGACCTGCAATCCCAACTTGGTCTTTAAATTTTATTTAATTTCAAGGGCTTTTTTATAATACGTTAAAGCCCCTTTAAAATCATAGGTTTCACAACATAAGCTACCAAGGTTTTCCAAACAGGTAGCCATGCCGTATTCATCATTCAGGTTGCTGAATGTCTGAAGAGATTTGTTATAATATTCCTGTGCTTTTTTGTAATTCTGCTGAACCGAGAAAACATTTCCGATATTCAGGTAACAAGTAGAAATTAACTTCTGTTTGCCAATCTTTTCAAAATATTTCAGGGCTTTTAAATAACAGGTGACGGCTTCATCGTACCGGCTCTGCTCCTGGTGAACAACGCCAATATTTGAATAACATATCGAAATGTCTTCCAATAGGTTAAGTTCAGTGTATAAGTCCAGCGCTTTGTTATAATATTCGAGAGTTTCATCATATTTACCCTGATAATATTTTATTACGCCTATACACTTTATAGAATGAGCAAACAGCGTTTTAAATGTTTTTTGTTGATTTGGATTATTATTCAAGCCTGTCGCAGACAGATTGCTGGCTTTATTGTACCAGAGCAGAGAAGAATCGGTATTAGTCAATTCAAAAATATTGCCGATATCTAAGTATAAGATAATCCGCGTGGTATCATTCGTTGCCTTTTTTAAATTAATCAGCAGGCTGTCAAATTTTTTTATATTTTGAGAATAACCAGGCGGGTTAAAGATAATGAAGAATAAAAAAGAGAATATCAGATACCTGTTATTTTTGAAATGGAATGGCAATGCTTACCCGGTTAAATTTATTGGCAAAGATAGAAAAAAACGCTGAAATTAATTTCAGCGTTTAGCAGAGTTTACTTTATTCTTTCGATTCTTTCTTTGGTTCTTTCTCTTTTTTGGGAGCCTTTTCTTTTTGGGGAGCCTTTTCTTTTTTGGGAGTTTTTTCCTGTGTCGGTTCCTTCTCTTTTTTTGGCGCTTTTTCTTTTTTGGGCGCTTTTTCTTTTTTGGGCGCTTTTTCTTTTTTGGGCGCTTTTTCGTGTATCACTTCCTTCTCTTTTTTAGGCGCCTTTTCGTGTATCTGATCTTTCTCCTTTTGGGGTTTTATCTCAACCGGAGTTTCATGAACCTGTTTTACTTCAGCTATCTCCATGGCTTTTTGGGGAATGGCAATAAATTTGCCTTTTCTTTTTTTCCTTGGCCTTCTTACACCATATGACCTGTTATAAATTTTACCTCTTCTTGATTTTTTGTCTCCTTTTCCCATACAATTAATTTAATTAATGTTTTTATTGATATTTGCAAATAATTTCTTATCTTAGTGAACTGTTAAGCGTTGCAAAGTAAATAAAAATATTAAGAAAATACAACCTGGAGAAAATATTTAAAAATTTTATATACCCGGACAACGTTTTAATGTAAAAAATTGTCTATCTAAACAAAGGCGTAAACGCAATGCTAAAAGACGACCAGTTGGTAAAAGATTGTCTGAAGAACGGAAAAGGGGCCATGGATGAGTTATACAAACGGTTTGCCCCCAAAATGTTCGGTGTGTGTTTGCGTTATGCAAAAAACAGGATGGAGGCGGAAGATTTTTTGCAGGAAGGTTTTATTAAGGTTTTTTTAAACCTTAATACGTTCAGGTTTGATGGTTCTCTGGAAGGCTGGGTGCGAAGGATAATTGTGAATACTTCGATTAATTTTTACAGGCAGAAAGGTCCCTGGATGGAAGATGTTGAAACAAGCAGGGATGCCAACAGCGAAGTATTTAACTCGGATGTGGTTTCAGACCTCTCGGCGCAGGAACTGTTGCAGTATGTTCAAGAACTGCCCGAAGGCTACAGGATGGTTTTCAACCTTTATGTGGTTGAAGGGTACCTGCACAAAGAGATCGGAGAGATGCTGAATATCTCGGAGAACACTTCAAAATCCCAACTTGCAAAAGCAAGGAAGGCGTTACAGGAAAAAATTAAAAGTACAGTTTATGAACAGGCAATTTGACAACAGGTTTGATGAGCTTTTCAATGAAAAGTTCAGGGATTTCAAGGTAAATCCACCTGATAATATTCTCAGCAATGTAAAAGCATCGGTTGAGAACCCGTCTTTTTTCAAAAAGATAGGCCGTTTTACACAGGATAATTTTCTGGTTATATCCATAGCTGTTCTCATTCCGGCAATGATTATCGGCGTATATTCATTTACAGGAAAGAGCACAAATACGGATTCTAAGGGGAAAAATATCAATTTTATTCAGAAAGATAACAGGATTGGCGAAAACACACAGACCGCCACACGTTCAGAAACTCCTGTTAAAAACGAACCGGCAACCATAAATAAAAATGTGAATAAAACGAACATAATTAGTACGGTTGAAGCCGAAACCTGTGGACTGACATATAACCTTAATGCGAAAAGCTCAAAAGGCAAATGGCTCTCATATAGTGCACATGGTGTATCTTTTTCATCAGATAGCGACCCCAAAGCAATGATTACTGTTCCAAAAGAGGGTGAATATCTTATATCGTGGACGCCGGAACAAGGCGGCGCTCCTGAAAACATAAAGGTTAAATTTAATAAAGTTCCGGTGCGGCAAAAAGCCAGAGATACGGTTGTATGCAGTAATGAGATTGACCTCAGGACATGCAATAACTCACAGAATGGCTCATGGAATAAAATCAAAGACGTTCAATTTAGCGACATACATAATGCCAGGGCTCATGCAAAATATACCGGAAGCGGAACCCTGCATTTTATCTGGACCGACAATGGAAAATGTTCGGTTAACGATACCCTGAAGGTGCTATTTGCTGAGAAACCGGCTGCAGATATTATTGTGAAACCGGCAGATGTTTGTTTCGGTTCTCCGGTAACCCTTTCGGCAAAAGATCAGAATTTGGCGCGGTATGAATGGGCTCTGGATAATGGTGTTGCTGCGGATAATTCAAAAAGTACGGTAAGTGTTACTTGGAATAAAGGTTTGAAACATGATGTACTTTTAAAGGCATGGAATAAATATAATTGTGTATCTGCCTCCACTGCTTCTGTTGAATTGTCAGCTCCTATTGATGTAAAGTTTGATGTAATTCCTGCAAAATGTTCCAATAACGGATCTGTTTTAGCAAAACCCACAATGACTAATGCAAAATACCGGTATTTCTGGATGAATGAGAAAAAGGCTTCGGAAAATTCCCGGAAAAATCTTGCACCGGGTATATATGAAATTGTGGTTTCGGATACTAAAAATTGCCGGAAGAGTTATAATGTGGAAGTGCCCGGCTCTGGCGTGGTTAATGCCGATTTCTATCATTCGAATTACGAACAGAATCCCCCGTCAACAGTATATTTTGTAAATACCTCAACGATAGATAAAGCAATGTATAATCCGGAAGATGTAAAATTTGACTGGGATTTTGGCGATGGGCAAAAATCGGATGAAGAATCGCCAAAACATGTTTATACCAATACTGGAGATTATAGAGTTCGGTTAACCATGACTCACAAATCCGGATGCAGCGATTCCTATATTGTCGGGGATATTTCTATTAATTCTTCTTCAGAGGGTTTTCCTAACGTATTTTCTCCCAATGGCGACGGACAGAATGATGTTTTCAAAGTTCCGTCAGCAGGATTATATAATTTTCAGGTTATAATTACCAACAGCAAGGGAGACGAAATTTACAAATGGAGCGATCCGGATGGAGTATGGGATGGCCGCTTAAAAGGAGGAAGTTTGGCTTCTCCCGGCGCCTATTTTTATCATGTTACTGGTAATTATAAAGACGGAAAACCATACCGGAGCGATGGCCCGGTTCAATTGGTCAGAGATTAATAGTTGAGAAACGATTATATAGATTTCATCTTATCCCAGAGCTTCAGGCTTTGTTTTTGCGAAAACTCAAGGATTTCTTTTTCATTCACAGTCTGTATTTCACGATCTTTTACTATCAGTTTTCCATCAGAAATAACATGTAACACATGTTTGCTTTCCATGCCAAAAATAAAATGCCCCGGGAAGTTTGATGTATTGAATTCAGTGGGAGAGTCATAATCTAAAACCACCAGGTTGTTTGCTCCGTCGCCGGTAAACTGGTTTTGTTGAATATATTTATGTACATTCCGGAATCGCCGGTAAGCGCCGGGATAGTCAATGGAATCAAACCGTTGCCCGATATAAAAGGCAGCCTTTGCGCTTCGCAGCATATCGCTGTGCATGCCATCCGTACCCAGCATGATGTTTTCTCCGAGCCCGCGTGAATCAAAATATCCTACATTATTATTAAGGTTGCTTTCCGTGTTCTGAACCACCCATGCTTTTGATCCATTGATAAGTTTCTTTTCGTTTTCATCCAAGTGCAGGCAATGGCCCAGAATGGTTTTGGAAAAATCAAGGACGCCGGCTTCGTAAAAGCGTTCGATCACTCTTTTATTGTATTCTTTCCGGCAGTGATCCTCGTCATATCCGTCTTCAGCAACATGAACATGCAGCCCGGAATTATATTTTTCAGCAATCGAAACCGCTTTTTTAAGAGTATCATTACCTATGGTGAAACTGGCATGAAGCCCGACCAATCCCTGGTATTCATGGAGATAGTTTTCAGTTTCGTCAAGTCCCTTCTGTGCAATATCGCTTCCATCGCGGTCAGTAATTTCATAACAAAGCAGGTGAGAAACGCCAACTTTTTCAAAGGCTTTGGCAATTGTTTCAAGAGATCGTTCCACTGCAAAAGGCGACGCATGATGGTCTATAACAAAGGTGACCCCGTTTTTAGCGCAGGCCATGGCTGTAACTAATGCGCTTGCTTCTATCATGTCGTGGTCAAGGCATTTATCGAGGGTCCACCAGACATATTGCAATATCTCATAAAAGTTAACGGGTATTTTTCTGGGAGCGCCCATCCCTCTCGCAAGCGCGGAATAAATGTGGTGATGGCCGCAGGCAAACGATTTTGTTACGTATTTGCCGGTACAGTCAATAATAGTAAAGTTGGTGTTATCAGGAAGTGTTTCGAGGGATTCTGTTTTTCCGCCGGTACCTTCTTCAACTTTAATGTGGGTGTGTTTAAATTCTAAGGTTTCGCTGTCAATGTATGTGGCATTTTTTAATAGTACGGGCATAAATAATATTTTATGGTTAGAGATAAATCTTGAAATTTATTTTGGATAACTTCCAAACTGCTATTTCCTTTTGAGAAAGAAAATCATGTATTACTTGTTGCGTAGTCATTGTAACCTTATTTATTGTTGATCATTTCTAAAATAGGTTCTCCGGTACATGAATTTGGGAAAGAGATATTCATAATGGTTGATATGGTGGGCGCTATATCGGTGATATTAACAGGCCGCGCAATGGAATTTCTGCCTATTTTCCAGCCGTAAAAAATCAAAGGGACATGTGTGTCATAGCTGTATCCGGAGTTGTGAGAGGTTGCCGTGCTGATATCTTCAATCCATCCGGAAGTTAAATTGATCATTACATCCCCGGAACGTTTCTGCTGGTAGCTGTTTTGCATTTTTTCAAATATGCCCTTGGTGAAATGAGTCGTTTGTAGCGTAGTAGCCGTGATTGTATTGGATACGCCTGTGAACTGCAGCAGAAATTGCGATGTTTTATTCTGTATATCTTCAAGGGATATTTTTGCATCTTCGATAAGGTTATGGTTTAAATATATCTGTTGTTCCAAATAACCAAGTACCCAGTCTCCTTTACCATATAAGGCATTCAGATAAGTTTTTAGAAGCGCTAAGGCATAAAAATTTTTGAAATTTCCCGAAGCTACCTTCAGGCTGTCAAGATATTTTGGTACTTCAGCCACTCCGCTGTTAGAAGTTAAAAAAACGAGCGTATTTTCTTTTCCAATCAGGTCGTCCACAACTTCGAGCAAATGTGCAATGTCCCTGTCAAGCCGTAAATAGGTGTCTTCAACTTCCACGGAAGAGGGTCCGAATTCAAGCCCGATAGTATTGGTTGCCGAATAACTGATGGTGATCAGGTCGGTATAATCGTCTTTGCCTAAGTTTTCATTAACAATCGCATGAACGGCAAAATCAGTGGTAAATGTGTTTCCGAAAGGGATGTGTTTCATCACCCTGTAACTTTGCATTTTTTCTTTAATAGTTTTTATATTGTAGGGGAATGAAGTGCCATTTCTCTCAAACCCGATTTCAAAACTGTTTTTATCCGGCAGGGCTTCTTTGTATTGGTCAATAGGAAGCATTGTACTCCATTCCTTATCGGTAAACACATCCGAGAATTTTTTATTATTAAATTCTTTTACCCATTTCGGTAATTCTTCCATATAATAGGTGCTGGTAATCCAGTTGCCCGATTTTTCTTCAAACCAGTAGGAGGCATCGGCTGCATGACCTGCCGCCAGAATCGAAGAACGGTCGTCGAGCGCTACCCCGATAACTTTCGATTTGCCCGTAGTGAATAATTTTATTTCATCGCCGAGTGTTGATGTAAGCATTTGTTTAGGCGACTTTTTCCCATCATCTGTTTTTCCACCTGCCGTTTTATAGTTTGGATCATCCACGCAATAAATTTTTTCTCCTTTTAATCTCAGGTACCATTCGTCGGATACTATCCCGTGGAATGATGGCGTGGTCCCTGTGTAGATAGAAGCGATACCGGGCGCCGATTGTGTGAAAAGGTAATTAATGTTTGCATTTTTAAAAGAGGTTCCTTCATACATTAATCTTTTGAATCCTTTTTCTTCTAATTTATCCCAGAACCGGTACAGGTAGTCATATCTCATTTGTTCAACAACAATGCCGATAATCAGCTTGGGTTTTTCTGGAGGGATTTTTTTGTTCTGGCTATAAATTGCTGTACTCCATAATAACAAGAAAATTCCGCATATATACAATCTAAAGATCATACCATGTTTTTAAAAAACTGCGAAATTTAAATAATATAAATGAAATACTCTAATACGGATATAAAAAAGAAAAGGCTGCTGAAGCAGCCTTTTCTTTTTTATTATTTCTCCCGCACCAAGTGGAATGCGCCTTTCAGGTCATATTTGATATCATCCCATCCTTCTGCTTTGATAATATAATAGTAAACTCCGGGAGATGCTTCATTACTCTTGATCTTTCCATCCCAACCCGATGTCGGGTACAGTTCCTTATCCCACTCGTCCCATTCATACAAGGTTTTTCCCCAGCGGTTCGTGATGATTCCATGGAAACTTTTCAATGTCTTTCCGCTTACCTGGAAGTAATCATTT
>JACREX010000160.1 GCA_016212695.1 Bacteroidia bacterium
AAAAGGTTTATTGAGAATTTTTCAAAGAGGACATATAGATGTCCAGTCAAGCGGCATTTTACATGTGAACTTGACCCTGATATGGTAGCAAAATTACAGTATATATAAAAATCAACCAATATTTAGATAAGAGCCTTTATTAATAACCCCGCCACTATTGCTATCAGCAAAGTTTTAATTTGTTGCTTATTTAATAAAGCAACATGAAGTTCATTATCTTTTTTTAATAAGGCAATTTCATTTTGCTTTTTCTCAGTCTGGTATTTTGTTTCCATTTCGGTGATTGCCTTTGCTTTTTCTTTATTGAAAAGACTATCATTTGCAGAAAAATAAAGTTTAAAATATTTTAATGCTTCTTTTGTGTTACCAAGGCTGTCGTAGGCTTGCGAAAGCACCCTGTAAATATTCATTTTTTCGGGTAATGTTCCGATTTCATCAGCAATTTTCAATCCTTTTTTTGCATATTCAATTGCTTTAGTAAGGTTTTTCAGTACAATATTTAACTCTGAAATGTTAAAATAGATTTGTACTTCCACTCTTTTATCGCTAACTTCTAAAACTATTTTTAAAGACTTTTGAAAATTTTCGATGGCATGGTGGTATTTGCCCTGTGCCCGAAAAATTAATGCAGTATTACTGTAATAATATGCCAATCCTTTTTTATCTCCCGTTTCTTCATAGATAAAAAATGCTTTCTGATAATATTCAAGCGCTTTGATATAATTCCCCATGTCAACTTGAATAGCCCCAATAAGGTTGTAACAACTGCTCATATCTTTTTTATTATTTAATGCTTCAGATATTCTTAAAGATTTTTTAGTATATTCAAGAGCCTTGGTAAAATTAGACTGATGATAATAAAGAATCCCGATGTTATAACAATCTAAAATAATACCTTTTTTATCACCGGAACCTTCATCAAGTTTTAAAGACTTTTGATAATATTCAAGGCTTTTAGTATAATTACCTTGTTCTAAATAGACATTAGCTATATTGGTATAACAAATACTTATCCCTTCTTTGTTACCTGCCTCTTTTGAATTTTGTAAAGATTTTTCAAAATATTGTAGCGCCAGAGTGTAATTGTTCTGTTCAAAATATATATTTCCAATCTGGTTATAGCAATTTGCAATTATAGCTTTATCCCTGATTTTTTCAGAAATATTTAATGCTTTCTGATGATACTCCATTGCTTGAGAATAATTGCCCTGACGATAATAAATAAGCCCGAAACTATTGTAACAATCGCAAATCCCCCGCAAGCCTGCGATTGAAAGAACTTTGTTTGGAGAGAGGCTAAATTCCTTGTTAATCATTAAAGCGTTTTGAAAGTATTCGAGCGCATTATTGTTTTTTCCGATGTTAAAAAAACCATAACCCATATTATACAAGCTTTTCGCTTCCCATTTTTTATTTTTTATTTTCCTCGCAAGTGTTAACGCCTTATCGAAAAAGACGGAAGCAGTATCAAACGATATGTTTACATATATTTCACCTATTTCAAGATACAACCTTGCCCGTATAGAATCATGCTTTGCATTATTAAGCACATTAAATAAACTGTCTGTTTTGCTTTGCCCTGCGGCAAGTTTGCCAAAACAGAAAATAAAAAGGCAGAAAAAAAGTATGGAATTGTTTTTAGGCATTGAATTTATTTTTGCAAAAATACGGTTTTTATACCATATAAGGTAAAATAGTTCATCTGAAAATTATAAATCTTCATTGCTTTTGAAAAAAAAAACCTATATTTGCCCCCTAATTTTTTTTAATAATTATTAACAAAAGCAAAAACAAATGCAAAATAAAGGAGCTATCAGGTTATTTGCGATTGCATTGGCATTAGTTTGTTTGTACCAGTTGTCATTTACCTGGATCACCAAGCGCATAGAGGATAAAGCACGGGTTTACTCAAAAGATGATTTGGTAAAGGAAAGATCTTATCTGGATTCGGTTTCAGGCGCGGTTGTTTACAATCTGGGTATCCGCAAATATACGTACTATGAATGCAAAGAGCGCGAACTTAACTTAGGTCTCGATCTTAAGGGCGGGATGAATGTTACCCTTGAGGTATCGGTAATAGACCTTTTGAAAGCGCTTGCCGGAAACAACGGCAATGATCCCAAGTTTTTAAAAGCATTGGACAATGCCGTGAAGATGGAAAAAAGCAGCACGGAAGATTTTGTTACATTATTCGGAAAAGCCTTTAAGCAGGTTGATCCCAATGCCCGTCTCGCCTCTGTTTTTGCTACTCTCGAAAATAAAGATAAAGTAAACTATCAGTCTACAGACGACGAGGTGATGACGTTTATCCGTAAAGAAACCGATGATGCCATAAGCAATTCATTTAATATTTTAAGAAACCGTATTGACCGTTTTGGCGTTACCCAGCCCAATATCCAGCGGCTTGGAACCAGCGGCAGAATATTGGTTGAACTGCCCGGAGTGAAGGACCCGGAACGCGTTCGTAAACTGTTGCAGGGAACCGCCAACCTGGAATTCTGGGAAACCTACGAAAATACCGAAGTTGCAAAATCCCTGATTGACGCCGATAAACGGTTAAAAGAAATTTTAGAATCAAAAGATGAAAAAATTTCCGGCGATTCGATTAAGGGGAAAGATACTTCTTTGGTTGCGTCGGGCGATACATCTAAATCTGACGAATCTGTATTAGAACAGTTGCAAAAAAGCGACACTTTGGTAAAAGATACAACCGCTTCTGCAAAACAGAAAAAAGGAGCTAAAGACAATCCGCTGTTTGCCGTGTTATTTCCCAGGGCGTCGCAGGATGGCAAATGGATGCCGGGCCCGGCTGTTGGTATATCTCATTTTAAGGATACATCCAAAGTCAATGCGTATTTTAAACTGAAACAAATACGGACATTGTTTCCCGGCGATGTTAAATTCATGTGGAGCGTAAAACCATATGGAAAAACCAAGGAATTTTTTGAACTGATAGCGATTAAGGTACCCAAAGGCGATAAGGCTCCTTTATCGGGCGATGTGGTTACCAATGCGCGCCCGGAATTCGGCACCACACAATCCGCCGCTGAAGTGGCCATGTCTATGAACGGCGAGGGCGCTCATATCTGGGCTATGCTCACAAAACAGAATATCGGCAAATGTATTGCCATAGTACTTGATAATTATGTGTATTCCTACCCGGTTGTCCAGAGTGAGATCACGGGCGGCCGTTCGTCTATCACCGGAAACTTTACCATCAATGAAGCAAAGGACTTAGCCAATGTATTAAAGTCGGGCAAACTTCCGGCTCCTGCAAGAATCGTACAGGAAGAAGTGGTGGGCCCTTCATTGGGTAAAGAGTCGATCAATTATGGTCTGCTTTCGTTTGTTATCGCTTTTATCTTGGTATTGTTTTACATGTTTCTTTATTACAACCGCGCAGGCTTAGTCGCCAATATCGCTCTTTTATGTAACGTGTTTTTCCTTCTCGGAGTTCTTGTTTCTCTGGGCGCAGTGCTTACCCTTCCGGGTATTGCAGGTATTGTACTTACCATGGGTATGGCGGTTGATGCGAATGTTATTATATACGAACGCATAAGGGAAGAGCTTCGAGCGGGAAAAGGGATAAAACTTGCGGTAGCAGATGGATACAACCATGCCTATTCGGCAATTATAGACGGTAACGTAACCACAATCCTTACGGGTATTATCCTGTATATTTTTGGCAGCGGCCCGGTTCAGGGTTTTGCCACAACGCTTATTATCGGTATTTGTACCTCGTTATTCTCGGCAATATTTATTTCAAGGTTGATTTTTACATCTATGCTTGGCAGGAATAAAAACATTAGTTTCGATAATAAATATACACACAATATTCTTACCAAAGTAAATATTGATTTTATCGGCATACGAAAAAAACTATATGTGGTTTCAATCACGGTAATATTCATCGGTATTATTTCTTTATTTATTAACGGGATGAGATGGGGCGTGGATTTTACCGGCGGCCGTACTTTTATTGTACGTTTCGATAAAAATGTCAGAACCGATGAGATTCGTTCTGCATTGAAAACTACAATAACCGAGTCAACAGAAGTGAAGACCTTTGGAGGCGACGACCAGGTGAAAATCACCACAAAATATTTATCAGACGATAATTCAAAAGGCGTGGATTCTATCATTACAAGCAAGATGTATCAGGCGCTGAAAGGGTTTTATACAAAACCCGTTACCCTTGAGCAATTCAGCGCAAGCGATCAGACTATCGGCGTATTGAGTTCCCAAAAGGTGGGGCCAACGATTGCCGATGATATTAAATATGCGGCAGTATGGGCTATTATTTTTTCACTGGTAGGGATATTTATTTATATAGCCATCCGTTTTAAAAAATGGCAATATGGCGTAGGCGGCGTTGTATCTCTTTTTCACGACTCGCTGGTTGTAATATCCATGTACTCTATTTTCTGGAAAATTATGCCTTTCAGTATGGAGGTGGACCAGGCATTTATTGCAGCGCTTCTTACCGTTATCGGGTATTCGATCAACGATACCGTTATCATTTTCGACAGGATCAGGGAATGGAACAAACTGTATCCGAAACGCGAATTGAAAGTTAATATGGATGGCGCTATGAACAGCACGCTTGGAAGAACATTAAATACTTCGTTAACAACGCTTGTAACGCTTATAGCTATGTTTATCCTTGGCGGCGAGGTAATCAGGGGATTTATATTTGCCCTGTTGGTTGGTATTGGCGTTGGAACCTATTCTTCTATATTCAACGCTACACCGGTGGCATATGATATTTTAATGTGGCAGGAAAGAAGAAAAGCTAAAAAGAAACAGGCATTGCAGGGGAAATAAGTATATAAAAGTATATAGGTTTATAAGTTTGTAGGTTTTAGGTTTGTAAAGTTACAAGGAAGCGATAAATAAGGCGCCGGGAAGCGTCTTTTTTTTATTTTACGACAGTACGGGTTTTGCGGAATAATAAATTTAATTATAGCCCTGACCTGAAAAATCAAGCAACAGCCAATACAACAGCCCACCCGATTATCTTTTTAAATAAAATTTTGTTATTTGACAAATAAACAGTTAATTTTGTAAGATAATATTGATTAAAAAAATAAATGCTGAAAGAAAAATACATAAATCCCTTTACTGACTTTGGTTTTAAGAAAATTTTCGGAGAAGAACCAAATAAAGACCTTCTGATAGATTTTCTTAATGAAATTCTTAAAGACAAAGAAAAAATCCATGACCTGACTTATAAAAAATCTGAAAAATCAGGAATCACATTATCAGATCGGGGAGCAGTATTCGATTTATATTGCGAAAATGAAAAAGGAGAAAAATTTATTGTAGAAATGCAAAAGGTCAAACAAAAATTCTTTAAAGACCGGAGTGTTTATTATTCTACCTTCCCAATACAGGAACAAGCAATTAAAAATGAATGGGATTTTGAATTAAAGGCTATTTATACAATAGGTATTTTAGATTTTATATTCGATGAAAATAGAGATTCAAAAGATTATTTTCATTGGGAAGTAAAACTAATGGAAACTACAAAAAAGGCTGTCTTCTATGATAAACTTACGTATATTTATCTTGAAATGCCTAAGTTTACAAAGAATGAGAGTCAACTAAAAACAAAATTTGAAAAGTGGCTTTACGTTTTAAGACATCTTCCGAATTTACAAAGCAGGCCAAAAGCATTACAGGAACGTGTATTTGAAAAATTATTCAAAGTTGCGGAATTAGCTAAATTCACTCCAAAACAAAGACAGGAATATGAAGATAGCTTAAAATCGTACAGAGATTTATTAAACTCCATGAACACATACAAGGAGGAAGGAAAGGAAGAAGGAAAAACGGAAGAAGCCTTGAAAAATAAACATGATAAAATTCAACGAGCCAAAGAAGGCTTAAAAAAAGGATATTCAATAAAAATCATTGCTGATTTAACCGGCTTGTCTGAATCAGAAATTAAAAAACTCAGGTAATGTTGAAATATATTGATTCCAGACTTGATAATTTTTTTGAAAAGAAATCTCCTTTATACAAGAACTTTGAATATTACAAAGTAATGTGGGAAGAAATTTATTCTTATCTGGAATCTATTAAAACCAAGTTGCCAGAAGAATTTGAATATGAATTAAAGCGTTGTAGAGATTTAAAAAACTGCATTGATTATGCAAGAGAAGAGGGGATAAACGAAGGAAGAAGAAAAGCAAATAGCAATAATAAAAGCAAGATTAATGCTTAAAATTGAAAATTTAAAATAATGACATAAAAACCACTCATATTAAAACTTAGCGTTGCTTAACGAATTTCTCTTTCAGTAAAATCGCCAGTTTTAAGAGATGAGAGAAATTGAATTAGCGATGCGCCCGAAGGGGCGTGTCCTTTTGTCAGTTTCGGTTCATCTCAGGTATCTGGCGATACCTACTGAAGGCTGGAATCAAAGCAGAAGGTTCACGCCTTTTATTTTTCTGTTGCAAAACACATTTAAAATCATTAACCTTTTACCCCCTTCCGGTATTAACAGGTATGAAATACACAAAATGAAACCGACTCTTTTTAAAAAGGAAAAGAATTGAATAAACGAGCATACAATAAGGTATTTATTTTAAATAAAGCCCCTCCGCATTCTGCATATCTCGCTGGCAGAGTGCTGCGAATATGCAATTGCTCAATTTATTTTTACAACAATTTTTATAAACTTAAAAACAAAATGTATATGAAAAAATTATTAATTATTGGAATAGTATTAATGCAAAGCATAATATTATTCGGTCAGGTAAAAGTAGTAAGCGGCGGTAATGTCGGTATTGGCGTTACATCACCGATTCAAAAATTGCAAATAGATGGGAATATTTTTATTCCGAATGGGAACTCATTATGGATAGGAAGTAGTGGCGACAGTTTAGACCGGTTCCGGTTTCATCATTCCAGCACAAGTGCTTATATAGATTATGCAACAGGCTCTTTATATTTCAGAGCAGGAACAACTACTAAATTAACACTCGATGCCAATGGGAATTTAGGTGTAGGAGTAACTTCGCCTAACAATACCCTGCAGGTAGCAAATCTGATAAATTTTGATAGTACATACACAAATACTTTCTTGGGGTTATAGGGCAGGTTATTCAAACAGTACAGGGAGTAGAAATACTGTCACTGGAAATAAGGCATTTTTTAGTAATACTACCGGAAATTCCGATAATGCCTTTGGAGATAGCGCTCTTTACAGCAATACCACAGGATACAGAAATACCGCTATCGGAAATGGCGCTCTTTATTCTAATACCACAGGTTATAGAAATTGTGCTATCGGATATACGGCCAGTTCAGATAATGCTGCCCGGACTAACTGCATTGTTTTAGCAGGTAGTGGGAATTTATCGCTTGGCGGAAATAATAGTGTAAGAATAGGAAATTCTTCAGTATCATCAATAGGCGGGCAAGTCGGTTGGACAACAATATCTGATGCCAACACAAAAACCAATATCCAGGATAATGTTCCGGGTTTGGTTTTCATAAAACATCTAAGGCCCGTTACATTTAATTATGATATTACCACAGAAAATGAGTTGATGGGTATTATAGATACTGCAACATGGGATGGCAAATACGATATTGAAAATAAAAGGTTCAGCGGTTTTATTGCACAGGAAGTAGAAAATGCAGCCAATGCAATTGGTTTTGATTTCAGCGGTGTGGACAAGCCACAAAATGAAAATGGTCTTTATGGTTTGCGTTATGCAGAATTTGTTGTTCCCTTAGTAAAAGCCGTACAGGAACTCAACAAAACAATTGATAGCTTAAAGATTCATCAGAAAACAACAGACAGCCTCACTGCCGTACAGCTACCGTGTGGACACAAATATTATTAGCTTTGTCGCAAAAAAAAGATGAATAAAATAAGCCATAAACCAAACTTTCAAGGAATATTTTCTGACAAACGCTTAGATAAACGTGGAGATATTATCGGCTCCTTACTCAT
>JACREX010000167.1 GCA_016212695.1 Bacteroidia bacterium
AAAAGGTTTATTGAGAATTTTTCAAAGAGGACATATAGATGTCCAGTCAAGCGGCATTTTACATGTGAACTTGACCCTGATATGGTAGCAAAATTACAGTATATATAAAAATCAACCAATATTTAGATAAGAGCCAGATTTTTTTATTCATCTTTCTTTTTTCGGGCTGTTCCTGCCTGGCCCAGATTGCAAAAATTGACAGCCTCAAGAAGATTAAAATCTCTCGCGATGATACAAACAAAGTCAATTTATTGAATGAATTCAGTTATTTCTATTGCGTCATTTCAACAGATTCATCACTAAAATATGCTGAAAAAGCCCGTACGCTTGCCCAAACCCTTAATTTCAAAATCGGGCTTGCAAAGAGTTTTATTAATATAGGCAGGGTTTACTATTATCAGGATAATTTTGCGAAAGCGCTTCAATGGGATCTGGACGGGCTCAAGGTATATGAAGGCCTTAAAAACGATAAAGGAATTGCCGACTGCCTGAGGAATATCGGTAATGTTTATTTTAACCAGAAACTTTTTGATAAATCTCTCGACTTTTACCACAGAGGATTGGCCATTTACGAAAAACTGCATGACAAAAAGGGGATTGCCAACTGCCTAAGGGGTATTGCCAATAATTATATAGAAAATCAAAATTATGACCAGGCAAGAGAGTATTATTCAAAAGCCCTTAAGTTATATGAAGAAATAAAGGATATAAAAAATCTTGGCACCTGTTATTCCAGCCTTGGCAGTATCTATCAGAAATCCCATGAAAACGAATTAGCATATGAATACCAGATGAAAGGATTAAAGATTAAAGAAGAGATCGGCGATAAAAAAGGAATTGCCATTGTTTTAAACAGTCTCGGCACTTTGTTCATCGAAAAGAAAAATATCCCAAAAGCGCTGGAACATTTTAATAAAGCATTGGAAGTATCGAAAGAAATAAAATCACTGGATCTTCAACTAAGGAACTATGAATCGCTTTCCAAAGCTTACGTTCTGTTAAATAATTACACAAAAGCATATGATTATTACGTACTCTTTAAGCATGCCAATGACTCACTCATCAACAAAGAAACGCTTAAAAACCAGACACAGCTTGAGATGAATTACGAGTTTGAAAAAGAGAAGCAGAAGGCTGAACTGGAACAACAGAAAAAAGACGTGCTCAAAGTTGAGGAGATGAACCGGCTGAAGATTATCGGAATTGCTTCACTGATTGGGTTCATGCTAATGATTTTTCTTTTCGTAATGATCTATAAAAACTACCGGACAAAGAAAAAAGCCAATGAACTACTGACATTACAGAAAAAAGAAATCGAAGAAAAAAACCAGATTTTGAACCAGCAGAACGAAGAGATCAAAACTCAACGGGACGAGCTTGAACTTCAAAGTAAATTCCTGATGAAACAGGGCGATAAAATAGCGAGCCAGCATGAAAAAATCAAAGAACAGATGGCGATTGTAACACGGCAGAAGAAAGAGATCATGGACAGTATCCACTATGCAAAACGCATACAACTGGCGATTCTGCCGCCTGACGATTATATCAATAAATATCTGGAAAAACATTTTATCCTTTATAAACCAAAAGATATAGTAAGCGGCGACTTTTACTGGGTCGAAAATGTTGAAAACAAAATATTATTCACTGCAGTTGACTGCACAGGCCACGGAGTGCCGGGAGCATTCATGAGTATTGTGGGCCACAACGGGCTCGACCGCGCAGTAAGGGAACAAAAGGTTTTTCATCCAGGCGAAATATTGGACGTGCTGGATGATTTTGTTGTGGAAACATTGCGCCAGATAAATAAAACAGAAGTGAAAGACGGAATGGATATTGCATTCTGTTCCTATAATTTTGATACCAATGACTTTGAGTTTGCCGGGGCAAATAATCCTCTTTATATTGTAAGGTTGAAACCTAAAAAACTTTTCATCAACGATAAGGAACTTGAACCTTCTGTAGAAAATGACACGTATGCTTTATATGAAATAAAGGGCGACAAACAACCCATCGGCGCAGTTGAAAGCAGGAAGAAATTTTCAAATTATACATTTAAAGTTGAACCCGGGGATGCATTTTATGTTTTTTCCGACGGTTATGCAGACCAGTTTGGCGGGCCTAAAGGGAAAAAATTCAAATATTCACAGCTTAAAGAGATTATCATCCAAAATCAGCATATTCCCGTTAAAGAACAAAAGGATTTTTATAACAAGATCATCGAAGACTGGAAAGGAAAGTTAGAACAATTGGATGATATTCTTGTGCTCGGCGTGAGCTTTCCTGAGATTGTTCAGAAATAAAAACAAGTAATCAGTGATCGGTATTCAGTAATCGGTGGTTTTCTTAACTGACTGACGACCGACTACTGACGTCTGATTTTTCAAGTTTTCAACACTCCTGCAAAAGTTTTTCGCCAAAAATTTGAATAATAAAAAAATAACCATACTTTTGCAGTCCATTTTGTAAATCAATAAAATTTTCAGCAATGAAACGGACTTATCAACCATCAAACAGGAAAAAAAAGAACAAACACGGTTTCAGGGAAAGAATGGCTACAGCCAATGGCCGCAGGGTATTAGCTTCCAGAAGGGCTAAGGGCAGAAAAAAACTCACTGTTTCTGACGAGAAAAAACATAAAGGATAATATTATTCTATATCAAAGTTTTTAAAAGTAAAGAATTACAGTATTCTTTACTTTTTTTATTTTATATATTTGACCTTGCATAATATTCCTGATGAAGCATTTTGAAAATAACGGGAAATTTAAGGGTTTATCTGTAAACAAAGGTATTGAACAGCCTTCTTCTGTTAACGAAGATGCGATCAAAGCATTTAAGAAAAAGAAGAAGAAAAAGCTGACTGAATCAGAATTTGTTGAAGGCATACTGAAGGGCGACAGGATCGTGCTGAGCCAGGCGATCACTCTTATTGAGAGTTCGCTGCACGACCACCAAGCGCTGGCGCAGGATATCATCGAAAAATGCCTCCCTTATTCAGGAAATTCCATCCGGATTGGGATTACAGGTGTTCCTGGTGTTGGCAAGAGCGCTTTTATCGAAGTGCTTGGTAAGCAAATCACGAATACCGGAAAGAAGCTTGCCGTTTTAGCGGTTGACCCCAGCAGCGAACGATCGAAAGGCAGCATACTTGGAGATAAAACCCGGATGGAAGAACTTTCTTCCGATCCAAATGCCTATATCCGTCCTTCCCCATCGGGCGGTTCTTTAGGAGGTGTGGCAAGGAAAACAAGGGAATCGGTGGTTCTTTGCGAAGCGGCAGGTTTTGATACCCTCTTTATAGAAACTGTTGGCGTGGGCCAGTCTGAAACAGCCGTTCATTCCATGGTAGATTTTTTCCTGCTGCTGATGCTTGCAGGAGCCGGCGACGAACTGCAGGGTATCAAACGGGGCATTATGGAAATGGCCGATGCAATCGCTATTACCAAAGCCGACGGCAGTAATGTGAACAAAGCAAAAATGGCGCAAACACAATATCAGAATGCGCTTCACCTGTTTTCGCCACGGGAATCAAATTGGGCGCCCAAAGTACTGACTTGCTCTGCAATTTATAAAACAGGTCTCCCCGATATTTGGGAAACTATCCTGGATTTTGTTGAATTTACAAAAGCAAACCGGTTCTTTAATAAAAACCGCAGGGAACAGGCGAAATACTGGATGTATGAAACCATAAACGAAAGCCTGAAAGACCATTTTTATTCACAGGCAACATTTAAAAATAAGCTGAAATCATATGAACAATTAGTACTTGATGATAAGATCAGCTCTTTTATTGCAGCCAAAAAAATGTTGAAAGAGTATTTTGAAAAGTGATCGGTGATCATGTTAAATTAACATATACTGCAAACGGTTACAAATTTAACTTTTATTGAATAGACATTGTCAAATTGTTATATTGCTAAATTGTTATATTGCTAAATTGTTATAAATCAATCATTAATAGTCTATGTGATAATTAAAATAACCATTTAACAATGTCAACAATTTAACCATTTAAAGTATATCATTAGCTAAACAATAGTATAAACCATAAAATTCAAATTCTATGAAAACCATTTTAACTTTAGTATTCATTTTACAATTTAATGCATTTTTTCTTTATGCAGGCGACAAGCCAAAATCGATCAAGTCTGAAATTAAAGAAGTGTCGGTATTTCTTCGCGGAGCGCAGGTTACCCGCGCCGGCAGCATAAATATCGGGGCAGGTACAAGCCAGGTAATTTTTGAAGACCTTCCCAGCAACATCAATTCTCAAAGCATCCAGGTGAGCGGAAAAGGTGAATTCACCATACTTTCCGTACAGCATCAATTGAATTATCTTAAAAGGCAGCAGATAACCAAAGAGATTAAAGAAATAAAAGACAGCCTCCTCTTTTTAAATGATCAGTTCACTACTAACAAAGATCAGCAGACAGTTTACCAGGATGAAGAAGCCATGATCAAATCCAATAAATCCATAGGCGGGCAAAATGTGGGCGTGAAGATACAGGATCTGAAAGACGGAGCCGAATATTTCAGAGCCAGGCTTACCGACATCAAAACAAAATGGTATGCGTTGCAGAAACAAAATGTAAAATTAAATGAAGTAATCACCCGGCTCAACAGCCAGCTTTCGGTTCTGAATTCAAAAGAAAATAAACCTACCAGCGAGGTGATTATTACAGTAAATGCAAAAGCTCCCGGTAATGCAAATTTATCATTAAGCTACTTGGTAAATGATGCAGGATGGACACCGCTTTACGACCTGCGTGCAAAAGACATCAATAACCCGGTGGAGCTTACTTACAAAGGGAATGTATGGCAGCTTTCTGGCGAAGACTGGGATAAAATCTCATTAACCCTGAATACCGGAAATCCAACTATAAGCGGCACAAAACCGGAACTGGCGCCCTGGTATTTATATTTACAGGAAACTTATAAAGTAAAAGAAAAAAGAAAATATGCGCCGACCATGACCATGGCAAAAGAAGAGAGTAAAAAAGCAGATAAAATTTATGAGACAACATTAGCTGAAGACGGAGCCATGTCTGCCACTACCGGGGCCGATTATACTGAAATGAACGAAAACCAGACCAATGTTGAATTTAAAATCGAAGTCCCCTACTCTGTTCCTTCCGACGGCAAACAGTACATTGTAGAAGTTCAAAAATACACAGTCCCCGCATCGTATGAATATTTCAGCGCGCCGAAACTCGACAAAGACGCTTTCCTGATTGCGCATGTTACCGGGTGGGAAGCCTACAATCTTGTTTCAGGAGATATGAACCTTTTCTTTGAAGGAACTTATGTGGGGAAATCGTATCTGGATGCCGTAAGTACAAAAGACACTTTAGACATTTCACTTGGAAGAGATAAAAACATTACAGTTACAAGAACCAAAATGAAAGACTTCTCAAAGAAAAACTTTATCGGCGCTAATAAAAAAGGTAATCGTTCACAATATGTTTCTGCCTTAAATTTACTACATAATTTTAAATTAACAAATGAATCTTAATAACTTTTTTTTGAAGGATATAAAAGTAAGAGAATTATGTGGAAGTTTGCATAATGCAAATACCGGAAGGAT
>JACREX010000161.1 GCA_016212695.1 Bacteroidia bacterium
AAATGATTACTTCCAGGTAAGCGGAAAGACATTGAAAAGTTTCCATGGAATCATCACGAACCGCTGGGGAAAAACCTTGTATGAATGGGACGAGTGGGATAAGGAACTGTACCCGACATCGGGTTGGGATGGAAAGATCAAAGGAAACGAAGCATCTCCCGGAGTTTACTATTATATTATCAAAGCAGAAGGATGGGATGATATCAAATATGACCTGAAAGGCGCATTCCACTTGGTGCGGGAGAAATAAAACAATCAAAATTGATAAAATGGAGCGGTGAATTGCTGCGCTATTTTTTATTCAACAGGTTTTTCAACCGGGAGAGGTTGCAATGTATCTTTAGGAACGGCAACAGACGATACGGAAGCATTAAAGAAATTGAGCGATTTTAAACTGACAAGGCTGGTGTTTTTAAAATAAAATTTAACAATATCCTGGTAATTATAACCTAATTTTGCCATTCTCATGGCGCCTTCCTGGCATAAACCCACGCCATGCCCATAGCCGCGTCCCTTAAAAATAATGTCGTTTCCGGCTTTATAAACTGAAAAGAAAGTTGATTTTAATTTCAAATCAGATCTCATTTTTTTTAAATGAAGCGAATCATTATTTAAAGAGAAAAATGCTTTTCTTGCCGCCTGGTAAAAAATCAGGGAGTCTTTTGCAAAGGTATCGCCATTGATTTTAAAACCATTCTCTCTAAGATATTTTTTAAAACTTTCAATAGATATTTTTTTCTCCCAGTACGAACTGCGTGCGCCGATACAGAACGAATCGTTTACTGACTGCAAATACGATTTAGGTTTTCCCCAGATGTCTTCGCTCTTTACCGTTTGCCCTCCGCAATTTGAATGGAATGTGGCAGTAATAAGGCTTTGTGAAGTGTCTATAAGTACCAGGCCTTCTGTTTCTACAGTAGCATTTATGATCGCATCGTTTTTCTGACATTTGCTATGATATACCTGGCAATGTACGTCGTCACAAAGTTGATAACCATCCATCACATGCTTGTCAATATTATAGAGCGCCCACGTTCTGCAGAGAACAGCCTGTGTTTTGTAAAATTCAGTATGGGCTTTATATCCTCCTTCTGATTCAACAACGCCTGCAATATAACTCTCCAGTTCCACTTCATTGACGATAAGAAGCTGTTTGTCAAATAAAGTAATGATGAGATTATCGTCGTATATCCTGGGTTTAAGATCCGGTACATTGGGTTTGATCTTGAAGGTATTTTTTTCTGCCCTGCCGGTAAGTTTAATAATTTTACATTCTCCCAGATTACCATCTAAGCTCCGTACTGAAATTTTTTCACCAACAACAGAAACCTGAATCACATTATTAATATCGAACCTGCGTGTTATGGTATCCACAATAATATCATACTCTCCTTCCATGGTTGTAAAAACAACAGATTTAACTTCTTTGGCTGAAAAAACCCGCACATTGATTTTCTGAGCATAGAAACCTGTTCCGTAATAGAGTAATAAAATAATAATCAGTATTTGGTTTTTTATAATCACAAATTCTGCTATTCCGGTTTTAAATATTTATACATCAACCCTGCCAAACGCATGGATGCGCCTTTGCCACCCAGCAGTTGCCTCAACTGTTCATATTCATTTAAAACTGCATTTCTTTTTTGTGTATTAAAAAGTATTTTTTCAAGTTCTTCTTTCACTCTTGAATAATTCAGTTCGTGCTGAATCAACTCACAGACCACTGCCCGGTTCATTATTAAATTAACTATGGAAATATATTTTACTTTGATAAACTGCTTTGCAAGGATATATGATGCAGCGCTTGTCTTATAACAAACCACTTCAGGAATATTCAACAGGGCGGTTTCAAGTGTGGAAGTACCGGATTTTACCAAGGCTCCAGAGGATTGTTTTAATATTTCGTAGGTCTGATTGTATAAAAGCTTCACATTGCTTTTGTCCTTAATATATTTTTTATAAAGCTCTTCAGGAATTGAAGAAACTCCGGCAACCAAGAACTGGTAGTTTTTAAAATCATCTGCAACACTCAGCATCAGCGGCATGATCTTGACGATCTCCTGTTTTCTGCTGCCGGGAAGAATTGCTATTATTGGTTTATCTTCAAGGTGGTTCTTTTTTAAAAATTCTTCAAAAGGAACCGTATTTAACATTTCCGCGTCTAATGCGTCCATCAGCGGATGGCCGGCAAAATCCACAGGGTAGCCGAATTTTTTATAATATTCTTTTTCAAAAGGAAGGATAACAAACAGTTTATCAACAGAACTTTTTATGGTTTTAATACGCGATTCGTGCCAGGCCCAAAGCGTGGGAGCAATATAGTAAAATACTTTTATCCCGCGGGCATGAGAGAATTTTGCCATACGAAGATTAAAGCCCGGGTAATCTACCAGGATCAAAACATCGGGTTTATAATCCAATATGTCTTTTTTGCAGAATGAGATATTCTTCAGTATTTTCCGGACATTCATCAGTATCTCCAGAAATCCCATAAAGGCGAGTTCGCGAAAATGTTTGACAGGAGGGATACCGGCCTGCTGCGCCATCTTATCTCCGCCCCAAAACAGGAATTCCGCTTCGCAATCAAGCATCTTCAATTCCTTCATCAGGTTTGATGCATGCAAATCGCCGGAGGCTTCACCCGCTATTATATAATATCTCACTTAAAGAAGAAATTTAACGATAACAATTATAAAGGCATAAACCATCGTGGCAAAGACCATCCCTCTTGCTGAATAAAGCTTGTTCAGCCAAATAAATATAAAAAAAATCAGCAGATTCGGAATAACACACAGGCTGATCAGAGAAGATAACATTTCAAAATATTTTACCTGTTTTATAAAATCAATGAAGGTAAAGTTTCTGGGGGCTTTGACAAGATAGAAAATCACGAAAGCCAGCGATGGAACCAGCATACCAAATACTGCGCCAAGCAAAAATGAATTGAACTTCATTCCCGGAAGCGTTTTACCATTGGGATTAATAACCTTTAATGTTTCTTTTTCAAAATTTACAGGTTCCATTTTTTCAATTCGTCCATCATCGGGTAAGAAGTAAAATCTATTTTAATGGGTACCACCGACGCATAATTATTTTTCAAAGCCCATTCGTCTGTAGTCTGATCATCCGGCTCAAGATTTTTAAAGTATCCGGTAAGCCAATAATAATCCTGCTTCTGCGGATCTACCCGTTTATCGAATTCTTCTTTCCATATGCCGCGCGTCTGCTTGCAGATTTTAATCCCTTTAAATTCTTCATGGCTGACAACCGGAAAATTCACATTCAGGCAAACGCCGTCCGGCAAACCTTTTTCAAAAACATTTTCAATAATTGTTTTTGCATATTTTTTTGCCAATGTGAAGTCGGCATTACGGGAATGATCTAATACGGAAAATCCTATTGCGGGAATTCCATTGATACAGCCTTCTATCGTTGCTCCCATAGTGCCTGAATAAATAATACTAATGGATGCATTAGAGCCGTGATTTATACCGGAAACAATGAGATCCGGACATCTTTTGACCACCTGGTTCAAGGCAAGTTTTACGGAATCAACAGGAGTTCCTGAACAACTATAAACAGTTACATTATCTTCCTGTTTCAATTTATTTAACCGCAAGGGATTTTTTATAGTAATGGCATGCGACATGCCCGACCTCCCTTCGACCGGCGCAACCACCACTATTTCTCCATACGGTCTGACTACCTCAATCATTGCCTCTATACCGTTGGAATCATAACCGTCATCGTTAGAAACCAATATCAATCTTTGTGTTTTCAATTTTTAAATTATTAAAATCCGACACAAAGCTATACGAATTTTGTGAAATATAAAAGAAAGCCATGAATGTTCCATTTTACTATATTGCCATATTATTTTAACATTTTTATTTTGATAATACATCTGTTCAAATATTATAAAAATTTCAAATAACTTCCCTGCTGATAAAGAATTGGAATATTCAAGTTTTAATTTTTGTTCATTTAATGAATTAGGATTTTTTGAATATCCCTCAAACCATTCAATGACGGGGTTATAAATCTTATTAGCATTTTCAGGAAGCGATTTACCAGAGATTTCAAAAATTTCTTTTCCCTTATGTAAAAAACATCAGGCGTCACTTCTGTTGCCTTTATAAATACCCGGTTTAGCATATTCTGTTTTTTACACTTTATTTCAACCGGATTCCCATCACCGTCACATCATCAATCTGCTTTTCCCCGCCCTTCCATTTTGAAAAAGTATCTGATATTATTTCTTTTTGTTTTTCCATATTCAAGGAAGCGATATCAGAAAGCATTTGTTTAAAACGAATGCTATTGAATTTTCTATTTTCATTGCCTCCGAATTGGTCGGTATAACCATCGGATGTCATGTATATTATTAAATCATTTTGTATATCAATAGAGAGATTGCAAAATTTATCCTTGATTTTTGTTGACAATATATCACCCACTGAAACATAATCACATTCCTTTTCAATTATTTCACCCTGTTGGAAGCAGTAAAGGGTATGCCCTGCCAGGCCGACTAATATTTGATTGGTTTCATAATCTATACAGCAAATAGTAATATCCATACCTGCGTCATAATTTTGTCCTCCCTGATTTAAAAGATAGTTGATTTCAACATTTAAATTGTCTAAAATTGCAGCAGGAGAAAATATTTTTTGTTGTTTTATTATTTGATTCAAAAGGGTATTTCCTATCATGCTCATAAAAGCGCCGGGTACGCCATGTCCGGTACAATCGGCTAAAGCTATCAGCGTTTTATAACCTTCGGTATGCAGCCAGTAAAAATCGCCGCTTACAATATCGCGGGGCTGAAAAAATAAAAAGGATTCGGGAAATGCCTTTTTAAGCATTTCTTCACTTGGCAAAATAGCTTCCTGAATAAGTTTTGCGAAATTTATAGAATCTAAAATCTGGGTGTTTTGCTTTTCTAATAAATCTTTTGCTTCCCTGATTTCAGTGATGTCTGTGTCAATAATCACCACTTTAGTTACAGTTCCATTACTGTCTAACACAGGAGTTAGCGTAGTGTGAGTATAAATCCGGCCAACAGGGTAATCGCCATATGACTCATAATAGACAGATGTTTTTTCTTTAAAGCATTTATCGAGAAATTGCACCGGAGCCGGATGACGGCTTGTATCAGCATATCTTTTGCCAATAATTGTATTGATCCCTTCTCCAAACATTTTAACAGCCCCGGGATTTAGCCATTCTATTATTCCATTACTGTCTGCAATCAAAACGGCATTTATAGTTTCTTTTGCAACAATAGACAGCTTTTCGAGTTCCTTGTTAATATTTAATAATTCTTCGGCTTGTGCTTGTATTTCTTCTTTTTGTTGTTGAATCTCAATATTTTTTTGGTTTAATAAAATATTTGCTTTTTTCTTGAAGGAATACAGCCTGTATAAAAATATTAATAACAAAGTTACAATCCCTAATGCTGATAGAATTATTGCTATAATAGTTTTCTGTGTTTTAAGTATTTCCTGTTCTTTGGCCAGTTCTGCTTTGGTTAGTTTATGTTTTGTATTGAGCAATTGAATGCTTTGTTCTTTCATTTTGTTGACTAGTACTTGCCTGTCATATCTATCCTGTATAATATGCAGTTTTAATTCTTTTGCCTGATTTTCAAAACTGAGTTTTTCTATTTCTTCGAGCGATTTTAGATTAGCATTTTTTGTGAGTATATTTTCTGTCTCTAATGCGGCAACATATTGTTCTTTTTTTATGTTTTCATCTTTTTCAAAACTCGTTTTTTGTTTATCCTGGTTAGAGATATTTGTACGAACATCTTCAATGTTTTTTGTAATGGATGAAAGCAATTGATTGAGATTATTCTGCTCTGCTGTTTTTTTCGCTTTTTCCAAATAGGTTAATGCTTCTCCATTGTTCCCCCAATTTGCATAAGCGGCTCCGATTTGATTAAGCGTTATTGCTATTTCGTAATAATTGCCGGATGTTTCAATCAGACTATATGCCTTTTTATAATACTCTATTGCTTTCTGATGTTCCTGGGTTTTATAATAAAGTGTGCCTATATTGCCCAAAACCGAATAAGAATTTTTATTATCTTTTAATTCCTGATAAATTTGTAAAGCGTTTTGGTAATCAGAAAGGGCATTACTGGTTTTCCCAAGATTTTTGTTCAGGGTTCCTATTTCATTGTGGCAATAAGCTTTGCCTTCCTTAAGGTTTGCTGCCGAATATATTTCTAAGCTTTTGCTGAAATATTCCAGTCCCTCAGCGTATTTACCCAAATTTTTATATGCTTTTCCAATAATGAGCAACGCATTGAGTTCTCCCTTCCTGTCTTTGGTTTTTTTTGAGATTTCGAGTGAAAGTTTTGCTAATTCTATACTCTTTTCAGGCGATATTTTACTGTTTTTTTCAGCAAGTTTGTTCAGGTATTCGATTTTTTCCTTATCGCTTTTTTGCCCTATTGTTTTATTCAGGCTGTCGGGCAATACATGGCAATTTGAAAGATTAATAAACCCCATAATGGTAAAAAATACCAGGATAATTATTTTAAATTTTATTAGTGTCATTTTTTATTAGTCAATAGTCATTGGTCATTAGATATTGGTTATTGCAACTTTAAAACTTTTACTTCTATTCTCCGGTTGACTGCGTGTTCTTCTTCACTGCATTCAACTCCGTCTTTGCAGCGATTTAAAAGCATGGTTTCTCCGTAACCTTTTGCTGTAATACGGGCGTCGCTTATTCCTTTTGATACCATATATATTTTTGCATTATCCGCTCTTTTTTGCGACAGTGCCAGATTGGATTCAGCGCCGGCGCGGCTGTCTGTGTGTGCGCTTAATTCTATTCCCATCCCGCCGTTTTCTTTCATGACATCTACAAGCCTGTCGAGAATTGACTTTGCATGGGCTGTTAATTCCGCGCTTTTGTATTCAAAATATATATTATGGAATTCAAGCACTTTTTCTTCTTTCATAATAGCCTTCATATCAAAATTCAGCAAGAGAGCATCTGTGTCGTCGGATTCAAATATTTTTATTTCTTTCTTTTCATATCCATCCCTTTCAACTACTAATAACAATTCCCTGTCATTGTCCGATAGATTTTCGGGAATATCAAAGCTGAATTCTCCCTGTTCATTGGTGGTTGATTTCGCTAATGTATCCCCGGTAACAGTGTCCACGATAAGAAATACGGATGCCCCGCTTATATTTTTTTCAGTTAATGCATCCCTGATAGTCCCTTTAATATTCTTTTTTGGAGGTATTAGTTTTATGTCAGATAGTTCAATAACCTTGTACTCTTTGATATCTGCCAGGTTTAAATCCATTGTTAATTCAGTAAAACCACCGGCAATTACCTTGAAAGAATACTTGCAATTGGCAGGTAAAATCATTACGAATTCACCGGTTTTGAGATTAGTATTCGTTCTTCCAATTTCTTTATTGTTTATTGAGTCATTGAAAATAAATTCAGCCGAAACAGGTCTGTTATTATTATTATTTAAAACTTTGCCTTTGACTAAAACAACAGGCTTGGGCTTAACAGCCTCCGGTAATTTAATACGGTAAATATCGCGCATACCTGAAGAATCAGCAATAGATGAAAAATAAGCATATTCACCCGAAGCCGGGATCGTATATTTGGAATCAGCTTCTTTTGTATTAATATCAGTGCCTAAATTCAAAGGTTCTGTCCAGTTTTGCCACGTATCATCCAAGCGCCTTGTCATAAAAATATCTTCTTTACCATACCCGCTGATTCCTGAAGTAGAATAATATAAAGTTATATCATCAGCAGCCAAAAACGGGCTGTTGTCGTTAACGGCAGTATTAATTACCGTTCCCAGATTTTTTGGTTCCGACCAACTGTTATCGCTTGTTCTGAAACTAACATATAAATCTAATCCTCCATAGTTGTTGTCGGTTTCAGATGCAATTAAAAGGTATTTGTTGCTGTTTGATAAGCAGTAGCTGACATGATCATTATAATTAACGAAGTATTGAATATCCTGGGCTATAGGCTCAGTCCATCCAACTTTACCGCGATGAGAAATTGATATACCCGGGTACATGACCCCCTTTTTACCGTATATATTTCCCAAGAGCAGCGTATTACCATCCGGAGTGATGGATTGCACAAAATTATTCCATTTTGTATTTAACGGCGGGCCAATATTTACGGCCTTTGACCAATTGCCCTTTTCATCTGCCCATGAAAACCAGATATCGTCTTCATCTTTTATGCCTCCTGTATTTTCTGCTGAAAATTTCCTGTCAAAAAAAAGGGTTTTTCCGTCCGGCGATATTACCGGGGCTGTTTCATCGTACTGAGTATTTATACCTTCTCCCAATCTTTCTTTCCGGTAAGAATATTTTATATCAGGGGCGACATTTACTTCTGCTTTAACCGTGTCCCATGTATCTGATATACCAAAAGCGTCTATCTCAAAATCCGGAACTTTGCGCTGGTAAAGTTGTATTTCTCCCTCAATAACATCAAAAGGGGTTGGTTCAATAAAAACATTCAACATTCTATGGCCGATATTTACCGGCGAAGGGTTATTTTGATACACAACCAACTCCTCATTTTTTGTTCCGTATAAAATAATTTTTTCAATGGCGCCCGGATTAAAATTTTCTGCCACTGCAACCTGTTTTACTTTCATCGGCTCCCTGAAGGCAACCCGGATGGATGCTTTTTTAAAATTGCTGATAATACCTTTTTTCGGAGTCCATGCACAGGAAGAAGTCCCTCCCGATGGAAGAACATTTGGTTTCCCTAATATCTGGTTTGCGGATTTTACTTTATCGCTATATTGAGATGAAAAGTTAACCACTTTTGATACCCAGTGAATGTTTGCTTTTATCACAGAGTATTTTGCTTCGCCTAAATTTATCACAGTGTCTTTCTGTGAATAACAATAATTTATTACACATAATAGAAAAACAACAACATATAGAATATTCCACATTCCTTTTTTTTTCAAAAATAAGAATTAGAATGCAGAATTACAACAAACTATTCCCCTTCCTTCTATAAGCAAAGGGATTGGGTGTTGCATATCTTAGAGTAACCTCAAGCCCGCCGTTTCGGTTCGTTGCATATTTCAGCCCTGATATGTTTACATCATAACTTAAACCCAGGGCAATGTGATGCATTTCAAATAACAATGCAAGCGCAACGGCATCTTTCAATCGCCAGTGAGCGCCGAGAGACAGGGCAGAAGCATAAAACAGTCCGGTATGCGAAGAATTATCTTTGAGCATCATTCTCACATATGCGCCGGGAATAAATTCTGTTGAAGGTCCTTGTTTCATATAAACAAATGTCGGTATTACGGCAAAAATAGAATTGGGAATTCCTACAGATATTTTTCCATGAATTACAGACCGGGCATACATCCTGTCCTTTGAAGCGCTGTAAAACGAATACTGCGGTTTATTAACATGAAAAAATGCAACTCCCAATTCTGATTTAATGCCTTCATTATTTATATGATGAATCGCTTTTTCAGACTGGTAATTCCACACTAATCCTGTACTTACATCTCCCAAGGTAAAAGGTTCGGTTGCGGCGTTTTCACCGGACGATAAGGATGGATTATATCCAGCGCCATCATATTGGTTATCCCATTGAAGGGCTCCATCACTGATTTTTCGTTGTATAATACCCCCCTGTAAACCGGCAGTGAGCCAGTTCTGCATATTCAATTTAACATGATAAGCGCCTGTAAGGTTCAATGTGGTAGTAGAAAGTTTACTGATACCTGAAACATCGTGAAACAAATTTATTCCTGCACCCCAGAAACCGTTGCGCGTTTTGTTTTTCAAAAAACCTGCATCAGCAGCCAGGGAATAGGTTTTATAAGGATTATCCAATTGCCCCCACTGATCCTTATACGTCAGAATTGCTTTTATATCCTCATTCTCTGAACCTGCTAAAGCGGGATTCATGTTTAAAGGATTCGCATAATATTGCGAAAAATGGATGTCCTGGGAAAAGCAGTTTAAAGTTTCGAGTTTACAGTTTACGGTCAGGACGACTATCAATAATAAAATTTTCGCTTTCATACTTTTTATTTTTTTTAAACTTTTGACTTATCGCAACAGGGTAACATTTCCTTTTTCTTCAACAATATTTCCGCTAATCATTTCGGCTTTGAGAGTGTAAACGAATACAGCGGCATTCATAGGTGTACCGTCATAACAGCCGTCCCATCCATTGCTTTGTTCATTGCTCCTGAAAATTTCTTTTCCCCAGCGATCATATATTGTAAATTCTAAATATTTTATACCGGAACCGCGAACATACAGCTTGTCATTTTTGCCATCGCTGTTTGGTGAAAAAATGTTTGGTATATAAAGACAGGCATCAAGGGCTGCTTCAACTTCAATTTCTTTTGTTGATTTGCAAAGATGGGCATCTGAAACTTCTACAGTATATTTTCCGGCTTGCAGAGAGTTAATAATTGCAGAAGACTGGCCGTTGCTCCATGAATACGTGTAAGGGGGCGCCCCGTTTGTTACAGTAAGTTGTATGGCTCCATCACCAGCGCCCAAACATTTTTCGTTCGTAGTGTTAAAACTGATTATTGGCAGAGAATAGGTTTGAACAACCATTGTGGCAGTATCGGGGTTGTTGGTAAGGCAACCCGAAAGGTTAGATGTCATAATGCAGAGGATAATATCGCCGTTATCGGACACCGGCCGGATAATGCTGCTGCCACTGCCCGTTAAGATACCATTAATAAACCATGTGTATTGCGGATTATCGCCGCCATGAACAGGTACTGCCTCGAATGTTACCTCTGTTCCATTGCATACCGGACCGGGCGGGCTTGCCGTAATACTTACACTTACAGGGAGACCTGGTTCAATATTGATTGTAATTGCTTCTGAAGTATCGCTGTTGCTTACAGTACACTCTTCTGAAGAGAGCAAAACGCAATACACTTCGTCGCTGTCTGCGAGTGTATTATTTGAATAGGTATTACTATTTATGCCAACCGTGTTACCGTTCAAATACCAATGATAGGTAGGTGATGTTCCGCCGTTTGTCGGTGTTGCAGTAAATGTAACATTTGCCCCAGAGCATATGGAAGTGTCGCTTGAATAAATGGCAATGCTTACAGGCAAATTCGGATTTACCGTTAAATTCGTTACAATAATGCTGTCGCAGCCAGATACAGATGTTAACGTATCATAATACGTTCCCGCTGAAATATAAGTATTTCCGTTAAAAATATAACTGCCGCCATCACATATCTCGACTACGCTCGATATGACAAAGACAGGATTAACTGTAAACTGGGTAACAATGATACTATCGCAACCATTCACGGTTGTTAAGGTGTCGTTATAATTTCCGGCTGTGGTATAAATATGTCCGTTGAAAACATAGCTGTCGCCATTGCACACTTCGACTGCGCTCAGTGTGATGAATACGTGATTCACGGTAAGCTGGGTTACAATGATGCTGTCGCAGCCATTCAGAGTTGTTAATGTGTCATTATAATTTCCGGCTGTGGTATAAATATGTCCGTTGAAAACATAGCTGCCTCCATCGCACACTTCGACTGCGCTCAGTGTGATGAATACGGGATTCACGGTAAGCGTAAGGGTTACCACTGAATCGCATCCTGCAACAGAAACGAATGTATGAGAGTAGGTTCCTGCTGTAGAATAAATGCTACCTCCAAAACTGTATGACTGACCGTTGCATATCTCGACTACGCTCGATATGACATAAGTCGGAATTACAGTCATTGTGATTGTGTCTGATGTTGCCGGATTGCCTGAAACACACTCTATGGAGGATGTCAGTATACAGTAAATACCTGAATTTACCCTCAATTTTATACACTACACTTTAAAACCTTTACCAGTTCTTTTTGTGCTTTGTTTAAGACGACTACCTTGTCCCATTCTTTTTTTGTATCGGTATGATACAATTTTACTTTGTAAATATACTGTAT